>NZ_OZ245801.1:707500-1007500 GCF_965228225.1 Reyranella sp. | reverse complement strand
CTTGTGGCTGGTCAGGCAGTCGCGCGACGCCTCGACCGCCATGGTGATCGAGTCCTCGTCCCAATTGGCCATCGAGCGTTCGCCCTTGGCGAGGCCGCGCAGGCCGGCGGCGAACCACTTGTTGGCGTCATAGACGGCCTGACGGTTGAGACGAAGGCGCGGCACATAAGCGCCATAGGCCACGATTCCGACCATCGTTCTTCTTCCTCCACCTGGTCCGACCGAAGTCGGTTCATGAACGAGCGTTTATGGGGTCGCTCTTAGCGCGCTCGCCCATTCCGGGCGAGCCGCTTTTCTTCGCCGCAGCGCAATTTGCGGAATTATCTTCCGGTCTGCGGAACTCCGCCGCTGGCCGGCATTTCGCGCACGAGGTTGCGGTACCCCGCGCCCTCTGGGATGTGCAGGAACTTCTTGCCGTCCTTCTCTTCGACCCAGGGCTGGACGGTGACGATCTTGCGCGCGCCGGCCGCGGCGATCGCGCCCGTGACCGTCTTGCCCTCGGCCAGGAGTTCGAGGTTCTTGGTCGTGGCGTGGACCAGCGTCCGCTTGCCGGCCTTCCCCTCCTCGATCGCTTCCTGAGGTCCGATCCAGACCGAGTCCGTCGATTCCGACCCGTCGTGCAGGGCGATCTGGTCCTCTGGCGCCTCGGCCAGGAAGAACCAGGTGTCGAATCGCTTCGGCACGAAGGTCGGCGTGATCCAGTGCGCGTAGGGTGTCATCAACTCCGTTGCGATCTCCAGATCCTCGGCCTCGACCATGTCGACGATGCTGGCCTCGTCCTTGGCGAGCTTGGCGCGCCAGCGCTCTTCGATGCCCTTCAGGTCGGCCGCCCCGATCAGCGCCCGCTGGCCGCGCTTGCGGGCGAGCAGGACGCCGCATTCCTCGAAGGCCTCGCGCACGCCGGCGACGCGGAACTTGAGCTCGGCATCGTCGATCTTGTCGGCGCCGCCGCAACGCGCCCGCAGCGACTTGTCGCCATCGGCCTCCTCCAGCTTGCCGCCGGGAAACACGAGCGCGCCCGAGAAGGAATCGATCTGGTGATGACGCACCACCATGAACACTTCCAGCGGCGATGCGGCGTCGCCTGGCTGCGACGGACGCAGCAGCAGCACGGTGGTGGCGGGCCGCGGCGCGGCGCCCTCTTTCTTGGGTTCGGTCATCTCTTCCTGCATTCCTGTGACACTGAAGTTTCCCATACAACCAGCGACAGTGCCATTGGGCGGGTGTATCCTGACATTGTCCATTCCGCTCTGAAGGAGCAACGCCATGACAATGTCCACCAATACGCCGCTTCCTCCCAATCTCGCGGAAGGCCTCAAGGTCCTGCGCGCCAAGTGGGGATGGATCGTGGCCCTGGGCGTCGTGTTCCTGATCGCCGGCTTCATTGCGCTCGGCAGCGCCGTCGCCGCGACCGCCTCGGCCGTCATGATCGTCGGCATCATGATGATCATGGGCGGCGTCGCGGAAATCGTCGCGGCCTTCAGCGTCAAGGGCTGGGGCAAGTTCGCCGTCTGGATGCTGCTCGGCCTGCTCTATGTCGGCGCCGGCGTCATCGCCATCGGCAACCCCTTCGCCGCGGCCACCATCCTGACGCTGATGCTGGGCGCGGCGCTCGTGGCCGGCGGCGTGCTGCGCATCTTCCTCGCCTTCAGCATGAAGTCCGCCGGCAAGCCGTGGGGCTGGGTCGTCGTGTCCGGTCTCGTGACCCTGCTGCTGGGCGCCATGATCATCGCCCAGTGGCCGGCCTCCAGCTTCTTCGTGCTGGGCATCTTCCTCGGCATCGACCTGATCTTCATCGGCTCGGGCTGGGTGACGATGGGCCTGGCGCTGAAGAACCGGCCCGCCGCCTGAGGCCTACTTCCGGGTCGGATCCTCGGCGACCTGCACCAGCAGCTTGCCGAAGTTCCGGCCCTTCAGGAGGCCGATGAAGGCCTCGGGCGCGTTCTCGATGCCCTTCACGACATCCTCGCGATACTTGATCTTGCCGGCCTTCACCGCGGCCGGCACTTCCTTCCAGAAGTCGGCCATCTGGCCAAAGTGGTCGGAGACGATGAACCCGGTCACGGTGGCGCGCTTGATCAGCAGCAGGCGCCAGTCGGGACCCGGGCTCATCTGCATCTCGTTGTAGTGCGAGATCAGGCCACAGAGCGGCACCCGCGCGAAGTCGTTGAGCTGCGGCACGACCGCCGCCTGCACCGCCCCGCCGACGTTCTCGAAGTAGATGTCGATGCCCTTGGGCGCCGCGGCCCGCAGCTCCTTGAACAGGTTGCTGCCGGCCGCGCGATAGTCGACGCAGGCGTCGAAGCCCAGCTCGTTCACGACGTAGTCGCACTTCTCCTTGCCGCCGGCGATGCCGACCGCGCGGCAGCCCTTGAGCTTGGCGAGCTGGCCGACGACCGAGCCGACGGCACCGGACGCCGCCGACACCACGACGGTCTCGCCGGCCTTGGGCTTGCCGATCTCCATCAAGCCCCACCAGGCGGTCATGCCCGGCATGCCGAGCACCGACAGCGCGGTCGAGAGCGGCGCGGCGTCGGGATCGAGCTTCATCGACATGTCGCCGGTCGAGACCGCGTAGCTCTGCCAGCCGGCATACTCGACGACATAGTCGCCTTCCTTGAAGCGCGGGTTCTTGGACTTGACGACCTGGCCCACCGTGCCGCCGACCATCGCGTCGCCGAGATTGACGTTCGACGCGTAGCCCTTGGCCTCCGCCATGCGGCCCCGCATGTACGGATCGAGCGACAGCCAGATCGTGCGCGACAGATATTCGCCGTCCTTGGGCTCGGGGATCGCCTGGTCGACGACCTCGAAATCGGCGAGTGTCGGTTCGCCCTGCGGACGCGACTTCAGCAGCACGCGACGATTGGTGGCCATGGCATACTCCGTTGGTTTGCGGCACGGTATCACGCCGATGAAAGCCCGCGAAACGCTGCGCCTCGTCCTGGCCCTCCTCCTTCTGCTATGGAGTGGCGCCGTGACAGCCCACACCCTCACCGAAGACGAACGCGCCCTGATCGCGGCGACGCAACGCAACGACGTCGAGACCGCGCGCCGATTGATCGCCGCCGGCACCAGCGTCAACGCCCAGGACGAGAAGCGCGACAGCGCCTTCCTGCTGGCCGGCGCCGAGGGGTGGCTGGAAATTCTGAAACTTGCGTTGAAGGCCGGCGCCGACCTCAAGAGCACCAACCGCTATGGCGGGACGGCGCTGATCCCGGCCTGCCATCACGGCCATGTCGAGACGGTACGCGAGCTGCTGAAGACCGCAATCGACGTGAACCATGTGAACCGGCTCGGCTGGACCGCCCTGCTCGAAGTGGTGATCCTGGGCGACGGCGGGCCGGCCTATATCGAGATCACGCGCCTGCTGCTCGCGCACGGTACCGACGTCAATCTTCCCGATAACCAGGGCGTCACGCCGCTGGGTCACGCAAGACAGCGCGGCCAGCTCGAGATCGCCTCGATCCTGGAGGCCGCCGGCGCGCGCTGAATGAGTGAGTCCCGTACCTACGTCTGTCTTCCCGGTGCCTGGATGGGTGCCTGGTCCTGGAAATTCGTCATCGAGCGCCTGGCGGCGGCGGGCCATGACGCCCGCGCCCTGCCCTTTCGCGGCATCGGCGAGCGCGCGGCGGAACTCTCGCCCGAACTCGACAACGACGTGTTCCTCGCCGACACGATCGCCACCCTGGAGAAGGAAGACCTGCGCGACATCGTGCTGGTCGGCCACAGTTTCGGCAGCCTGATCGCAACGCTGGTCACAGACCGCATCCCCGACCGCATTGGCCATCTCGTCATCGTCGACGGCGGCATCGCGACCGACGGCCAGTCGATCTTCGGGCGCATCCCGCCCGAGATCGTGGCCAAGCGGAAGAAATTGATAAAGGTCGTGAACGACACCGAGGTGCTGCCCTTCGCGCCGGTCGGCAGCCTGATCATCGACGATCCCGAGCTGGCTGTCTGGACCCACAGCCATCTCACGCCGCACCCCGTCGCCTGCTACACCAAGCCGATCACACTCCATCATCCCGCCGGCAACGGCCGCCCGATGACTTACATCGCCTGCACCAAGCCGCGCTATCCGGTGTCGGCCGGGATGCACGAGAAGGTCCAGGCGATGCCGCATGTCCGGTATCGCTCGATCGAGGCCGGCCACAACTGCATCCTTTCGGCGCCCGACCTGGTGGCCGCGGAACTGCTGGCGGTTCCGCTTTAGTCGGCTTTCTTAAAACGGCTCCTTGTAGGGGCGCAGGTCGATCTCGTGCGTCCAGGCGCTACGATGCTGGCGGTGCAGGTGCCAGTAGCTGTCGGCGATCGCGTCGATGTTCAGCAGACCGTCCGGCCCGGCTTTCTCGACTCGGTCGGGCATGCGCGAGAGCAGACGTTCGCCCGCGATGCCGCCATCGATGATGGCGTGCGCGACATGGATGCCCTGCGGCCCAAACTCGCGCGCCATCGACTGCACCAGCAGGCGAAGCCCACCCTTGGTGGCATTGAAGGCGGCAAAGCGCGGCCGGCCGCGCAGCGAGCCCGAGGCGCCGGTGAAGATCACGGTGCCGCGGCCCAGCGGCGCCAGGCGGCGCATGGCTTCCCGGCCGAACAGGAAGCCGGCGAAGCAGCCGACCCGCCAGGAGTCCTCGAAATGCTGCGCCGTCATCTCGCGGAAATCGACGGCGGCGTTGTTGCCCATGTTGAAGACCAGCAGGTCGGCGGGCGCGCCGTCCGCGTCGTCAGCCATCGCCTTGTCGAACAGCGCGACGACCTGGTCCTCCTTCGTGCCGTCGACCACGACCGCGGTGGCCGCGCCGCCCGCCTCGCGGATGCCCTGCACGACCTTGTCGATCTTGGGTCCGGTGCGGCCGGCGACCAGCACGTGATAGCCCTCTTTCGCAAAGCGGCGGCTCGCGGCCGCGCCCAGGCCGCGCTCGGCGCCCACGCCCAGCACAACCGCCTTCGTCTTCTTCGCCATGTTCGCTCCTCGCAACGCCGTTGCACGGAACTTGCGGTGCCTAAGGCCCCTTCGCTACGGTCGATCGCATGAAATTAGCTCCATACCCCATGATCGATCTCGACCTTCGGGCGCCGCTCGATCGACATCCCGCCACCGTGCTGCCCGACTGGATCGACTGGAACGGCCACATGAACGTGGGCTACTACGTCGTGGCGTTCGACAAGGCGACCGACACGCTCTGCCAGCAGTTCGCCTGCGGCTGGGAATATACGCGCGACAAGATCGGCATGACCTTCGTGCTCGAAGCGCACGTGACCTACGATCGCGAGGTCAAGGAAGGCGACGAGCTGCGCATCACCACGCAGATCCTCGACCACGACGCCAAGCGCATCCACTACATCCACATGATGTATCATGCGAAGGAAGGCTATCTCGCCGCCACCAACGAACTCATGCTGATGAACATCGACTATCAGACCCGCCGCTCGGCCCCGTGGCCCGACTTCGCCATGGAGCGCATCGAGAAGCTCGCCGCGGCCCACGCAGCCCTCCCCCGCCCGGCCCAGGCCGGCCGCCTCATCGGAATCAAGAAGAAGTAACAGCGTCCATGCTTCAGTCCCTGCCGTACGAACTTCCCGAACTGATCACCCGCGCCCCGCTCGACACCCACCGCTCCACCGTCCTTCCGGAATGGGTCGACTGGAACGGTCACATGAACGTGGCCTTCTATGTCACCGCCTTCGACCAGGCCTCCGGCGCGTTCATGCGCAACATGGGACTGGGCCGCCGCTACGTCGACGGCAAACTCGGAATGACCTTCGTGCTGGAGACCCACGTCACCTACGACCGCGAGCTGCGCGAGGGCGCGCCGCTGCGCTTCACCACCCAGCTGCTCGCGCGCGACGCCAAGAAGGTCCATCTCTTCCACGAGATGTATCATGCCGAGCAGGATTATCTGGCGGCCACCAACGAGACGATCGTGATGAACATCGACTACGAGACGCGGCGGTCCGGCCCCTGGCCGGTGCCGGTGACCGAGCGGCTCGACGCCATCTGGGAGACCCACAAGGTCTTGCCCAAGCCGGCGAAGGCCGGCCGCGTGATGGGACTCACCAAGCGATGACGGTTGGCGAGGCGTTCCCGACCACGCCTCGCCTGCCCCTCCGATACGGGCTCATGAACGAAATAATCGAAATATCCGAAACAACTGAAACGGACTCGCCCTGAACCAAATGCGGTACCAAGATACCGCGCCGATCGGCGCCTGGACTTGCGCCTTTCCACTTCAACCTCACCCACACCACCTCATCCTGAGGAGGCCCGAAGGGCCGTCTCGAAGGATGGGCAACGGACAGTGTGCTTGTGCCCACCCTTCGAGGCGCGGTCCTGCGGACCGCTCCTCAGGGCGAGGTTGGAGGCGTGTTTCGATCGCGTTCGGAGGCTCTACTTGCCCGCAAGCTTCGACAGGGCCTCGCCGCTGAGGCGATAGGGCAGCCAGTTGCGGATCCAGCGATAGCCCAGGCGCTCGTAGAAGCCGCGCGCCGGGTTCCAGTCGAGCACGTTGAGGTCGATGCGCTTGTAGCCCTTGGCTTCGCATTCGCGGGCCAGGCCCTGCATCAGAGCGCGCGCCACGCCGCCGCGACGTTCCTCGGGCACCACCCAGATATCCTCGATGAAGATGCCCCGTGCCGCGGTCCAGACCGAATAGTTGAACGTGTAGAGCGCGAAGCCCACTGGCCTTGTCCCACGCTCGGCGATCAGGGCGCCGAATTGCGGGTTCTCGCCGAAGCCGTCGCGCGCCAGGGTCTCGGGCGTCGAGCCCACGGCGTCGGGCTCGTCCTCGTAGGTCGCCAGATCGACCGAGAAGCGATGCAGCGTATCGACGTCCGCGACCGTGGCCATCCGCACGACGAGCTTCTCGGGATCAGACGGCAAGATAGCCTCCATCGACCGGCAGGATGGCGCCGGTGATGTAGCTCGCCGCCTCCGAACACAGGAACACCACCGGCCCGGCCAGCTCCTCGGGCTGCCCGACGCGCTTCATCGGCACGTGGGCGAGGAAGCCGTCCAGCTTCTTCGGGTCGGCGCGAGTCACCTCCGTCATCGCGGTGGCGATGATGCCCGGCGCCAGCGCGTTCACCCGCACGCCGTCGGGTGCCAACTCGGTCGCCAGCGCCCGCGTGAACTGGGCCAGGGCGCCCTTCGACACCGGATAGACGCCGCTGCCGGCCGGCGCGACGAACGAATTGATCGAGGCAATGTTCACGATGCTGCCCTTGGTGTGCTTGAGCTGCTCCACGAAAGCCATCGTGACGTTGAACGGCCCCTGGACGTTCACCTCCATCGTGCGTTCCCAGCGCGCCCGGCCGTCCGGTTCGGTCAAGCCGCCGCGCAGGAAGATGCCGGCATTGTTCACCAGGATGCTGATCGGGCCGACCAGCAGCGAGACGTCCTGCGCCAGCTTCGTGCAGCTCTCCGCGTCGGTGACATCGAGCGCATGGCCGCGCGCCTCGCCGCCCGCCTTGACGATGCTGTCGGCGATCGCACGTGCAGCATCCAGATCGACGTCGGTGACGATGACGCGCGCGCCGGCCGCCGCGAGGCCTCGCGCGATGGCGGCGCCGTTGCCCCGTCCCGCACCGGTGACCAGCGCCAGCCGGCCCTTGAGCGTGTCCTTCATGCGTCCTCCATCGTCTCGCGCGCGGCTCTCAGCGCCTCGTGCAACACCGCCTCGTCGCCCACATGGTTCGCCAACAGGAGGATCAGCCGCGCATCGAAGGCGCGGCACTGTTCGTCGTTGAGCCCGCGATGCGCGTCGACGATCGCGTTGTAGACATCGTCGGGGCGCGCGAGATTGAGCGTGCGGCGCAGGGCACCGGTCGTGATCTCGGCCATCGCAAACTCCTTCAGCCGTTGCCCGTGGCCCGCGTGACTGCCGCCGCAATCGCCGCCGCATCGAAACTGCGCCAGCGGGCCGCGACATAGCGGTCGGGCCGGATCAGATATGTCGCGCCCGGCCGCGCATCGTAGCGCTGGCGGGCGAGCCCGTCGCCCGCAATGCGCACGCAGGTCACACCGGATGGAAGGTCGCCGGTCGGCATGTCCGTGCCGCCGAAGGTCAGCACCGTGAAGTCCGGCCCCAGTCGATCGAGCAGCCAGCCGCTGCCGTCCCGCCCCACCGGCGCATCGAGCATCGCCCGCCCGGGTCCCGGCCCGCGCAACCAGTCCGCATCGGCGTCCGGCGTGTCGAGCGGCGAGCCCGGCTGCGCGGTCGGCACCGAGAGGCGACCGCTGTTGATCAGCGCACGCGCAAAGGGAAAGTCGCGCGCCAGCGAGAGGGTGGCGTCGCGGAAGGCGCGCGAAGCGGCGAACTTGGGCGTGATGAAGTCTGTGCTGCGCGTCGAGTTCAGGATGTTCTCCTGCGCCGCGGCGCGACGCTCGCTGCAATAGCTGTCGAGCAGCGATGCCGGCGCCGCGTCCCGCAGAACCATCGCCAGCTTCCAGGCGAGATTGTCGACATCGGCGATGGCGCCGTTGCCGCCGCGCGCGCCGAACGGCGAGACGACGTGCGCGGCGTCGCCGGCGAAGATCACCCGGCCCTGGACGAAGCGCTCCATCATCCGGCAGGTGAAGGTGTAGACGCTGGTCCACTCATGCTCCCAGCGCGCCTCGGGACCGAACATCTGGCGCAGGCGCCGGTCGATGTTCTCCGGCTTCTTCTCCTCTTCCGGATCGGCGTCGGGGCCAAGCTGGAAGTCGACGCGCAGCACGTTGTCGGCCTGGCGGTGCAGCAGCACGGAGTTGGTCGGGTGGAACGGCGGATAGAACCAGAAGCGCCGTTCCTTGGGCAGCTCGCTCAGCAGCCGGATGTCGGAGATCAGGAACCGGTCGTGGAAGACCTCGCCGGGATAGGGCAGGTCCATCAGGTGCCGCACGGTGCTGCGCACGCCGTCGCAGGCGACCAGCCACTCGGCGTCGAGCGCGTAGCCCCCGTCCGGCGTCTCGACCTCGACCGTGACGCCTTCCTCGGCCGGCGTGACGGCAACGACCTTGTTGCGGAACCGCATCTCGATGAGGGGCTCGGCGAGGCAGCGCTCGAAGAGATACTCCTCCACGTAATATTGCTGCAGGTTCACGAAGGCCGGGAACTTGTGGCCGGGCTCGGGCTGCAGGTTGAAGCGGAAGACAGGCCTGTCGTGGAGATAGAGCTCGCCCTGCTCCCAGGTGATGCCCTTTTCGACCATGCGGCTCGCGACGCCGAACCGATCCCAGGTTTCGAGACTGTGCTTGGCCTGGCAGATCGAGCGGCTGCCCAGGCTCACCGTGTCGTCCTCGTCGAGCACGACCGATGGCACACCGCGTTTTGCCAGCGCCAGCGCCAGCGTCGGCCCGGCCATGCCGGCGCCGACGATCACGACCGGCCGGCGCGTGCGCTTACCGTCGAGTTCAGGCGGCTTTCGATACTCGTAATGTCGATAGGTGTAGGAACTCATCGGAGCGCGCCACTCCAGTGGCGCTCATGATGCGCCACTGGAGTGGCGCGCTCCAAAGCCATCATCGTCAGTCCACCTTTTCGAGCGCCGCCCACATCTCGATGTCGCGTTCGGCGGTCCAGATGCGCGGATGGTCGAGGCCTTTGGCCTCGTCGTAGGCGCGGCTGACGTCGAACGGCATGCAGTGCTCGAAGATGACCCAGTTGCCGTAGCGCGGCTGCAGCGCCGTCATGGCCTTGTCGTAGGCCACCTTCAGCGAGTCTCCGGCTTCGGCGCTCTTCTCCACGACCTTGTAGAGATCGCTCAGGAACGCCTGGGTTCCGGCGATCCCCTCCTCGACCGGGCCTTCGCCCATCAGCGCATCGCCGCGGCCGGGCACCAGCGCCTCGGCCTTGAGGTCGCGCAGCTTCTGCAGGGTCTCCGGCCAGTCCTTGTAGTGGGCATCGCCGCAATAGGGCGTCGCGCCATACTCGACGAGATCGCCGCTGAACAGGGTCCGCTCCTCGGGCAACCAGACGATCGTGTCGCCCTTGGTATGGCCGCGGCCGGCATGGATGATGTCGACCTGCAGCTTGCCCAGCCACAGGGTCATGCGGTCCGCGAAGGTGATGGTGGGCCAGGTCAGGCCGGGAATGGTCTCCGCCGCCTGGAACAGCCGCGGAAAGCGCTGCAGCTCGGACTTGTAGTCCTGCGCACCGCGCTCGACGATCATGTCGCGCGTGGCTTCGCTGCAGATGATGTGCTCAGGGCTGTAGCCGCTGGCGCCCAAAACGCGCACGGCATGATAGTGCGACAACACCACGTACTTGATCGGCTTGTCGGTGACGGTGCGGATGCGCTCGATCACCTGCTCGGCCATCTTGGGCGTCGCCTGCGCGTCGATCACCATGACCGCATCGTCGCCGACCACGATGCCGGTATTGGGGTCGCCCTCCGCGGTGAAGGCATAGGCGTGCTCGGACAGACGACTGAAGGTGATCTTCTTGTCGGTCATATCCGCCTGCGAGGCGAACGCCTTGGCCATCGATGTCTCCCCCGTTGTCGCTTGACGCGAACCTAGGCAGCGCGCCGGCCCTGAGTCAAAGCGTGGCTATTCACAGGCGGGTCAGTCGCTGCCGTATCTGTGATAGGTCGAGCGATCGCCGGTGCGGACGCTGACATCGAAAGCGTCGCCGTCGCGCTCCATCCGGAGATTCACGACGGAGCCGGCCGGGCCGATCGCCCAGAGCTTGCGATAGAAGTCGCCGACATCGTCGAGCACATCGCCGTTCAGCGCATGCAGGATGTCGCCGCGTTGCAGGCCGGCACGATCGGCGGGCCCGCCGTCGGAAATGCCGCCGACCACGAGCTGGCCCATATGCTCGACCGTATAGATACCGAGCCAGGGGCGCGGCGGCGTCGACAGGCGGCCGGTGGAGACCAGTTCCTCGAAGATCGGCTTCAGCCGGTTGATCGGCACGTACATGTTGCCGGGAAAGGCTGGCGATCCCGGGCCCAGCGCCTCCTGCACCAGCAGCGAGCCGACCCCGAGAAGCGCGCCGTCCTGGCCGATCAGGGCGGAGCCGCCCCACAGCGGATAGGCCGGCACGGTGAAGATGGCGCTGTCGAGCAGATACTCCCAGTAGCCGGCGAACTCGCGCCGGCCAGCGACCTTGACCTTCAGTGCTGCCTTCTCGCCGCCCAGGCCTGCGACATAGGCCTCGCCGCGCAGGATCAGTGAATCGGAATCGCCGAACGGCATCGGCTTCAGCGGGACCGGACTCTCGGTCCGCACGAGGCCGAAGCCGCTTTCATAGTCGTAGCCGACGATGCGGGCGGCCGTCTCGTTGCCGTCGATGTCGGTGATCGTGACCGTGTCGGCTTCCATGATGAGATAGCCGATGGTCAGGACGAGCCCCTCCTCGTCGACCACGATGCCGTGACCTTCACGCTCCGTGCCCAAAGTCTGCGCCGAGCGGCGACTCTCCGGAATGGTGGTCTTGACGCCGACCACGGCAGGCAGCGCCGCCGCGACTGGAGGCGGCAGGTTGGAGCCGCCGCCGGGGGTGCGGGCGACGACGCCCTCGTCGCCGGGGGGCGGCCAATGGCCCGACCCGTTCGCGGAACCGTTCAACCCTCGGGCCATCCGCTCACCTCCGCCGCGCACAATGCGCGTCCACAGTCTCAAAGATAGGCGTCCGCCGTCGCGATTGCTATATGACGGTGCATGGCGCCCCCCGCCGATCCGTTCGAAATCACCGATGACCCCGTTCCGGCCGATACCGTGCCGGCGCGGCGGGCCGTCACGTCCACCGCCCATCTCGACGGGCTGAACGACGAGCAGCGTCAGGCGGTCACCCATGCCGGCGGCCCTTTGCTGGTCCTGGCCGGCGCCGGCACCGGCAAGACTCGCGTGCTGACCACGCGCATCGCCCATCTGCTGCTCACCGGCCAGGCCCGGACGTCGCAGGTCCTCGCGGTCACCTTCACCAACAAGGCGGCTCGCGAAATGCTCGACCGCGTGGCGAAGCTGATCGGCGGCGCGGCGGACGGTATGTGGCTCGGCACCTTCCACGCGATCGGCGTGCGGGTGCTGCGCCGGCATGCCGAGCTGATCGGGCTGAAGAGCAATTTCACCATCCTCGACACCGACGACCAGACGCGGCTGATCAAGCAGCTGCTGCAGGCCGAGGGGATAGACGACAAGAAATGGCCGGCCCGCATCCTGTCCGGGATCATCCAGCGCTGGAAGGACCGCGCGCTGACGCCGGACAAGGTGTCGGGCGCCGAGGCCGGCGACTTCGCAGGCGGCCGCGCCGCCGACATCTACCGCCAGTACCAGGAGCGCCTCGGCGAGGTGAACGCCGTCGATTTCGGCGACCTGGTGATGCACTGCGTGACCCTTTGGCAGACGCATCCCGACATCCTGGCGATCTATCATCGCCGCTTCCGCCACATCCTGGTCGACGAATACCAGGACACCAACGTCGCGCAGTATCTCTGGCTGCGGCTGCTGGCGCAGGGCACGCAGGACGTCTGCTGCGTCGGCGACGACGACCAGTCGATCTACGGCTGGCGCGGCGCCGAGGTCGGCAACATCCTGCGCTTCGAAAAGGATTTCCCCAACGCCACCATCGTCCGGCTGGAGCGCAACTATCGTTCGACGCCGCACATCCTGGCTGCCGCCTCCCACCTGATCTCCCACAACGAGGGACGGCTCGGGAAAACGCTGTGGACCGACACCAAGGAGGGCGAGCGCATCTCGCTGCGCGGTGTCTGGGACGGCGACGAGGAAGCGCGCACGATCGGCGAGGAGATCGAGGCGCTGCAGCGCGACAAGCACAAGCTCGCGCAGATCGCCATCCTGGTGCGCGCCGGCTTCCAGACCCGCGAGTTCGAGGAGCGGTTCATCACGATGGGCCTGCCCTATCGCGTCATCGGCGGCCCGCGCTTCTACGAGCGCCAGGAAATCCGCGACGCGCTGGCCTATTGCCGCGTCATCATCCAGCACGACGACGACCTGGCCTTCGAGCGCATCTACAATACGCCGCGCCGGGGTCTCGGCGAATCGGCCCTGCGGACTCTGCGGCTGATCCAGCGCACGCAGAAGATCTCGCTGTTCGAGGCGACGCGGCGGGCACTCGAGACCGACGAGCTGAAGGCGCGCCCGCGCAAGTCGCTGGGCGACCTGATCCGCAACTTCGAGCGCTGGCGGGCAATGCTCGACGGCATGAGCCATGTCGAGGTGGTCGAGACCATGCTCGACGAATCCGGCTACACCGACATGCTGCGCCTCGACCGCTCGCCCGAGGCGGAAGGTCGGCTCGAGAACCTGAAGGAGCTCGTCAACGCCCTGCAGGAATTCGATTCGCTGCAGGCGTTCATGGAGCATGTGGCGCTGCTCACCGACATGGCATCGCGCGACGACACCGACATGGTGAGCGTGATGACCCTGCATGCCGCCAAGGGGCTCGAATTCGACACGGTCTTTCTGCCGGGCTGGGAGGAAGGCCTGTTTCCCAACCAGCGCGCGCTCGACGACAAGGGTCAGGCCGGCCTCGAGGAAGAGCGCCGGCTGGCCTATGTCGGGCTGACGCGGGCGCGCAAGCGGGCCTATGTCTCCTTTGCCGCCAACCGCCGCGTGTTCAACCAGTGGCAGGCCGCCATTCCGTCGCGCTTCCTGCGCGAACTGCCGCCCGCCCAGCTGGCGCAGAGCAGCGACGCCGGGCTCTACGCCACCTATTCGGCCGGTCACCATGGCGGCCTGCGCGACCAGGCCAGCGGCTTCGAGTATGAGAGCCTGGGCGTTCCCGGCCGCCGCGGCCGTTATCGCGACGAGACGATCGACGATCGCCGCGCGACGGAGGGCGACCGGGTCGATCTCAGCATCGGCCAGCGCGTTTTCCACCAGAAATTCGGCTACGGCCTCATCGTCGCCGTCGACGGTAACAAACTCGACATAGAATTCGAAAAAGCCGGCCCCAAGAAGGTGCTCGACAGTTTCATCGAAGCCGCCTGATCAAGAACCGCAGGAGAGAAACCCCATGTTCCGCCGCTCCGCCCTTGCCCTCGGCTCCGCCCTGGGTGTCGTGCTCGCTTCCGGCGCCGGCTTCGCGCAGACCGGCAAGGTGACGGTGGTCACCTCCTTCTCCAAGGACGTCACCGACCCGATCAAGAAGGCCTTCGAGAAGGCCGTGCCGGGCGCGACGCTCGAAGTGCAGAACCGCAACACCAATGCCGGCGTGAAGTTCATCGAGGAGACCAAGGGCAACAACCAGGTCGATCTCTTCTGGGCGTCCGCGCCCGACGCCTTCGAGGTGCTGAAGGGCAAGAAGCTGCTCAGTCCCTACAAGCCCAAGGCCACCGGCATCGCCGAGAAGGTCGGCTCCTATCCGGTCAACGACAAGGACGGCTTCTATTCCGGCTTCGCCGCCTCGGGCTACGGCATCATGTGGAACGAGCGCTACGTGAAGGCCAACAAGCTGCCGACGCCCAAGGAGTGGCAGGACCTGGCGCAGGCGCCCTACTTCGACCATGTGTCGATTTCCGCGCCCTCGCGCTCGGGCACGACGCACCTCACGATCGAGACGATCCTCCAGGGCGAAGGCTGGGACAAGGGCTGGCGCATGACCAAGGACATCGCCGGCAACCTGCGCACCGTGACCGACCGCTCGTTCGGCGTGCCGGAGGCCGTGAACTCGGGCCAGGTCGGCTACGGCATCGTGATCGATTTCTTCGCCTTCTCCTCGCAGGGCGCGGGCTTTCCCGTGAAGTTCGTGTACCCCTCGGTGACCACCCTCGTGCCGGCCAATGTCGGAGTCGTCGCCAATGCGCCGAACAAGGCCGGCGCCGAGGCCTTCATCGAATTCCTGCTGTCGCCCGTGGGCCAGGAAGTCCTGCTCGAACCGACGATCCGTCGCCTCCCGGTGCGTCCCGAGACGTATGCCAAAGCGCCGGCCGACTATCCCAACCCCTTCAAGGACAAGAACCTCCAGGGTCTCCTGACCTTCAACGCCGAACTGTCGGAAGGGCGCACCGCGGCTGTCGACACGCTGTTCGACCAGCTCATCACTTTCCAGCTCGAGCCGCTGAAGGCGGTGACCAAGGTGCTGCACGAGGTCGATGCGGCGCTGAAGAAGAAGGACAACGCCCAGGCCCGCGCGCTGGCCAAGGAAGCGCGTGACCTGATCGCCGCCATGCCGATCACCGCGGCGCAGGCCGCCTCGCCCGAGATCAAGGCGGCCTTCACCGGCGGTAAGGAGAAGTCTGCGCGCCAGGCCGAGCTGGAGCAGCAATGGGCCGCCTTTGCCAAGGAGAAGTACGCTGCCGCCAAGGCCAAGGCCGACGAGGCGCTGAAGCTGGCGCGATGACTGAGGTGAACGTTCCTCCCCCGTCATACGGGGGAGGTGCCCGAAGGGCGGAGGGGGAGAGCCCCAGACGAGATCCTCCGTGTTGCCTTGCCCCCTCCGCCCTTCGGGCACCTCCCCTTCGCGGACTCCGCGAAGGGGAGGAAAGGTTTTAGATGCAACGCTCCCCCGGGCAAATCGCACTGGCCCTCGCGATTGCTTTGTTTCTTGGCGTCTTCCTGATCGTGCCGGTGGTGACCGTCGTCTACGTCGCCTTCACCGAGAAGGGCGGCGGCGGGCTCACGCTCGTGAACTTCCTCGACTTCGGGCGCACCGACCTGTTCGTGCGCTCGTTCTGGAACTCGGTCTACGTGTCGGCGATGACGGTCGTGTGGGCCTCGGTGCTGGCGCTGCCGCTGGCCTATCTCACGACACGCTTCGAGTTCCGCGGCGCCATGCTGGTGCAGACGCTGGGCTTCCTGCCGCTGATCATGCCGCCCTTCGTCGGCGCAGTGGCGATGCAGTTGCTGTTCGGCCGCAACGGCTCGGTGAATCTGCTGCTAGACGAATGGTTCGATTTCAAGATCGGCTTCATGGAAGGGCTGAACGGCGTCATCTTCCTGCAGGCGATCCACTATTTTCCGTTCATCCTGGTCAACCTGTCGGCCGCCCTGCGCAACATCGATCGCAGCATGGAGGAGGCCGCGCAGAACCTGGGATCGCACGGGCTGCGCCTGTTCCGCCGCATCGCGCTGCCGCTGGCGCTGCCGGGCTACATCGCCGGCGCCAGCCTGGTGTTCGTGAAAGTGTTCGACGACGTGGCGACGCCGCTGCTGCTCAACGTCAAGGAGATGCTGGCGCCGCAGGCCTATCTGCGCATCACCTCGATCGGCATCGACGATCCGATGGGCTACGTGATCTCCGTCGTGCTCATCCTCGTCGCGGTGGCGACCATGTGGGCGACGGCGCTGGTCATGAAGGGCAAGGACTACGCCACGACCCAGCGCGGCGGCGGCGGCCTCGCGCGGCGCCAACTGCGGCCGCGCGAACAGGCGCTGGCCTATGCCGTCGTGATCTTCATCCTGGCGCTGGTGCTGGCGCCGCATGTCGGGCTGGTGCTGCTGTCCTTCGCCACGGTCTGGTCCTACAGCCCCCTGCCCGACGGCTTCACGCTGGCCCACTACACGCGCGTGCTGGGCGACAGCTCGGTCTACATCAAGAACACGCTGCTTTATGCCGGCCTCGCCGCCACCATCGACGTCGTGATCGGAGGCGCCATCGCCTATCTCGTGCTGCGCACGCGCCTGGCCGGCCGGCAGTGGCTCGACTGGGCCGCCAGCACCGCGCTCGCGGTGCCCGGCGTGGTGCTGGGCATCGGCTATCTGCGCGCCTTCTACGGCGTGAACCTGCCCGACGGCACGCCGCTCGCGACACTGTGGATCGTGATCGTGCTGGCCATCGCCGTCCGCCGCCTGCCCTACGCGCTGCGCGCGGCCTATGCCGCCCTGCAGCAGATCTCGGTCTCGCTGGAGGAGGCGGCCGAGAATCTCGGCGCCACCAAGGCGCGCACGGTGCGGCGGGTCGTGATCCCGCTGATGACGGGCGGGCTCCTTGCCGGCTTCGTCACCAGCTTCGCCACGGCCGCGGTCGAGCTGTCGGCGGTACTGATCCTGGTGCAGTCGAACTCGGATGCGCCGCTGGCCTACGGGCTCTACGTGCTGATGCAGACTCCGGCGGGACGCGGCGCCGGCGCGGCGCTGGGCGTGATCGCCGTGCTCATCGTGGCGATCTGCATGTGGCTGTCGCAGCTCGCGGTCGACCGCTCGCAGCGGGCCCGAGGGCTCGACATATGACGGAGATGACCATGACGAAGCCGGCTCGGGCCGTGGCCATCGAGATCGCGGGTGTCAACCTCTCCTACGGCGCGACCCACGTGCTGAAGGATGTCGCCCTCTCGATCCGGCCTGGCGAGTTCTTCGCCTTCCTGGGCCCCTCGGGCTGCGGCAAGACCACCCTGCTGCGCCTGATCGCAGGCTTCGCCCAGGCGCAGACCGGCAAGGTGCTGCTCGACGGCCAGGACGTGGCGCCGCTCCCGCCGTGGAAGCGCGATGTCGGCATGGTGTTCCAGAGCTATGCGCTGTGGCCGCACATGACCGTCGCGAAGAACGTCGCCTTTGGGCTGGAGGAACGCCGCCTGCCACGGGCCGAGATCGACCGCCGCGTCGCCCAGGCGCTCGAACTGGTCGGCCTCTCGGCCTATGCCGAGCGACGTCCCGCCCAGCTCTCGGGCGGCCAGCAACAGCGCGTGGCGGTGGCGCGCACCATCGCCATCGAGCCCAAGGTGCTGCTGCTCGACGAGCCGCTGTCGAACCTCGACGCCAAGATGCGGGTCAGCGTGCGCCGCGAGCTGCGGTCGCTGCAGCAGCGGCTCGGCCTCACCACGATCTTCGTGACCCACGACCAGGAGGAGGCCAACACGATCTGCGACCGCATCGCCGTGATGGACGCCGGCACGGTCCAGCAGGTCGGCACGCCGATGGAGCTCTATGAGAACCCGTCGAACCTGTTCGTCGCCAACTTCCTGGGATCCGCCAACATTCTGGACGAGCGCGCCGGCGTGCCGGTTCCGGCGGGCATGCGCCTGGTCTTCCGGCCGCAGCATGCCGGCCTGACATCGGCCGAAGGGGCCGCGCTGCGCGGACCGGTCACGCATCGCGAATTCCTGGGCGCCACCGTCCGCTATGCCGTGCGCATCGGCGACAGCGAGGTGCTGATCGAGACGCCGTTCCAGTCCGGCAGTGAGTTGCGCAGCGTGGGCGATCAGGTCGGCGTGGACTTGCCACCCCAACGCATGCTCTTCCTTCCGGCATGAGCATGAGCAAAGTACGCAAGGCCGGCTTCGTTGCACCCGCCATCCAGCGCGCCGACTGGGAAATCCTTCTGGAAGAGCGGCTGGGCGAGGAAGGCTTCATCGTCGCGAGCTGCGAGGTCTCGCGCGACGGTCCCTGGCGCATCGACATATTCGGCGAGGGCGACGAGGCTCTGGTCGCAGCGGCTATCGAGGCCGCGGCGCGGGCGCTCGGCCTCGACGTACCCCACTGGGGCTGGGAGGCGCTGCCCGACATCGACTGGGTGGCCGAAAACCAGCGTTCCTTCCGTCCCTTCGCGGTCGGTCCCTTCTGGGTGCACCCGTCGCACGTGATGGACGGCCGCCCCGAAGGCCTGCTGCCGTTGCGCATCGACGCCGGCCTGGCCTTCGGCACCGGCACGCATGCCACGACGCGCGGCTGTCTCGAGATGCTGGCGACCCTCGATCCGGCGGAGACGGTCAACGCCGTGGACGTGGGCTGCGGCAGCGGCATCCTGGCCATCGCCATGGCGAAGCTGTGGCAGCGGCCAGTGACGGGCGGCGACAACGATGCCGAGGCGGTGGAGGTCGCACGCGAGAACGCGGCGCTCAATGGTGTCCCGGAGCTCTGCTCCTTCTTCGTCTCCGCGGGCCTGGAGGCCGACGAGCTGGCGGGCCACGGACGCTACGACCTTGTAGTTGCGAACATCCTGGCCGGGCCGTTGCTCGACCTCGCGGAGGCATTCGGCGCGGCGGTACGCCCTGGCGGGCGGGTGCTCCTGAGCGGCCTGCTGGTCGAGCAGGCGGCGGGCATCCTCACCGGCTACGAGCGATACGGCTTCACCTTCGAACGTCGCATCGACCTCGAGACAGGCGGCGCCTGGTGGCGCAGCCTTGTCCTGCGCCGGAGCTGACGCTCAAAACGAAAGGGCCGGCTTACGCCGGCCCCCTTACGCTTACGCTTACGCTACTCAACAATCGGCTACGCCGCGCGGCGCAGATTCTGGTTTGCCGCAGTGACCTGACCGCCGACATCGTCGAACCGCGGGGCGACGCCTTCGGCGGCCTCGCGGATGGCGAAAGTGATGTCGGCCCGGCACAGGCCGAGGTCCGACAGTTCCCGGTCGGTCATGCGGTGGAGCTGGGCCTCGGCGGCGCGCAGCTTGAGGTCGGCCTTGATCCCGCCGACGGCGCGATCGTACAGACGGCCGACCCACAGGATCGCGTCACCCAAGGCATTCGCCAGCCATTCGGCACGCGCGTAACGGGCGCGCAGCTCGAGCAGATGGCGATCGTCGAGAGTGAAGCTGATCTTGGAATTCGCGTTTCCCCCCGCCGGCGCAGTTTCGCTGGTCAGATCCTTAAAGGTCCGAATCGGCTGGGTCATCATGAGTCTCTCCTTCTATTGTGCGGCGCGATAGTCGATGCTGCACTGCACCCAGCAAATATAGAGCCTTGAGCCGCAACAATAAGTGCGGACTCTGAAGGTTCGATATGCGCTGAACGCATGGCGATGCAACCCCAAGCATTTCGCAGCTGCGAACGAAATATAATTGCTCGGTTTGATCGCACCCATCGCCGCGCGTAGGGTCGTGGCATCATGCCGACCGCTCCCGACGACGTAATCGCCCTCCTCCGCCGCCGTGGCCGCGGTACCGACCCTGCTTCGCTCGCCCAGCTGATGCGCGGCGTAGCCGCCGCGCCCGAAAGCCTGTCCGGGCCGGAATGGGTCGAGCTGATCGATCCGGCAGCTGATGCCGAAATAACCACGGCACTGTCCAAGTGGCGTGCACAGCTGGCAGCCGCCGATGACGGGCTGCAGGCGAGCCCGGCGCCGGCCGCGCGCCTGGCCGACCTGCGCACCGAGCTGAAGCGCCGCGGGCTCGACGGGTTCGTTGTGCCCCGTGCAGACGAGCATCAGGGCGAATACGTGCCGCGCGGCTCCCAGCGGCTGGGATGGCTGACAGGATTCAGCGGCTCGGCCGGCCTCGCGATCGTGCTCGCAGACCGCGCGGCCATCTTCGTCGATGGCCGCTACACCCTGGCCGTGCGCGACCAGGTCGACGTCGCCGCCTTCGTGCCGCACCAGGTTCCCGAGCAGTCGGCCGAGCAGTGGATCGCCGAGAACCTGCCCAAGGGCGGCCGGCTGGGCTTCGATCCCTGGCTGCAGACCGTCGATGGCCAGGATCGCTTCGCCCGCGCCTGCCAGCGGGCCGGCGGCAGCTTCGTGCCGGTCGAGTCCAACCCGGTCGATGCGGTGTGGCGCGAGCGGCCGCCGGCACCGCTGGCGCCGGTATTGCCGCATCCGGTGGAGTTCGCCGGCGAGACCAGCGAGAGCAAGCGCGCCCGCATCGCCGCCATTCTGGCCGGCCGGAACGCCGACGTGGCGCTGATCACCGCGCCCGATTCGATCGCCTGGCTGCTCAACGTGCGCGGCGGCGACGTCCCGCGCACGCCGTTCGCCCTGGGCTTCGCTCTGGTCCACGGCGACGGCCATGTCGATCTGTACATGGACCGCCGCAAGATCCCCGACCGGACGGTGGCCTGGCTGGGCAATGCCGTGACCCTGGCGCCGCCCGACGAGCTGGGTGGCGCGCTCGACCTGCTGGGCAAGCTCGGAAAGCGCGTCCTGGTCGAGACTTCGACGGCGCCCTATTGGGCGGCGACCCGGCTGCAGGGCGCGGGCGCGACCCTGGTCCGCGACGCCGATCCGATCGCGCTGCCCAAGGCCTGCAAGAACGCGGTCGAGCTGGAAGGCATTCGCGCCGCCCATCGTCGCGACGGTGCCGCCGTCAGCCGCTTCCTGGGTTGGCTCAACCACGAATCCAGGACGGGGCGGCTGAGCGAAATCGAGGTGTCCGACCGGCTCCAGGCGCTGCGCGAGGAAACCGGCCAGCTGCGCGACCTCAGCTTCGACACCATCTCGGGCGCTGGCGCCAACGGTGCCATCGTCCATTACCGGGCGTCCGAGGCGACCGAGCGCCGGCTCGAGCCCGGCAGCCTCTACCTCGTGGATTCGGGCGGGCAGTATCGCGACGGCACGACCGACATCACCCGCACCGTCGCCGTCGGCACGCCCTCGCCCGAGATGCGCGACCGCTTTACCCGCGTCCTCAAGGGACATATCGCGCTCGCCGGCGCGCGCTTCCCCGCGGGCACCACCGGCTCACAGCTGGACGTGCTGGCACGCCATGCGCTGTGGCAGGTCGGCCTCGACTATGACCACGGCACCGGTCACGGGGTCGGCGCCTATCTCTCGGTGCACGAGGGACCGCACCGCATCTCCAAGATGCCGAATTCAGTCGCCCTGCAGCCCGGCATGATCGTCAGCAACGAGCCCGGCTACTACAAGACCGGCGCCTACGGCATCCGAATCGAGAATCTGGTGGCCGTCAAAGAGGCCGAGATCGAGGGCGCCGACCGCCGCTACCTCGAATTCGAGACCCTGACCCTGGCGCCCATCGACCTTGCCTGCGTCGAGCCCGGGCTGCTGACAGAGGCCGAGCGGCAGTGGCTCAACGACTATCACCGGCGAGTGCGCGAGACCGTGGGCCCGGCCGTCGACGAAGCAACCCGCGCCTGGCTCGACGAAGCGACACGCCCGATCTGAGGCCGGCTACTGGAAGCTCCCTGGGGAAAGCCGCCCCTGCTAAGCCCGCCGTGCCGCGAATCTGTTCCAGATGAACAGCACGACCAGCGCGCCCAAGGTGGCCGCGATGAAGCCCGCTCCTTGGTCGGCCCGGTACCACCCGACCGCCTGGCCAATGAAGGTGGCGACGAAGGCGCCGGCGATGCCCAGCAGGGTCGTGAGCAGGAAACCTGCGGGCTTGTTCGGCGCCGAGGAAATCAGCCGCGCGATGATACCGGCCACGAAGCCGATGACGACGATCCAGAGCATCGGGGCCTCAGATCGCTTTGTCGATTTCGCCGGGGGACGGCAGGCGGCCCGTCGGCGTCAGCTCGTTGACGGCCTTGGGCAGCTCGTCGGCCAAACCTCTCAGCAGATCCTCGCGCGACAATCCCGTCTTTTCCATCAAGAAGGCGATCTGATCCTCCGAGAGAACCTCGCTCAGCTCCTCTGCCGCGACCTGCTTGTTTTGGCCCGTGCTCACCCAGGATTCGGCGACGTCGGTCTTGCCGGCGCCCTGGAACTGCTTGAGGAGATCGCCCAGCCCGCCGCTCAGGATGCCGCCGAGGCCGCTCGCTCCCAACCCGCGTGCGAGCGGACTGTTTCCCATCCCGAGCCGGTCGAGAATATCGCCCAGCCCTCCACCCGCACCGGTCGGCGCCTCGCCGGGCTTGCCCGCCGCCGGCGGAATTGCGGAGGGCGAGAAGCCCTTGACGGCCTTATAGGCAAGGAGGCCAAGCAAGGCCATCATGACGGGCGACATTCCGCCCCCGCCGCTGGTGCCGCCTCGTGGGCCGTTGCGCATTCCGGTCAAGACGTCGAGCAGGCCCATTGAGATCTCCGCACCATTGGAATTGGTGCGTCAGCAACGTCCAAACGGGCATGACGTTGCGAAGGACCGACTGGGGCGGGCTCAATACAGTTGGGCCTCACGCTCTTGCCCTCCCCTGGTATCCGCCCCCTGTACGAAGGATGCCAAAAGTGGCATGCCCGCTAGGTTTTTGGCTCACGCAATGGGGCTCGTCACGTGTCACGGCGAGCTTGAGGCTGCTGCCATCCAGGGGAGAACGTTGGCGTGATTAATAATGTCTTGCGGTGGGTGGATCGTCTCTTTCGGCCCGACTTGGCACGCTTTCGCACCGGCAAGCGCCGCCTGGAAGTGATTCACCCGGACGAGACAGCCGAGCGAGAGCGGATCGAGCGGAACAATCCCCTGATCCGCCACGCCAAATCCATCACGTCGCAGGTCGGGGAAGATGGCGTGATTGCCCACATACTGGACCGGCTGGAGATAGCCGCTGGCTGGTGCGTGGAATTCGGTGCCTGGGACGGCGAGTTCAACGCCAATACATGGGACCTCGTACACAATCGCGGTTGGAAGGCCGTCTATATTGAAGCCAACAAAACGGCTTTCGCAAAGCTCGTCGAGAACTCCTCCGCCTTGCCGGATGTCCACTGCATCAATGAATTTATCGAAATAGAGGGTCCAAAATCCCTTGACGCACTGCTTGCACGGACTCCCCTACCCAGGGATTTCGATTTCCTCGTCATCGATATCGACAGCAACGACTGGCACATCTGGAAGTCACTGCAGGGGTACCGTCCCAAGGTCGTGATGATCGAGTTCAGCGAGTTTTGCCCGCCGGAGATCTACTACGTAAAGGATCCGGTCGCGCTGGGACCTTCGTCGGCTTCCCTTTCAGCCGTCTGCGAACTCGGCAACCAAAAAGGCTACGATCTCATAGCCGTCGTTGGTGGAAACGCGCTTTTCGTACTCCACGAGTACGCATCCCTCTTCGAGATCCGCGACAATTCCCCTCGGGGAATGTTTCGGTCATTCGCGAACACTCGACTGTTTCAGAGCTACGACGGCACCCTCTTCCTGGCCGGCAATCGGGAATTGATCTGGCGCCATCAACGCGACCGAAACGGGGAGATCAAGCGCATCCATGTATCGGACGCAGACATTCAGGTCTTGCCGGAAGGCCTCCGCGTCTTCCAACCCCGACTGACTTACAGGAACAGCTTTCTGGAAGAGAATGCCGGCCGTCTGGACCGTGCCAGGATTCCATCCAATCAGTTGCTGGACTTCCAGAACAACGTGTCTTCCGAATGCGGCGAAGACGGCATTCTCGCACATCTGTTCGAAACGCTGGGCGCAGCCAGCAGCTACTGCGTCGAAGTCGGAGCAAACGACGGTGTCCGCTTCTCCAATACCTTCGCACTCATACGTGATCGAGGCTGGTCCGGGTTGATGATCGAGAGCGA
Organism: Reyranella sp.; assembly: GCF_965228225.1. Classification (GTDB taxonomy): domain Bacteria; phylum Pseudomonadota; class Alphaproteobacteria; order Reyranellales; family Reyranellaceae; genus Reyranella. The sequence continues at coordinate 983,487 of NZ_OZ245801.1, read as the reverse complement.
TGCCGCCGCCTATCGGAAGCTCGAGAATACCTATCGGGGGTCGGAACAAGTCAGAACGGTGAATGCAAAGGTGGCCTCGACGGGCTCCAATAGCCTCGGCAACCTGCTTGCGAGCGCTTCCGCGCCGACCGAGATTGATTTCCTCTGCATCGATGTCGAGGGCAATGACTACCACTTGTGGGCGAACCTGAGAGGATATCGCCCGCGCGTCGTCATGATCGATTTCAATCCGACGATACCCAACGATGTGCTTTTCGTCCAGGAAGACAGTGCAGCGAAGAACGATGGCGCCTCCCTGAGCGCCCTGATCGAACTCGCCACGGCGCTGGGCTACGAACTGGCAGCCGCCACGACCTGGAATGCCATCTTCGTCCGTCGCGATCTGTTCGGGAAACTGGGGATCGGAGACAATAGCATAGACAAGATGTACTATCCGGTCTTCGAAATGCGCGTGTTCTGGTCGATCAACTGCTATCTCCACATTTCCGGTTGCGATCGCCTCGTCCGCCACAACTATGTTTTCGATCCAGAACAGATCCAGGCCATTCCAGCCAATGTGCGCACCATCCCTTACTCAAGCGAGCTTGGCGGCGGCCCAGCGAGCACCTTCTTCAACTGAGACATTCGCATGACCGTCTACACCGACCTCACCGCGCGGGCCCTCACGGTGATCAGGCGCAGCCTGCCAAAGCATCAATGGGACCAGTTCGCCGAGAAGATCGTGCGCGACCGTCAGGGGATCGAGGGCCACCTTCGAGAAGAATCGCCCCCCGGCCACTTCGACGGCCTTGCAGCCAATTTGCGGGACCGTTCGCACGTCCAGGTCCCAATCACCCTGTCCAATGTCGACGAGTTGCGCCGGTATTTCGACGATCAGCCTGTTCACAAGGGCGCCAATGCCTTGTCGTTCGACGGACGGGCGAAATCTCTGGCTGCGGCTCGGCAGGACTTCCCACTGGCCGCCTATTCGGCCGAATCGGTCATTCGGGCCCCTGGCTTGATCGACACCATGAACGACCCGCGCCTCCTCCATTTGATCGAATCTTATCTCGGATGCGTGCCGACTCTATATTCAGTCAACGCTTGGTGGTCGTTCGTCGCTCCCCGGCCGGAAATGACGAACGTACAGTATTTTCACCGCGACACGGACGACTGGCGGTTCGTCACACTCTTCATTTACCTCACGGACGTTGCTGTCGATGGGGGACCGCACGAGGTCGTGCCCGAGTCGCACTCTCTCGAAGGCATGAAGAAGCTGATCAAAGGTATTCCGTTCTGGCGCTCGAAAATGGACCTTGAGCGTAGCTTCGTGGACGATATGGGTGAGGATTTTTCGCTCGCCTGCGAGCAACACTTCAAGAATGCCGCGGTGCAACTAACCGGTCCTGCCGGATCGATGTTCCTGGTGAACACACTCGCTCTGCATCGCGGCATCGTCCCAACCCGCACGGACCGACTCGTGATATGGGCCCGCTACGGCCTCGGTCCAAACACCAATTCAGCCGACCTTGAAAGAGGTCCCTTGGGTATTCGCTTTGTACCCACCCATCTCCGCGGCACGCCGCGCGATCAATACGTCAACCGCCTCCTCATGGAGTTTGATCGAAAATCGCAGTAAGCATTGCCGCGAGTTTTGGCCGCCAACAGAGTTATGTCGATAAACGAATGTCAGGTGGTCAATTGCCGCGTCGCATCGACGAGGTCACATTGAACACCGGTCGGATATGACAAGGAAGCACGGGATGGACGATCGCGAGCGTTATCACTTCGACCTGCACGGATACCTTCACGTGACCGGTCTTCTAACTCAGCAGGAAGTCGCGCAGGCCCTGTCGGCCATGGAAGCGCTAGAACATCGCTTCGTGTCTACCGTACACGATGAGCCGAAGTACGACAGCCTTAACACGCGTACAGAGTATCACTACGATGCAGAGCTGGGCACGAGTACATATGAAGCCAATCACGGTGGGGGAGGCCCACAGTACGTAGTTGACGACTTCCTGAATTCTGATCCCGCATTCGACCTCTTTGTGGGACATGCGAAAACTTTGGAGTATGTCCGCGAACTCGCTGAGTCACCGCTAAGGATCGTCAGCTCTGAGCTCCGCTATCGACATCGCGGGAATATTACAGGGACTCATATGGGCGGACCGATTGACTCGCGCAATCGCTACACGTTCGTACCGCCAAATTCCGACGGCAGCACGAATCGCCATTTCGATCTTCTTGCCGTTCGTGTGCTGTACGCCCTGCACGACGTGCCTGTCGAAAATGGGCCACTATGCATTGTACCGGGATCACACAAGTCTAATTTTCAATCACCTTACGGCAAGGATCCGCTCCAAGAGCCGGGCATGATTCCACTGCCAATGGCCGCCGGAGATGCCCTGTTCTTTACCGAAAACCTCCGTCACGGAGGCTATCCGAACGTCATGGATCGCGTTCGAAAAACAGTTCACATTTGCTATGCTCCAGCTTGGGTAGGCTCCCAAAGCCCTGCCCATTGGGGTGGCGATGTGTTCGTAACGCCCGAGGCTTGGGCACGTTATAGCGAAGTTCAACGATCATTCTTACCGCCTCCGATGCCGTCTGGGGCGAGGCATCCAGAACAGATGGCCATAAAGCGGCTCACGGCGCAGGTCGAATATCTTCGTGAGAAGAATAGCCAGTTAGCCTCAGCTCTCGAACAACAATCCCGAAAGAGGACTCTGCTGCAGAGACTGCTAAAATCTTAGTCTAGCGAGGATGTTCCGGGGAAAGGACCTCAGCGTGCACCCACGGCAAAAAGTCACGCAAGACTAAACTGCTACCGCGCTCGTTAATGTGGGCCCATGACCAGTAAAGGGGACCAAGCGAGTCTGACTGATAGCATTCCTCGGCTTGGCAGAACGGTTCGAAGGCATCGAAAAGTCGCGATCCAGCGCTTGCTTTGCTCAACGTCTGAAATACTTGGCGTTGGCGCAACAGATCGGGCTCCAACTGAGAACGCAACTGACGACAGGAATCTATATTGCCCGGACGAGTGATGTCCATTCCAAGTAGAGAAAGCTGGCGTGGCCGACAACCGCCCGGTGGATTGCCGAACTGAGGCACAGACAGAACGTAAACAACCTTTCGGCCAAGTTCCTCAATTTTCTGGTGAAAGGCTTTTAGCGTTGCCTCTTCAGTAAAGAATGGGTTGCGTGAATAGGTCGGAATGACGACGACTTCTATGGACGCTTCACGTGCCAAGATATCTAGGACTGTGCGAATAACAACCTGGCACGTCTCAGGTCCGGCCATCCAACGATCGAGATTATGGGGAGTCAAGCAGGCTGAACGAGCCCAGTTGAAGCTGTGCGCTCCTACAAAAGCCGCTCGCTCCTCAAGCAGATGAGCGTGGATCGCTGAGTAAAAAGCCATGGATACGCTATCGCCGACTACAAGGATTCGTGGGGAGGTCGAGTTTACGAAGCAAACAAACGAATCCCCCGTGTCGATCCCGTACTTCGCCTTACAAGTGCCATTCGAAGTTCTGCTATCAGTGGGTACACGCAGGTCATAAGCGAGCGCTCGATTGATCAGCGCGACACTTCGGTCGGGAAGGCCGTGCAAGCTTACGATCGAGGCTCCTGCCAGTCCAAGAATCAGCATGAGCCCACACAACACGGGAACCGGCTGGAGGCGTGATGCTCCAAATCTGATCGGCTTTTCCACGAATACATAAGTCAGCCACGCGCAAAGGAAACTCACGACTAACAGCATCCACCGCACCTCTGCGGGAGGCTTGGTGCCGTAGGCGAGCCATGCATAGGCAAACAGCGGCCAATGCCAGAGATACAACGGGTAGGAAATTTTCCCAATCCATACCATAGGGCGGGACCCAAGGATTCGCCGGTTTGTAAAACTCAGCGGGCCAACCAGTATTACCAGTGCCGCACCAAGCACAGGCAATAAGGGCCACCATCCAGGAAAAGAACCGGCGTCGGTCATAATAGCCGCAACAACGATCGCGGTTAGCCCCAGTACGCCGAGCATTTGCCGAGAAGAGCCCGCGTTAAGCCAGCGATCAACAACTTCACGCGGCATTTGTGCTGCCAGCACTCCAATCGCCAGCTCCCAAACCCGAGTCAGTGGCGAATAGAAGGCGACTGACGGATCAGCCTCAGTGACACTTAAAGAGAACGACGACGCCGCTACTCCAACAGTCAAAAAAAGGAAGAGCAGTCGTTGCTTCCGCAAGGTCCACGCGAAGAGCGGCCATATGAGATAGAACTGCTCCTCAATCGCCAAAGACCAAAGATGCAACAGAGGCTTGGTATGGGCCTCCATATCAAAGTAACCCACTTCGCTGAGTAACGCGAAGTTAGAGATGAACAACGTTGCTGCTGCGATGTGCCTGCCAAGTTGCAAAAATTCGGGCGGAAACATACTGTTCCAGCCAACAAGCAAGGCAAACAGAACGACGACAACTAGTGCTGGAAGAATGCGCCGGATCCGTCGCGCGTAGAAGGTCTGGAAGCTAAAAGTGCCGGCATCCAGTTCTTGCGTTATAAGTCCGCCGATCAAGTAGCCGGATATGACGAAGAACACGTCGACGCCGATGAAGCCCCCCCTAAGGTTCTCAGGGAAGGCATGAAATAAAATCACTGCGATAACTGATATCGCCCGCAAACCATCGATGTCCGGTCGGTAGCTGGGAGAGGTCCATGGCGGGCGGGAAACTGTCGGCATCCTGCACGTGTCGTCGTCGCAGCGAAAAAAGTCAACGTTCCGGATGCATGAACCCGCTCAGGGACGCCTACCTGGATATGAGAGGTCAATAGGACGGGGACGCGACTAAACCGGATCATGGCCGAATTTGGTCGAGCCAGCGTGCGTCCATTATACCCGTCCACCTTGGTTGAGCTGGAAGTTCCGCCACTTGTCCGCAAGCGTCGATGCGCCCGACAGAAGGGACGCACCAGCGCCTAGATAGGTCGGGCTGTTGACCGCGTTGAGCGCGCGGGCGGTTTCGAGGATTCCTGTGTTGCCGTAGCCGACTCCGGCCACTTGGTAGTCATAGGCTTCGCGCGCAGCCTTGGCGCGCACGGCGAGGGCGTCAGCCTCACCCGCACCGGCCGTGTCGCCCAGTATGTCGGTGGGGCTGCCCTCGAGGTCGGTTCCCTGCGCGGCCAAGCGGGCCGTCTGGGCTCCGATCCGCTGACTGGTGAGCCGGCGGCTGGTCTCCTCCGCGATCCGCCCTTGCTGAAGGGCGTCGTCCGCCCGCCGGTTCATCACCTCCTGATTCTGGCGCGCGACCTGCGCCTGATAGACGGCCTGGGCGGCGGCGGCCGCCGCCGTCTTCTGCTGAGCCTGCTGCTGCTGGAGTTGGCCCGCGAAGCCAACCGCCGTGCCGGCGGCCGATAGGCCGAGCGAGATGAGGGCGGCCGTGCTCATGCCTGACATGTTGCTGTCCCCCTGCGTGTCATGAGTTTGTCGAGTTCGTCCGTGAAGGCCCGCTCGGCAGCGTCCACGTCGACCGCATCGGTCGCGAAGATCATCGTGAGGTGGGTATCGGTCAGTGCCACGAAGGCCTGCTTCCGGCCCGCACCGGCCGGCACGACGTTGTATCCGTGCAGTTCGCGGGGGCCACCCTCGACGTGTACAATGGCGTCGCCCTGCACGATCAGCAGCGTCGGAATCTTGATCAGCACGCCGGTGATCATGACGCCCGCCGGCACCTTTATCGTGCGCGCGTAGACGCCGGCATGAAAGACGTGGTCCGTTCCGATGGCGACCTGCGGCAATGCCAAAGCAAAGCTCTCGAGTTGCCGCACTCTGTCGATCGCGGCCGCGCTCATGGACGCTATGTGGATGCGGGGAGGTGCAAGGTCAGTCATCGCTCACCTTCTTGAAGAAGACGCGGTTGGTCTCGGCATAGCCGACGCGCGGCAGCACCTTGAAGAGATCGCCCCCGAACGGCGCACTGACCAGGAGACCGGGAGAGCCCAGACGGCGTGCCAGCACCTCTGCTGCCCGCAAGAGCTTCAGCCCGGCGCCGGTACCGCGATGGGCACGGGCGACAAAGAAGCTCTCGCTGACGGCCACTGCCACGCCATAGTGCGGCAGCACCGGCGCCAGCAGGGTGAGGAAGCCGATGAGGCGTTTGTCGCAAGTGGCGCTCAGCACCTTCAGCAGCCCGCGAGCCTCAAGTTCGCGGTAGCTCTCCATCCTGGCCGCCGGCGGCGGCATACCCGCAATCGACGATTCGGCGGCATACTCTGCCAGCAGGACCGCGAGGCCCGGATCGCGCTCCAACTCGGCGACAGTGCTCATCTGCACGTTCATGCCGCCTCCTTGGACACGCGGTGGAACAGGCCGTGCGCCAGTGCGAAGGGCGGGCCGATCTCGAAGCCGAGCCAGCGCATCCAGCGGAGTGCCGTCGCGTACCGCGCATCGACGACGTTTCGCAGCACTCCGAACACGGTGAGCCAGCGGGCGACCATACGGCGGCTTTCGACCAGGAACGCCCGTCGGTACACGGTCACGAGGTCTGAGCCGAGAAGCCACGGTACCCCGGTCGAACCGATGAGGCTCATCCGCGATACACCCGCCATGCAGATGATTCGCCCCCCGGCATCGCGCGCCGTCCAGGCCTCACGCGCGGAGGCCAGCCCCTCTAGAAGGCTCTCAGCCGGACCGTCGACCAGATGGACGGGCCCAAGCAGTGCGAGCACTTCCGCCTGATCCTCCCGGCGCAACACGGGCGCCAGTTCGCGCGCATCGATTTCACGAGCGGGCAGCAGACTGATCACCAGCCGCGCTCCGCGATCTGGCGCCATTGCCAGCGATTGCGAACCAAGATTGTGCGTACGCCGGTGGTCTTGTGCAATACAACAACGTTGGTGCTCACAATGACACCCATATCGTTTCGACTCACACGAAACGTTAGTGCCGTGTTGACCGCCCCGTCATCTGTCCATAGCGAACTGCCACCGATTTCATCTCCGATAGAGTACCCGGCATCCGCTGACGCACACTGTGCCCGGAAGTCCCCAATCTGCGGAACGACCCCGAGGTAGTGGCTCCTTGAAGTCGAAGTGTTGACCGCGGGCAGAGTAGCCGAATAGCCTGAATCGTACCGCGCATTAAAGGCGTATCCGACCGTGCTAGCGACGCTCGTGCTGTCAGTCGCCGCCTCCCCCACCATAACGAGATTCACCTGGGGGGCGCTCGTACCGGTGCCGAGATAGCCACGCATTTCGGCGATGTTGAAAGTGAACTGGCCGTTCGTCACGGAAGGCGTGCCGCCGAGCTGGTAGACGGGGGGCAAGAGCGTGCTGCCGGTCGTCAGGATGCCGCCGGCAACGGTCACGTAGAGGAAATTCGGCGTCGCAGCGGCTCGGTTGGCGGCGAGGCCCGTCCAGGTGAGAGGGCCGGTGGCGACCCCGATCGTGTCGACCGGCGCGCCGGTGGCCGCCGACCAGCCGGCCGCCGCCGTCGCGACCATCGGATAGGTCGGCGAGAGGTTGGTCGATTGCAGCGTGAGCGTGCCCGTCGTGGCGGGCAGGAAGTTCGGCAGGCCGCCCGCGGTCACGGGGCCGGAGCTCACCGTCTGGCGGCGGCCCGAGAAGGCCGGATAGGCCGGTGTCTGCCAGGCCGCGTCGGCGCCGCTGATGCCCAAGAACTGGCCTGACGTACCACGCGGCAGGCGCTTATAGCCGCTGCCGTCGCGCGTCAGCAGGTCGCCGGATGTGGTCAGCTTGTCGATGTCGCCGCGAAATGCCTGCAGCGACTGGATCAGCGCATAGTTGCTCTGCTCGGTAGCCGGGTCGCTGATGCTGCCGACGGTGGTGCGTCCAACGATCTCGGCGAGCTGCTGCATCGCCATGTAGATCTCGTCGAAGCGACGTTCGACCACCTCGGGATAGTAGCCGCCCTGGTTGGAGAGCACGGTCGTCTGCGTGTAGGGCACCGTGCGGACTATGGTGAGCTTCGTTCCGGCGGCGAGGCCGGCCCCGGCGAGCGGATAGGTGACCGCGCCGCCGCCCAGCGTGCCGACCCCGGTGGCGGCATAGAGCGACGGTGACAAGGTCGTCTCGACGCCCGCGACGTCGGTAAGGATCACCGAGAGATGCGCGTCGCTCAGGATCGGGAAGTCATAGGGAAATACGGTGGCGCTGCCGTTTCCGGCATGGGTCACCTTGCGGCCGATATTCGTGAGGGCCATGGCTCAGGCTCCGGTTTCGAGGCGGGGGATGATGGCAAGCAGGGTGGCGGGCAGCGGGTGGGCCTGGCGCACGAAAACCCGGCCGGCTGCATTCCAGTCCGGATCGATCAGCACGCGCTCGTCGCCCGTGGTAAGCAACGTCGGATATCCCGGCTGCTCGCCGGCGCGCTCCTTGATCTCGACCAGGCGGTCCGAGGTCGGACCGGCGCTCAGTCCGCGCGTGTCCTTCACCCTCAGCACCACCTCGTTCACGACCTTCTGCCGGCCCTGCAGGGTCGGCGGCCCGGCTTCGAGGTTCAGCGTTTCGAGATCGCACACGTAAGGAAGGCCCGCGAGGATCGAGCCCGAGGCCCGCGGCAGTACGATCGTGCCGTTGCTCACCGTTGCATTTGGTTGCACCGATCCGTCGGCCAGCACCGCGAGTTCGCGTCCCTCGAGGTGCCAGAGCCCGCCCAGCGTGAGCGCAGCCAGCGCCCAATCCACGGTGGGGCGATCCTGCAGACTTGCATGCGGCGCGATGTCGAGCCTGGCGCCGAGATGGCTCTCATCGATGTACGACACGACCGTCACGGTGACCTGGTTCTGGCCGTTGCGCAGGATGTAGCTGGCGCCGACCGACGCCGCGCTGAACGGCGCATGGCCCCCGGCCGTCAGCGTCACGCTTTCACCCGGGCCAAAAGCCGTCCCCGTGATCGCGAGCGTGCGACTCGCTTCGCTGTTCCAGCCGTCATGGCGGATACCGCTATCGACGCACCAAGCGGCCTGCACGTCCTTGAAGCCGCGAGTTGCCATGCGCTCGACGAAGCGCTTCGTCTCGCCGCCAACGGTGCGCTTCACCGACAGGTAAAGCACTGTCTCGTCGGCTTCCTGCACGGCGGCGACGCTTTCGACCCGGCCGTCGGTGACGTGGCGCGACCAGGCATAGACGTCGTGTTCCTTGAGGTAGGTGAAGGCCAGCAGCACGCCGTCGGACCGCACGCACCAGACGATGCCGTGCGGATCCCGGGCATAGGCCCACTCCTCGATGCCATGCGTCTCGAACAGGTGCCCGGCGAGGATAGAGACGTTGCGACCGGCCCAGCTGTCGGAGCCGAAATCATAGGCGACGTCGCGCACCTTCTTGGCGGAGGCGGTTACATAGAGAGCCGCACTCTCAGTGGCGATCGGCGGGATTTCCGAGATGCCTTCATAGCTCTGCGGCTTCACCGCGCAATTCGCCGGCGTCATGACATCGGCCTGCGCGCCGGCCCAGGCCTTCCACACCGCGCCCGAGGTCCAGACCAGCAGCACGTTGAGGCTGAGCAGGTGGCGGATCTCGTTCACCTCGCGGCTGGCGATGGTGCGGGTGATCGCATCGCTGTCCTTCGACGGCGAGCTGGTGTTCATGTTGTTGAACGCCGCCGAGGCCGAGCTGTAGAGCGTCTGCGGCTTCTGGTTGGTGCGGGCGTACCACTGCCGGCCCTCGTGATAGGTCGAGCAGCCGGGATACTTGTCTGCGGCGTCGAACGGGTTCTTGTCCTCCGGCGGCGTGTCGGACGTGTCGGGCGCCACCGTCGTATCGGTGAACCCCGTAGCGCCGTCGCCTGCCCGGCCGATGAAGCCATAGACGCCGTTCTTGCCCTTGTAGACGTTGTAGGAGTTCGCGCCGGCGGCATTCGTCCAGGTGATCTTCGACGTCTGCACGTTCGACGACACTGAAGCCGACGCGACCGATTCCTCGCCGGTTTCCTCAGCAACCGCCGTCACGACATAGTCGAAGCCCGAGCCGGCCGCCGTGGAGGCCAGCGCCGTCGGCGGCTGCTGCGTCGGCGCATAGGTGATCGTGGCGAGCGACCACGAGGCATGGCCGGTGCGGGTGAGATTGCGCGGCGCATGCGACGGGTGCGTCAGCGTCATCGTGTCGGCGCTCTGCACGTATTTGAGCCGCGCCAGGTCGGATTCAGGGTAGGGCGTCGCGATCGTATAGACGCGGGCCGCCGTACCACCTTCGGTCCAGTTCCCATAGCCGGACGTGTCGATCCCCAGGGCAAAGGTCGAGCCGCCGATCACCGTCACCGTGAAGCGCCGGCGATTGAGCTCGCGCATGCCCTCGATCCCGTCCAGCCAGATCGCATCGCCGCTCGACAGGCCGTGCGGCCCGGCAGTCGTCACGACGCCGGGGCTGGCGCGCGTGATGTCGGCGATGGCAACACCAGCCTCGAGTACGTAGCCACCCTCCTTCACGACTCGCATCTTTCGGTCGCCGAATTCCAGCACGTAGGTCTGTTGCGTGTTGAAGCTGAACGGGATCAGCCGGCTGCGCACCGCCGCATCGCAGGTGTCGCCCACGAAGGCCGTTCCGGCGCGCGTGCTGACGCCGCCGAAGGGATGGACGAACCAGTTGAGACACGTCGCGAGGCCGACCTGGTACTTGGCCAGGTCAACCCGCCCCTGCAGCGACGGCGCCAGCTCGCCCGCGGCGAAACTGGGCAGAAGGATGGGCCAGGTCATGGCGCGCTCCCGTCGACGCCGCGCACCGCCAGGGTTTGCGCCCTCCGGTCCGCGTCACCGGCACTCACGCCCTCGTTGGCGCTGTCAGCCATGGCGCGCTCGATCCGCTCCTGCGCGCGCCGGGCAAGACGCTCGGCGAGATCGGCCTTCTGCGTGATGGCATGCGCGATTGCGGCCGCGAGGCAGTCGACGAAGGCCAGGATGAAGCCGGGCGTGAAGCGGGCCGGATCGACCACGCGCTGCGCGAACACCGCCATCACCCGATCCTCGTTGCAATAGAGGAAGGTGCCGCTGCCGTTCGACGCGATCTCGAAACCGCGGGCGGGCTCGCCCCACATCCAGGTCGAGGCGCCCAACTCGAGCCTCCGCATGCGCAGGCAGCCCGACGGATAGGCATAGCTGGCGGCCCAGCGCGCCGGCGGCGTCCCCGACGCGGCGAGCGCCTGGGTCACCCGATTGAAGTTCCAGTCGACCAGCGACTGCAGCTCGTCACGCACGGTCGCGTACCAGAGATTGATCTGGCGGGCCTCGGTGCTGTTCTCGGTCAGGTCGGCGATGGTGGCGCGCGTGCCGAGCCGGCTCAGCGCCATGTTGCCGATGTCGGTGTCGGCCGGCATCTAGCGCCCTCCTCCCATCGCGACGGCCTTCTCGAGCGCCGCCGACTTCTGCGCCGAGCCCGAGCTCGAACCGACCCAATAGGCGACGATGTCGCCGAACTTGGCGCCCAGCGTGCCCAGCAGGATGTAGGCGATCTCGCGCGAGGCGGCCGGGATCTCCTGGCGGACGACGAACCACAGCGCGGTCATGAACGCCGCCGTGACGAGCAAGCTGACGGCGACCGCGCCCCAGGCGATGGCCGAGCCGGCCTTGGCGAGTTCGACGGTCTGGTTGCGGGCGCTCTGGACGTCGGCGAGCTGGGCCTGCAGCGTCTCGAACTCCTGCCGGCGGGCGTCGGCTTCGGCCTGGATCACGGCCATCTTGAATTGCAGCGCGAGATTGGGATCGGCCGCGATGGCGCGCTCGATGCCGGTGGCGTCATCGGTGCCCAGGATCTCGCGCGCGATGCCGGTGACTTTCGACACCGCAGCACCAGTCTTGTCGCCCATGATCCACGAGGCGACCGTCGGCGCGAGGCCGAGCAACAGGGGAAGGAACGGCATCTAGGCGGCTCCCTTCATCGGCACTTTAGGGTCAACGCCGACCACCTCCATGGCCTTGGCGTAGCGCGCAGGCCAGGTCTGCGGATGCGGCATGCCCGGCCGCCAGTTGTCGAGGTAGTAGCGCCAAGCCGCCTCCTGATCGCCAAGCGCCGGCAGCGGGCGGGGATCGGTGAGCAGCAACAGGCGCGCCATGCACGCCGCGAGCGTGTCGTTCCACGCCATGGCCTCGTACACCGTCGCCGTGTCGCAGGGGATATCGATCTGCGCGCAGACGGCCGCGATCCTGGCCTTGGAGGCGGCATGCGACAGGACGCCCGCGACACCGCCGCCCTTCTCGAACTGCCAGTAACTGCGCGCGGGACCGCCGACCTGCTTGCGCGCGGCCCAGGCGCTCTCCTGCCCGGCGATCGCCATCAACAGCACCAAGGCCCGGTCGTCCGACTTCACGCCCGCCCAGCCCTCCAGCGAGGCCATCGTGCGCATCACGTCGTAATAGAGGATCTTCGGATCCATCGGCTCGCTCCTATGGCTTGAACTTCTGAGACGCGAACAGGACGAGCGCGCCGATGATGCAGAGGGCAATGGCCTGGCCGATCTGCTTCAGCGCGCCGTTTCGAATCGCGCGGTACATGTCGAACAGATCGCGCAGGCCCCGGATATGATCTGGCGCATCGGCGTCGCCGAGGCCGACGCCAGCCAGCGCCTTCTTGGCGCCGCGCTCGGCCGCGTCCTCGAGCATCGCTTCGAGGGCCGCCCTGGGCATGGTGACGAGGTCGCGGTCGCTCATTCCTGCGGCTCGATCTGGGGCGGAAATTCGGGATCGCCGTCGTCCATCTGCGGAAGCGCGGCGAGATAGCTGTGGTTCGCCTCGTGCGCCGGATCGGTCAGCACGGCGACACCGAGGATGAAGGCACCGCCCTGCCGCTCGACCGGCTCCAGGGCGGCCGAGGGCGTCGAGATGGAAGGGCCGCGCACATGATCGGCCTGCCCGGCCGTGAGGAGGATGAACGTCGCCATCAGACCTGTGCTCCCACGGACGTGGCCCACGCCTGCATGGCGTTGTACTGCGCAAGCTCCTGGGCGTCGGAGAGCGGCGCACCGACGACGGCAAAGCCCACGGCCGACGCCCTCGCAGAGGACAGCAAGCCGGTGTCGTTTACGCCTCCGATGAAGACCGAGTATTCCGGCAGAGTGGTGCCGACCGACCCGGCGACGGCGTCGGGTAAGACGACGCCCCGGTCGTACCCCTTGACCGTGAGACTGCCTCCGGCGCGGCTTACGGCCTTGAAGCCCCGGCTATCGACAGTCCAGAGAGCGAGACCGTTCGTGCCGCCGGCCGTGTTGAGATTGGCGAATGCCGCCGTGCCGCTCCGCGGCGTCAACGTCATGCGCCGCGAAGCTGTTGCCGAGCAGCCGATCGCGTTTCGGGCAGCGTTCACATTGGTCCGCTCGTACACGCCGATCCGCTGGCTGGTGCCCGCCATCGCTACGGCGTGCGTGCTCGGCACGAACCCGGTGTCGATGGAGTTGGTGCTGCCGTCGAAGGTGTAGTCTCGGTCCGCGGTGAACGTCGGCGTGTTGACCGCCGTGGCGAGCCGGCGTTGCTTCAGCGAGGTCAGAGCCTGCGCGGCGTTCTCCGCCCAGAAGCCCCAATAGTCGTCCGTCAGCGCCCAGGTGCCGGCGGCCTTCTCGCTGAACACGAACTGGTCGACGACGATCAGGCGCCCGAGCGAGACCGAGCCGCCGTTGGCGACGACGGCATCGCGCCACGACAGCACGTCGGTATCGAAGGCACGGGAGGCGCCGCCCAGCGCCCGGTTGAGGAAGGCGATCGGCATGGGATCAGGACCCCGTGTAGACGGTGAGCTTCTGGCCGTTGGTGCCGATCTGGGTCATGGCGCTCTGCGCCTCCTTCCCCGTGATCTGGATCGTGTCGCCGCCTTCCATCGGAATGCCGGCGTCGAGCGCGGCCGTGCCGCCCGTCGGATCGATCGCCGCCGAGGCGTTGGTCTTCGTGCTGCTCACGATCACGATCTTGCGGGTGACGTCTGCCGCGACGAGCTCGGCCGAGGCACCGGACATGGTGATGCTCGACTTCACCAGCGCCGCCACCGTCAGGTTGGTCAGCACGACCGGCAGCGGGCTTGCCTCAGAGACGGGCACGGCACTGCGCCGGACGGCTGACTGGTAGGCGATGTCTTGAGCCATGGATTGTTCTCCTCTGGGTGGTGGGACCGGCCCGAAGACCGGCCCCTCTGCCTTCACCCGGCGTCGATCACTGGACGAGGACGACCTGGTCGCCGGGCCGGGCCGCCTTGACCGGGGCGCCATCGCCACGGCCGGCCAGCGGATCGCCGAAGATCGGCGCCTCGCCGGCACTGCGGCGGCGCGGCGCATCGACTGGTACGAGAGAGAGGCCCGGAGGGCCGGACCACAGGATGCGGGCACCGATCGGATGAAGCTGGACGCCGTCGTAGAAGGGATTGTCGACGACGACGTACTCCGCCGCCTTCTCGGTCCTGTCGTGCTTGTCGTTCTTCTGGGCCATGACGATGCCTCCGCTCAGACGGTGAATCCCGACGCGTAGGCCCGGCTGGCCTGGCGGTCGTGGGCGAGGAACGCGGTGAACTTGCCGGCAGTCAGCGGACCGGTGGCCACTGTGTAGTTGGTGCGGAGGAAGCGCTCGGCATCGAGCGGCACCTTCACGCGCAGCACTTCCGTGCCCGCGGTCAACGCCGCCTTGGCGATGGCGCCTGAGCTGGCGAGCACGAAGGCCGAGGCGAAGCCGGCGTTGTCGTCGGTCTCCAGCGTGAAGGTGACCGTCGCGGCACCCGCGGCGGTGACCGTCTCGGTGACGAGGATCACCAGCTCCAGCGCCTCGCCATTGCCCATGTCGCGGGCGGCGCCGAGGTCGACAATGTCGGTTGAGGCGGCGGTGGTGGTAACCGCCTGGTCGGTGCCGAACGTATTGAGCTTGTCGTACATCATGATGTCTGTGTCCTTTCCTGCGGCGCCGCTTACGACACGGTCGCTTCGGCCAGCGTAATCTGGTCGCACTTGCGGATCGGGATGCCGCCGAAGCTGTCGAACAGCCGGCCGTCGCTCTCGTCGAGCGTGCGCCGGATGTTGGTGTTGTTGGTCGTGTTGGAGACCGCGGCACCGAGGTTGCGCTGGATGTCCAGCCACTGCTTCACGGTGCGGTTCATATACCAGGCGGGCCGGCACATCTTGATGTTCGGGATCTTGTTCATCGCCCGCATCATCAGCTTGACCAGGTCGGGCGGCGTGGAGCCGGCGAGATCCGACACGTCGATGTTGCCGATGCGCACGACATAGCGCCAATCGCGCACGGTGAGGCCCGCATCCCACTTGTAGTGTGTGCGATAGCCCTGGTAGCGGTTGCCGGCTGCATCGAGCAGCG
Source organism: Reyranella sp. (assembly GCF_965228225.1). Lineage (GTDB taxonomy): Bacteria > Pseudomonadota > Alphaproteobacteria > Reyranellales > Reyranellaceae > Reyranella. Next base: position 968,225 of record NZ_OZ245801.1, on the reverse strand, counting down.
TCTGCTCGCCCAGGTCCTTCATCGACAGGCCGGCTTTGCTGCCTTTCGGGAAGATGCCGTGCACGGTGAGGTCGCCCCACCCGACCAGCCAGATCGACGTGTTGTCGGAGCCCGAACCGCCGCCCGCGATGAAGTTGTTGGCGGTCTGCGACGTCGCCGTGGAGGTCGTGTTGTAGCGCGGCGCGAACCCCATGAAGCGCTCGGGGTTGGTCGCGGTGTTGCCGTAGAACAGCACGCCGGCAAGCTGCTGCGTCAGCCCCTCGAGGAAGGCGCGATCCTCGGAGAGCCGATAGGCCGCCGTGTTGCCGTTGAGATCCGCCAGCGCCTTGTCGATTTCCGAGTAGGTCTCGAGCATACCGCACGAGTCGGTGATCTGGGTGCTCGTGCTCTTGGTCGGCACGATGCCCTCGTTGAACCGGCGCCAGGTGCCGGTCGGCAGCGAGGTCTGCACGCTGGTGCGGTGGCCGGTTGGCAGGTTGCCCTCGTTCCACACCATGTCATCGGTGATCTCATTCATCTGCGACAGCAGGCCGATCACCTGCGCGATACTGCCATTGGGATCGATGACCTTGGACCAGTCGGCCAGGGTCGGATTGGTCACGGAAAGCGTTGCCATGGAGCGTGGTTCCTAGTTGTGCAGGGAGTTGGGATAGAGGGACTTGGGGTCCAGCGCGCTGCCGCCGCGGCCGGCATTGCCGGCCACGAACGAGTCGTCCTTGATGCTGCGGGCGACCTTCACCATTGCCCGGATCAGGCCGGGATGGTTGGTGAATCCCAGCCCTTCGAGATAGGTGATCGTCTGCCGGTCGAAGACCCGCGCGAGCGCCGTCCTCGCCTCGCCGAGTGCCTCGGCCGAGAACTCCTTCTCGGCACTCGCGCGCCATTCTCCCGTCTGCTTCCTCCAGGCGGCGACGGAGTGCTCGTTGACCGCCCGCGCGATCTCCTTGTCGCGCTCGACGGTGAAGTCGATCAGCCGCTGCGCCGTCTCGGGGGCGATCTTCTCGGCATCGAACAACTTCACGACATCGGCGAATACCGGATCGTCGGCGCGATAGCCCTCGGGCAGCGTGAGGCCGGAATAGTCGACGGGAGCCTGTGTCGCGGCGGCTTCGGCGCCGGCCTCCGCAGCTGCCTGCGAGGTCGCGACCTCGGCCTCCAGGGTCCGGGTCCCTTCAGCCGCCGCACCCTGCTCCTCCAGTTTAGTCGTCGCGTCGATCGATTCAGGCATCGGTCTGCTCCTCCGCGGCCCAGGCCGCCAGCTCGGTTCGGATGTCGTTGAAGCGCGCTTCCACACTCATTAGCTCGGTCATCTCCGGCGCATGGCGTTCGAGCTCGCCCAGCAACTCGATGCCGATGCTGCGACGGCCGGCCCTGTAATCCTGGTGCCGCTGCGCCTCGATGCCGCCCGGCACGTAGCCGTCGCTGCGGATGTCGCAGAGGCCGAGCAGCCCGTGCACGAATCTGCGGCCCTGCTCGGTCGCCATCACCGCCTTCAGATCATCGGCGACGCGCTGCTGCGCCTGCTTCTCGAGTTGTTCGGCTCCACGGACCTGCCTTGCATCGTTCGGATCGTGCATCGCTCACACTCCCAGGACGGATTGAAGGGCGTTGCGGCCACCGCCGACCTCCGTCTCGCTCAAGGTCTTGGCACCGTCGGCGATAGCGCCTGCCACCTGCAGGGCCTGCGCGGCCTCGGCCCGCAGGGCGCGCGCGGCGCGGAGTTGCGCCACCACGTCGTCGGCCAGGGTAATGGCAGCCGGGGCGCCCAGCTTGTCCGCATAGACATCGATGCTCTCGTCGGCGTTCAGCTTGTCGAGGACCTCGGGCCGCGTGGCGGCGATGCTGCCGGCGAAGGCCCACAGACGCTCCACGGAGCCGAGATCGGCCGCCTTCTGCGCCTGTGCCAGGATGGAGATAAGCTCGACGTCGAGCGGATAGCCGTGCAGTTCGGCCGGCAGCTCGGGGAACAGCCCATGCTCGGCCATGATGGCGAACGTGCGCTGGACCAGCGGCTGTAGCAGATCGTCGTGCAGGTTCTCGAGCACTGGCCCCAACATCTGCATCTTCTCCTCGCGGCGGGCGCTGATCTCGAGCTGGCTGCGCGGCTGCACGCCGTCCATGTCCGAAATCATCAGGAAGAGGTCCGCGAAGAAGGCCGACTTGATGGTGGCCTGAGTGCGCGAGACGAGACGCTCGACCTCGGCGATGGCGCCGGGAGCCGTCTGGTAGAGCGGCCACATCCCCGCTCCCCTCTCCTGAGTGGTGAAGTAGTTGATGGCGCCCGGGAGCACCGACGAAGCCGAGCCGCGCAGGCTGACATGCGCGCCCATCGGCGGGTTCACATGCTTGTCGACAGCGTTGTGCTCGCGCTTCTTCAGGATTTGCAGCGACTTCACGTCGGGCAGGGCGTCGTGGCCGGGTCCTTTCGAGTAGGCATCGTTGCCGATCGGCGCCCAGCGGGGCGTCAACGCCGGGAACTGCGAATAGCCACCGCAATGGATGAACTCGCCCTCGGCCTGGCCACCGCCCTCACGCCAGTAGACCGAGCGGAACTTTTTCCCCGCCGCGTCGAGCCGGCCCTTCGCGTAGCCCGTGTTGGGCTCGATCATGTGCAGGACGGCGATCTCGGTGTCGGCGTCGGCGCCGCGCGCCCGCTCGGAGATCTCCGCGATGCCGTGCCCGGGCCAGCGCGCCTCGATCTGCCGGTAGGAGTACATGAAGCGCCGCGCCAAGGTGTCGACGCGGCCGCGCCAGTCGAGACCCAGCCAGTATTCGCCGGTCGACAGGGTGTAGAGGCGGATCACGTCCTCGCGGTCGAACTCGACGATCGCGCAGCCGGTGCCGAACTGGCCCAGCTCCTCGTAGATCAGCGGCAGCGCCGAATAGAGATTGCCGGCGTTGAACACCATGCGCATTCGCTCGGCGCACTCGTCGAGCCAAACCTTCACCGGCGCCAAAGACGCCACACGGCGGTCGGGAATCGACAGTCGAAACCAAGGCCGCGCCGGCGAGGTGATGCCCGACATGAGCCCAGCCACCAGGGTGCGTAGCGCGAAAAGCGCCGTCGGATCGAGGATGGCGGCATTGCTCTGCGCGCCGCGACCGCCCTGGTTAGGCGACGAGAAGAACTGGCCGCGCCGCGGATTGACAAAGCGCGACAGCTCGCGCCAGCCAGGCTCCCACGACTGGCGCTGGCGCTTCAGGACGCCGAGGCGAGAATCGATGTGGCGGCGCAGGGCGGCATCGTGGACCATCGCTCAGGCCCCCAGCATCGTCTTGCCGCGCGCGGCGGTGGTCGACGCGGAACCGCTGACGCCCAGCCCACCGGTCGTGATCGTGGAGGCATAACCCGCCATCGCAGCCGCGCGCTTCTTCTGCGCATCGCGCGCCTCGCGCACCGACGGATCGACCATCGACGGCGCGGGTTCGGGCGCCGGCGGCAGGGCCGGCGGCGACATCGGGGGAAAAGCGGCCTGGCCGCCACCAAAAATACCCAAGGGCGTTTCTCCTGTGAGAAGCGAGCCCCTGAGTTACTGATGAACCGGATTTTGAGGATGCAAGCGGTAAGTTGGAAGAGATTCGATCGGCAGACCACTTGGAATGCTCCGCCTACGGTCGGTTAAGCATGTCCTCCTCCGGAGGCTTTCCGCCTTGAGGCAACCCTTTGGTCTGCTGTCATCAAAAGTGCCACGCCCCGCGCAGCGCGATCGACTGGCTGAGCAACGACTGTCCTGCAGCCAGGCGATAGTCCGCCTTCATCTCGAATCCGTGCTCGCGATAGACTTGCACCCCGGCCTCGACGGTGCCGAGCACCGGCGGGCCCTGGAAGGTTGTGCGAAATCCGCCGAACGGTGCGAGGGGGCCGGCGAAAGAAGTGTCGAGCGTCAGCGTGTTGTCGGGCAGGACGACAACGCCGCCGGCGAGGTAAGGCCGCACGATGATCCCCTCACCCAGTTCCAAGCGGCCGCCCACTTCCAGCGTCGGCGCGATCATTGCGTTCACTTTGCTGGTGCCGTTCACCACCAGCGCCACCGCGCCCGCGCCGTATTCCTGATAGCCCGACAGGCTCCTGTAGTAGGCGTCGAGGTCGAGGCGCGGCCGCAGGTACCAGCCCGTGAACGCCACGTCATAGGCGGCCCGCAAGCGCACGCCGCCCTGGAAGACATTGGCGTCGCCCTGCATGAGGCTGCCGGGCGGGCCGCCCGAGGGCCGCGTGATGTGCGTGGCAGTCGTGCTGGCCGCTACGGCGCCGGCCAGCAGCCACGGCCCCTGCACGTGCTTCAGTGCGACGCTGCCGCCGAACGACTGCGCGAGGCTGGACGCGCCGCCGGCGTTCATCCACGAACTGCTTACGCCCAGCGAGCCGCCCAGGAACCAGCCCGGCGAAATCTCGCGTTGGCCGCCCGCGTGGATGCCCGCGCTGTCGGTGGCCACGCCGAACTGTGTCGCATGCTGGCCCGTGGCCTTCGCCCAAACGCAGCCATCCTCGCCCAACACCGTGCCCCCGCCCGCGAAGACCGGACAGCTCATCGCATGGTTCATTCTTGCGCCGGCGACGCTCTCGCTGATCGAGGCGTCCATGCCGGCGGCGGCGCCACCCATGCTGACGACGAGGCTCAGGGTCGCACCGGCCACTGCGGCGGAGGAGCCCACGAGTTGCGCCGCCGCCTGCTGTTGTGTCGCCATCGCCTGGGCCTGGATCGAGTCGATCGTTGCCTGTTGCTGCCCAACCAAGGTCTGGTTGATGCTGTTCGCCAGGCTGGCGCTGACGTCCAGCAACTGTGTGAACGACGATATGTTTGGGGAACTCATCGATCGCGAGATCGATGTCTGCATCGAGGAAGGCTGGCTCCGTGCAGGTCCCGACGTACCGCTTGCCAGCACGGCGCCGAGCGCCAGGGCCGCAATTGTGTTCTTCATTGCGGCCGCTCCGCTGGGATGAGTGACGAGTTTAGCAGAGTACGTAGCCAGCCGCGCCGACCTCGCACGAAAGTGCAAAGGCCCGCCGCTCCGTCGGGGATGATCGGAACGGCGGGCCTCCAGACATCGAGTCGGCCGATCGACCGGTCGCCCAGGATGCCTCCCGATCGCCTCTGCGGGCGACTGGAGCCGACGATGCCAATGCAGTCGATGTGAGTCCAGCGTTTAAAGACCCTCGTGCGGGTCGTAGTCCGACTCGATCGCGGCGGCACCGGCGCTCACACCGCCCCCCGCCTCGAACCGAGTCTCCTCCCGCAGGTCCGCCACCGGATAGGCAAATGTGAGCGCCAGCCCGTCGGCATTGTCGGGCGAGGACAGGCCGCGCTTCTTCATGTCCTCCTTCTTCTCGAGCCGTAGCGCGTTATGCAGGTCGAAGCCGTATTCGCGGCCCGTAAGCTCGGCCTTCAACTCGGGATCGTCGGGGATGGCGCCGGTCCGCAGCCAAGCGCGCATCGAGGCCCACATCTCCGCGGCTTTGTTGGCGGTGAGCGGCATGCCGTCGCCCAATGTATAGCGGTCGGCACGGCTGCCGAAATTGACGCCGACGACCAGATGGCCTGCCAGCATCTGGCGCACGCGGTCGACCACGCCAGCACCAATGCCGCCCTCGTCGATGAACACCGCGGCCGCGCGATGCCGCAGCGCCTGCTCCGCCACCTTGCCCGAGAGCACCATGAGATCGTTGACGCGCAGCTTGATCGCGGGCACCGAGCGCGCGTCGCGGCCGCGGCGAAACCAGATGGTGCTCTGGTCGTCCCCGCCTCGCGCGCAATCGACGCCCATCACAAGCGGCTGGCGCAGATGACTCTCGGCGGGCCGTAACGCCGCCTCCTCGACCGTCTCACCGTCAATGAACTGCATGGCTCCTCCCCTCGGGAACTCGCCCTTCACGCGGACACGGAAGAAATCGCTGTCATCGCCATAGTCCGAGGCCCAGCGCGCGATCTCGTCTTTGTCGGTGAGGGAGACCTTGCGACCATCGACCTGGTGTCGTTGCCAGCGATGGCGGAACCGGCCGAAGCATTCACGGAAGCGGCCGGTGTTGCGCGTCGGGTTGCCGGTGGCAAGCCACAGGATCTCGGTGTCGCGGTCGGTAAGCGCGCCTTCGATGGTTTCCCAGACGGGGTCGGGAATGGCCGAGGCCTCGTCGAAGGCCACGAACAAGCGTCGCCCCTGGTTATGCAGGCCGGCGAAGGCCTCGGTGGCGCGCAGGCTCCAAGGCACGGCGTCGATGCGCCAGGTCCGCTCGTGCGCAGGCTCGGTGCTGGCGATCGCGGTCGCCGAAATGTCGAACCAGTCGGCGCAGACGGCGAGGCGCAACCACTTGGTGAGCTCGGGCCAGGTCTTGGTCTTGAGCTGGGTCGCCGTATTGGCCGTCACGATGCCGCGCGTGTCCCGGAACGTCGAGAGCGCCCAGACAATGATCCACGCCACCAGCGCCGACTTGCCGACGCCGTGCCCAGAGGCGACGGCGATGCGAACCGCATCGGGGACGCTCGCGAGCGAAAGCCCGATATGTGCCAGCACCTCACGCTGCCAGGATTCGGGCCCGGCGTCCTTTTCCAGCACAGTCCCAGGCTCGCCCCACGGGAAGGCAAAGAGCACGAACCCCAAGGGGTCGTGCGCAAAGGATCCGACCTCGACGCCGAGCGGGTCGAGAATCGGTGTGGATGGCCCGTTAGAACAAAACAACACACCAATCGAGGTGGCGAACCGGACAGTGCAGAAGCAAGCGAAACCGCTGTGCCTTACGAACGGAGAGACAAAAAGCGGCAGTCTTCAAAGTGCCGGCGGGCGATATCGGCCCTATTCCATTTTGGTTAGACAGGCGGTTTGACGTCGATCTCCTCGAGATACTCGGTCTCGGGCTCGTAGGTCATGTCGCCGATTGCGACGCCGATAGAGTTCATGGTCTCTTCCACATCCTCGCTCGGCACGTCGTACTTACTAGCCAAGCGATCGAGAACGGAGCGGATCTCGGCCTCCGCATCCATCCGATCACGCCGCAGCAGATCGAGCTGGTCGCGAGGCGTGGCAGGAGCGGCGAAAAGCTGGGCGATGTCTTCCAGAAGTGTCCGGGCCGTTTCCATATCCTTCTCCTTTCCTTTGAAGAATCAATGCCGGACCGCTGTGTTTGTTGCGTGACCGCTCCTAGTATCCTGCCCGAAATGGCACATTGAGCGGTCAGACACGCGAAAAAGGGCCCGACAATCGGGCCCTTCCTCATCACGCTTAGGTAGATCAGCCCGGCCAGTTGGCGCGCATCCGATCGATCTCGGTCTGGTTCGGCCGATACGGCGGCGCCTTGGGATCGAAATTCTTCCAGCCTGCGGCGCGATACTCGGCGCCACGGGCCACCGGATCGATTGGGCTGGAGGCGGCGAGGATGGATTCGATGCGCGCCGCATCGCCATCGGGAACGCGTGCCGTGACCAGCGTGCCGCCGCGACGGACCGCTTCGGAATACACCTCGGCATGCTCCTTGTCGGTGCCGGCCTCAACCATGGCGCCGACGATGCCACCGGCGGCAGCGCCTCCGGCTGCGACAGCGGCGGTCGAGGCCAGCCAACCGGCGGCCACGACCGGGCCGAGACCCGGAATGGCCAGCAAGCCGAGACCGGCGAGCAGGCCGGCGCCAGCGCCGACCGCTCCACCGATGCCCGCACCGGCGGCTGCCTTGTTCACGTCATCCACTTCTTCGTACTCGGCGCTCACATACTTATTGGCGACGATGCTGACGTCGCTGCTCGGCACGCCGGCCTTCTCGACCGCGTCAACGGCGGCACGGGCCTGGGCGTAGCTATCATAAGCTCGGCTAACGGTTTTCATTTTCGAATTCCCTTCGTTTTTCGGTGTTACTGGTTCGCCATGACGACATTGCCCTTGTAGTCGACGGCCACCTGAACGGGCTTGCCGGCATGCTGCGCCGTGGCCCGCCAGATGCCGTCGCCGTCCTTCGTCAGGCCGGTCACGTTGTCCATGCCCTGGGCGATGATGCGGTCCCTGGCCTGGGCCTCCGTGAAGGAGTTTGATCCCTTGAGCGGCGCACCGGCGTCGACCGCCTTGACCTTGTAGGCGTCCGCCTTGCAGGCGTTCATGAACTCGGTCTGCGTGATCGTGCCTTCGGTGGCGACAGTCATGCCGGCGACGCGCATGAACGACATGTAGCGGATCGCCTCGCCGCCCGAGACATTACCGTCGGTGTTGGCGTCGGCCTTCTTCCACATTTCCTGGCACTCGGCGTCGGTGGCTGCGAAGGCCGGGGCGCCGGCAACCATTACAGCGGCGGCCGCGAGGGCGAACATCTTCTTCATTTCCATTCCTCTCAATTGGGAGCTGAGCATTTCAGCCGCCTCCACAACGGGCCGACGGCGAATGGTTCCGACCGCGCCCGGAATGTCGGGGGCAACTTCAAGGCGCCGGGGAACGTTGTATTCCAACCCTCAGCCCGGAGATTCTCATGACCAAGACCGAACAGTTGATGCAGGAACGCGATGACCTTCAGGCGAAGATCGCCAGCGCGCGGGAGTCGGATGGCGCGTCGGAACGCGAGGCATCCGATCTCAAGATGATGGAACAGGAACTGCTCGCGCTCGAGCAGCGTATTTCTCGCGCCGAGAACAGCCCCTCGCCCGAGAGCCGCGACAAAGGCAAGACCCTGTCCGCGGACGACAAGCTCGAGAAGAAGCTCGACGCGGCCTTGAAGGATAGCTTCCCGGGCAGCGATCCCGTTTCCTTCATCGAGGCCGCGCCGGTGAAGCCCAACGACGAGCATCACAAGACCAATCGGCGCTAACTGACCGAAAGCGGATGGAAGGCCGGGTCTCATGGACCCGGCCTTTTTACTAGAGGAAGGGCTTTCCGCCGGTGACGGCGATCGTAGCACCTGACGTATAGCTCGACCGCGGGTCGGCGAGCATGACATAGGCGGTCGCCAGCTCCGCCGGCTGTGCCGCCCGCATCATTGGCACATTGCTTCCGAAATTTGCGACCGTATCTGGCGGCATCGTCGACGGGATGAGCGGCGTCCATACGGGTCCGGGAGCCACGGCATTGACCCGGATCCCGTCCTTGGCCAGGAGCTGCGCTAGCCCTCCCGTAAAATTGTGAATTGCCCCTTTGGTGGTCGCATAGGGGAGCAGTGTCGGGTTCGGCACGTCGGAGTTGATCGAGGCGGTGTTGATGATGGCCCCGCCCTTTGGCATGTGGGGCACGGCCGCTCTCGCCAACCAGAACATCGCGTGGATGTTCGTCCGGAACGTCGCTTCCCACTCCTCGTCGGTGATCTCGTCGAGCGACTTGAACGTCGCCTGATGGGCGGCATTGTTCACCAGGATGTCGAGGCCGCCCAGTTCCGAGACGGCCCGGTCGACGAGCGCGCGACAATGCGAAGAGTCCTGTATGTCCCCGGCGATCCGCACGGCCTTCCGGCCGGCTATTTCGATCCACCGCGCCGTCTCCTCGGCATCCTCATGCTCGCTGAGATACGAGATGAGAACATCGGCGCCTTCACGCGCAAAGGCGATCGCCACCGCGCGGCCGATGCCCGAATCGCCGCCGGTGATCAGGGCGCGCATTCCCTGCAAACGGTGTGACCCCTGGTAGCTCTCTTCGCCATGGTCTGGTCGGGGCCGCATCTCGCCGGTCAACCCCGGCCTCTCCTGCTGCTGGGGCGGCTGGTTGGTCTTCTTGTCGCCTGCGTCGGCCATTCCGTGCTCCTTGAGATTTGGCGACTCAAGGGGCGCGGGACGGTCCGGTTGCAGGGTGGAGAAGACTACTGGCCCATCACGGGTTCGCTCTGGGAGAGCTTGTGACCCGTGAACGAACGGGTCTGCGGCGGCGGCAATTTTCCGGCCTCCTTGAACTTGGCCAGCAGCTGGGCCTTGCGGGCCTTCAGCCGCTCCCCGAGATCGTCCAGGTCCACGCCGGCGTCGCGGGCCTCGGCAAACAGGCCCTCGGACCGCATTTCCTCTTCCTTGACGTGATGCTTGATCAGCTCCGACAGAACCTTGACTTTGGCATCGTAGAACTCGTGCGAGGGCGAGCCCTGCAGCAGCTCGGCAATCAGCACTTTGGCGCCGTCATGCTCGACATAGGCTTCGTCGAGCAGCTCCCCGTCCTCAATCTTGCCCTTGCAAGCTGGATAGAAGATCTCTTCCTCGATGGTCGAATGGACCATCAGCTCGGTGCAAATCTGCGTAACTAGAGCCTTCTTGCGATCCTCGGTGCGAGCCTTCTCAAAAGACTCGAACAGTCCCTCGACCTTGCGATGGTCGGCCTTGAGCAGCGCGACCGCGTTCTCGTTCGTAGCCATGGTGAATTCCTCTCGAGCGTGTGTGTGAAGCTTGTTCAGTTCGGCGCCAGGTTCGACACACGCCGCGGGAACCGATGCTGAGCAAGATTGTCGAGCATGGCGGTGGAGAGCTTGTTGTCGCCGATCACCACCCCTTCCGCATCGACGATTCCGAGCCGTTCCAACAGCGCGCGTGCATCTCCCGCCGCGATGATCGGCTTGCCGTGCCGGAAGGCCTCGTCGATGAAGCGCTGCGCCATCGGCATGGCCATCAGTCCCTCTGCCACGCCGGGCGGGATGAGCACGGCATCGTAGATCACCGACGGCGCATTCGGAGCGGCGCGGTTGACAGCCAGCGGCTTGGTCGCGGCGTCGATCACGGCGCCAGCAGTCGGCCCTATCAGCTCGGGCACCTGGCCGGCCTTGGTGAGGTCGGCGATCAGCGTCTTGACGAGGGCGGAGTCGATTCCATCACCGACCAGGATCGCGATCTTGCGGCCCCGGACCATCGGCGGCGCCTTGTCCATGGACAGGGCCGGTGAGCGAAGCTCGGCAGCCTTCGGATTGAGCGGTCCGGCTGGCGTCGGGGCCGAGGGAGTCGGCGCCTCGGGCGTACCCGCCGGCGCGACCTCGATGCCGGTGGCACCGGAAACCATGTCGGCGAGCTGTGGTGAGATGTTGCACAGCAGCTCGTTCATGACGCGGCTCCGCACGCCCTGGTCCACGACCATGTTGAGCTCGAACGCGAAGGCGGCCGCGATGTGGTCCTTCTCCCAGTCACTCATGCTGTTCCAGAACATCGTGGCCTGGCTGAAATGGTCGTTAAAGCTTTCGCTTCGCTGGCGCAACTTGGCTCCCGCCTCCTGGACTGTGACCGAGCGGAAGGCCGCTGCGGCCGTGGGGGAGTGCATCGGGCACCCGCCGCCCAGGCTGTTGGGGAAGTACGAGACCTTGCCGGGGTTGATCGTGATCCGGCCGAAGCCGTCTCGCTGGTTGTTGTCCACCGGACGCAGCGAACGGTTGATCGGCAGTTCGTGGAAGTTCGGTCCGACGCGGCGGAGCTGCGTGTCGATGTAGGAGAAGAGCCGGCCCTGCAGCAGCGGATCGTTGGTGAAGTCGATGCCGGGCACGACATGGCCAGTATGAAAGGCGACCTGTTCGGTTTCCGCAAAAAAGTTGTCCGGGTTCCGGTTCAGGGTGAGCTTGCCCACTTTGCGGATCGGCACAAACTCTTCGGGGATGATCTTTGTGGCGTCGAGCAGGTCGAAATCGAACTTGTGCTCGTCCGCCGGCTCTACGATCTGCAGCCCGAGTTCCCACTCCGGGAAGTCGCCACGCTCGATCGCCTCCCAGAGGTCGCGCCGGTTGAAGTCCGGGTCGCGGCCGCCGAGGAGGTTCGCCTCATCCCACACGAGGGAGCAAACGCCCTTCAGCGGCTTCCAGTGGAACTTGACGAAGCGCCAGCCCCCTTCGGCATCGACCAGCCGAAACGTATGAACGCCGAAGCCTTCCATTGTGGCATAGCTGCGCGGCAGCGCGCGATCGCTCATCAGCCACATCAGCATGTGAGTGCTTTCGGGCGTCAGCGACACGAAATCCCAGAACGTGTCGTGGGCCGACTGCGCCTGCGGGATCTCGTTGTGGGGCTCAGGCTTCACGGCATGAATCAGGTCGGGGAACTTGTTGGCGTCCTGAATGAAGAACACCGGCATGTTGTTACCCACCAGGTCCCAAACACCCTCCTGAGTGTAGAACTTCACCGCGAATCCGCGCACGTCGCGCGGCGTATCGGTGGAGCCGCGCGAGCCGGCCACCGTCGAGAAGCGAACGAAGACTGGCGTCTGGACGGTGGGATCGCGAAACAACTGTGCGCAGCTGATCTCGGAGAGGTCTTCATAAACTTGAAAAACACCATGCGCGGCGGCGCCGCGGGCATGAACGACACGCTCCGGAATTCGCTCGTGGTCGAAATGCGTGATCTTCTCACGCATGAGAATGTCCTCGAGAAGTGTCGGGCCGCGCACGCCAGCCTTCAGCGAGTTCTGGTCGTCGCTGACCGCGACGCCCTGGTTGGTCGTGAGCACGCTGCCCGGCGGCATCGTGTCAGGCTGAATCGAGCTGGTCTTGGCCGTTTCCTGGCGCCCCGCGTTTGGCTTGTCGAGGGGCGTGTCCTGACCAGCCGTGCGTGGTGAGGGAGGCGCCATCGGCGGCGATACAGGCTTTTTGGCCATCTGGAATTTCCGTTCAGTTGTGCGTGGAGAGCTCGCCTGCAACGGGTGTCTTATGGAACGGTTGCGCTATCGGCGATCGATTCCCCCCGCATTGGGCTTCAGCGCAGGCGAGTCACTGAACACGACCATGAAGAGCTCGCGAAAGAGCTTCGACACGTTCGGATCCGCGGGCGTTGCGGCAGGCGTCGTGGCGGTCGTCATCGACATCGCCATGTCGTTCCGGCAGTAGACGGCAAAGAGATTGACGACGCCGGGGCGCCCCGGCTTGAGTCGGGTCGTGCCCCGGCAGACGCTGTCGCCGTTCAGGTCGTTGGCGGCATTGGACACCAGCACCAGACGATAGTCCGGGCGCGGCTCCTCGAGCGGCGCGGCATAGGTGAAGGTAAGCGCGGGCCGCGGCTTGGCGGCCTGCATGACCGCGAGTAGGCTGGCGGCCGACTGGTCCAGGGGCAAGGCCGGGAACGGATTGCCGGCTAGGACGACGCGGAAGGACTTGCCGTCGGTGGCCGTCCAGAACTCCTGGAAGTCATATTGGACCGCATAGAAGGTGCCGCCGATCGTGGCAGCGCCGGCAGTCGGGATGGAAATCGCGGCGGCGGCGGCGGCCGTGGCGAGCGCGGTCAGGGAACGGATCATCGATCGCATGGTATCCTCGCATGAGAGAGAGGACGAGCGTCTACTCTCCCGCAACCGCAAGTTCAGTCTGCCTTCGTACCCAGAAGGACATGTATATCTTCGCGCGCCCGATGATCCAGACTTCTCGCCCCGACGTACATTCGTGTCCCGAGGCGACCCGGCTAGAGGTCGCCCCAGCGCAGGGATTGTTCGGCCGCGCGACGGTCGCGCTCCCGACGCCGGCGCCCGGCATTGCGGTTGTCGGTCTCGCCTCCCACCGATACCAGGCGCTCATGGGCCATCGCCGTAAGTGTAAATAGGCGCCGACTCGCCCATCCGCACGTCTCATGCCCGTCCGTCTCCGCCTCGACGAGCGCTGCGACCCTGTTTCGATCCTCACAATCTCCGAACGCGCAGAGCACGACGCTGGCACTGCCTGCACGCGACGTCGTCACCGAATGACTGCCCCGCAGGTTCAGCTTCGTGCACACACGACTCATGAGATTGACGCCTTCGCGCAGGCGTTGCGAATCGAATGGGTCACTGTGAGTCCTGCCGCCGACGAAGGATGGGTCCAGTTCGGCGACGAGCAGATGGGCCTTTTCCGTATCGCATGCGAAGGCGGCCCACTGGACTTTCGGCAAGGCGGTTCTCCCGGGAGCGACAAGGTACCCGGAAAGATGACAGCGCCAACCGCCGCAGGCGGTCCGGCGGCGAACCTATTCCCAACGACTCAGCAGATCCTCGGTCGTGGTCGCCTCGACCTGCGAAGAGAAGCGAGCGCCGAACAGGTCCACGACAGTGTCGTGCGCGCCATCGCTGGTGCTGCACAGCGCGTCGGTGGGAAGCACCACGCGGAAGCCGAGGTCGATCGCCTGCATAACGGTCGCGAGGACGCAGACATCCGTCTCGCCTCCCGTCACGACCAGAGTTCGGATGGCGCGACGCTTCAGCGCCGTCGCGAATCCCGGGCGGCTGAAGGCAGAGTTCGCCGGCTTCTCGATCTGTCGCGCCGGTGGCACGAGACGCGCCAAGGGTTCGACCAGTTCCAGCAGGCCGGAATCCAGTTCGCGGCGCGTCATCTGCGGCCAGCGTTCGTAATAGGACTGCCAGGCCCCCGGAGCGGCTTCCGGCCTGGCGGGCGGCGAGAATCGGGTGAAGACCGTTCGTGCGGCATGCCGCGAGGCGATCTCGACCACGGCCGGTAGGACACGCGGTAGCCAGGGCACGTGCCACGCGGTTTCGTCGGCAAACAGGCGCTGCATGTCGATGCAGAGATGCAGGACCGCGTCGCGTTCAAGCGGAAAGGCAGTGCCCCTCAGTCGTGTCCCCAACGCAGACGCTGCTCCTCTGCCTCGCGGGACGCAGCCCGGGCGCGCCTGCCTGCGCCGCGGCCATCGGGTTGCCCGGCAATGGCGAGCAGCGCATCATGCGTGGCATTGTCGAGGAGGAAATGCCGCCGGCCGCACCACAGGGAAGCTTCGATTTCACGCCCGCCCGTCACTTCGCCAAGCCGCGCGAAGTCTTCCGACTCCGCGACTACGCACTGGATCATCAGGTTGTTTCCCTCCCGCGAAGGCTGCACGGCGAAGGGACCCTTCAGATCAAGATGGCTGCAGGTCCGAACGATCAGGTTGGCTGCGAACCGCAGACGTGCACTATCGAAGGGGTCGTCTTCGCGGCGACCGCCCGCGAAACAGGGCGCGAGTTCGCCAACGATCAGAAAGGTAGTCCCGGGAGTTTGGGCAAGATCTGTCCAGGCGAGACGCGGCATCGGCAATGGCTCCTCGCTTAAGAGTGGCTAGGGGTCGCTTCGACCCACGCCCGCGAGAGGCGCGACGGGGCTCAGTCTGCGACTTGGACGACGCTCCGTTGCCGGCGGCGTCTCGCGCCGCTCGCGCAGCAACCGGTCTATGAGCGACTGGCGGCGTCGAACCTCGCCGAGTGCCCGAAGAGAGGCGACTTCGGAACCCAATCCTGTGTGGATGATTTCGGTCGGCAACTTCCGCTCCTCACGCTGGCAAGACTGTCGGGCCAAGCCCGGGCTGATTTGCCAACGGGACACCGCGAGGCCGGTTGCACCGTGAGGTGTGATAAATGCGTGACTCTACCCGTGCTTTGCAGCGATCCCCAGGTCCTGCCCAGAATCTATTCGCTGGCGTCGCCGGCCGTTCCCGGAGAGGCTGCTTCCGCGATACCGTTAGCCGGCGGAGACCCTTCGACCGGACGCACCAGAGCACGCAGAGCCTGACGCAATTCGCCGGCAGTCATGTCGTCATGCAACCCCGGTAGGAGAGCTAGCCCTTCGGGGATGGGTGCCACGAGTTCTGCGGCGCGAATGCACTGCAGCCCAGCCTCGTAACGCCCCTCACGCAGGGCCTCGATGGCGGAGAGCACATGATAGGCCTCTCGCCGGTTCGGATTGCGCTTGAAGCGCTCCAGTACCAGCACGAAGCGATGGATACGCTGGCTGAGAGAGAGACGTGTCGGGTCCGCCAAATCCGTCATGACGTCACCACTATCTCAACAAGAGTGAGCATCCAAGCATTACGATGCATCGCGAAGATATGCGGCTCGTCCAAATCGAGGTCACACTCTTTCAGCACGCAATTTGCTGACAACAATCCCATCGTTTTCACATTGTGCGCGCAGATTCTGGCCGCTTTGGGGCACGGCCCAAGCGTGGGTAGGCCATGCAACAGATGGGACGACGACGCGTAGTCCTTGCAGCACAAGTATGGAGATAGGACATGGCCAAGCCAATCGCGATTGCCGGCATCGATGGCACGCTGGAAGTGAATGAGGACGGCGAACTCGTCTACATCAAGTCGGGTCTGCAGACGGAGGTTCTCAAGCCAGAACAGGCCATCGAGCGCTGGCCGCGCGCAGAGAGTCAGATCAGAGCGGCCCTCGGCACTCTCGAGTGACCGCCATGTGGGTCGCTACCCCCGGGTAGCGGCCCATAGCACCGCAGAAGTCCGCCCTGTCGGTCGAGCGACTACTGTTAGCGTTGAAGGAGGTCGGCCTCAGCGCCGCTCTCCTTCCAGAACACCGTGCGCCCGCGCGGATCGCACGACGGATAGGATGCCCGTCTCAGGCCGACTTGGCCTTGAGTTCCTCGAGTTGCTGGCGGGCACCGGCGATCATGCAGGAGAGATCGGCCGTCAGCATCACCATGTCGAAGCCGCGCTTGACGGCGCCGGCCGCGAAGGGCGCCGCCGTGCAGTGCATAACGCACTTGATGCCGGCCTTGTGGGCGGCCTCGCGGATCTTGTCGCAGGTCGCCATGTGCAGCGGATCGGGATTGTCGCCGCGCGGTGGCAGGCCTAATGCGAACGAGAGGTCGGCCGGGCCGATGTAGACGGCATCGAGGCCCGGCGTCGCGCAGATCGCGTCGAGATTCTCCAGACCCTCCTTGGTCTCGATCATCGCCATGACGATGATCTCGTCATTGGCCTTGGCCACGTAGTCGGCGCCGCCATAGTGGACGGCGCGCACCGGGCCGGACGAGCGCATGCCCACGGGCGGGTAGCGGCAGGCGGCCACAGCCTTGGCGGCTTCCTCGGCATTGTTCACCAGCGGAACGATGATGCCGTAGGCGCCGAGGTCCAGGGCCTTCATGATTGCGGCCGGCTCGTTCCAGGCCACGCGCACGACCGGAACCGTGTCGGTCTGCGAGATCGCCTGCAGCATCGGCGCCACGTCCTTCATCTCGGAAAGCCCATGCTGCAGGTCGACGCACAGGGCGTCGAAACCCTGCCGCGCCATGACCTCGGCGGTGAAGGTATTCGGAACCGAGAGCCAACCCAGTGTCGCGCATTTCCCCGCGGCCCAGATTTCCTTGATCTTGTTCTTTCGCATGGCCGTACCTTTCATTCGTCCCTTGAATCTCAAAGGTCCGGCATTGGGCACGAACAGGCAGCCTGCATCAAGGCTCCAGAGCCGCTGCGCGGTGGCGTTCTTCAGGCCCTCGATGCTGCAGAACCCGGTGTGGCCAACATCGTCGCACGCCGTTGACCGCGCGGATGGCGTGTTGTTCACTCCGCGCGTGACGCGCCACGTTCCCTCGCGACTGTTCCGACTGCTCTGCGCGCTGGCGGTGGCCTTCGTCACGACCTTCCATGTCTGCGGCATCGCCACGGCCGCCGCCTATCCTCCGACGGCAATGCAAGCACCCGAGACCGACGGTGCATCGCAGGACGAGGCAAGCCTCCCCGGCGAGAAATGTCACATCTGCGCTACCCTATCGCTGCCGGCGCTGATGCCTATCGAAGACGCATCGCCAGACAGCATTGCGGTGCGGCAGGTGCCGGTTCGCAACCTCCTGTCCTTCCAAAACTCGCTCGCGCCGCCCCCTCCCCGAGCCTGATCGCCGCACGTCGTCCGCCTGAAGCCTGAGCGCTTCGGGTCGTTCCCGTTCCTGCGATCGGAGTCTGCATGTCTCCCCGTCTCTGGCTCTGCGCGACGCTGGCCGTCGTCGCGGCGCACCCATCAATGGCCCAACCGGGCCAGGTGGCGGCGCAACGCAGTGGCGCCCTGTCGCTGCCACAAGCCCTGCGCACCGTCATCGCCGGCAATCCCCGCCTGTCGGTCGCCGACCGCACCATCAACATGGCGGACGGACGGCGCGAGCAGGCCGGCGCCCTGCCCAACCCGACCCTGGGCGTGGAGGTCGACAATTTCGCCTATGGCCAGAACGGCCTCACCAGCGGCGCCGAGTACACCCTCCAGATCAGCCAGCTCTTCGAGCTGGGCGGCAAGCGCGATGCTCGCGTCCAGGCCGCCCTCGGCGACTACGACACCGCGCGCTGGGAACACGAGGCGACGCGGCTCGAGCTCCTGTCGGAGACGGCTATCGCCTTCGTCGAGGCGCTGGCCGTCGAGCGCAAGATCGCCCTGCTCGAGCGCCACGCCGCCTCTCTCGAGAGGCTGGTGCCGCAGATGCAGAAGAGGGTCGAGGCCGGCGCCTCCTCAACCGCCGAGGTGTCGCGCACGCAGGCCGCAGCCGGCATGGTGCGGCTCGACCGTGAACGCGCGCGCACGGCGCTCAACGTCGCGCGGCGAGAACTCGCCGCGCTGATGGGCCTCGACCGGCCTAACTTTACGGCTGTCGCGGGGGATTTCGGGCGCATCTCGCGGCCGGCGCCGCTCGACACCGCTCTCAAGGCCATCGAGGACAATCCGCAGCTGATGCGCTGGACAGCGGTACGCGCCCGCCGCGATGCCGAGCTCCTGTCGGCGCGGCTAAAGCCGCTGCCCGACATCACCGCCGGCATCGCCTGGCGCCACTATGCGGAAAACAGCCAGAACGCGCTTCGCCTCGGCGTCTCGGTGCCGATCAACGTCATCGACCGCAATACCGGAGCCATCCGCGAAGCGCAGGAGGCCGCGCAAAAGACGGGGGCCGAACGGGCGGTCAATCGGCTCACCCTGATCGCCATCGTCGGCAAGGCGCACGACACGGCGACCGGCGCGCTCGCCCAGGTCGAGTTGCTGCGCCGGACGGTCCTGCCGGCGGCGCGCTCCGCACTCTCGACCGTCGAGGCGGGCTACGGGCAGGGCCGCTACACGCTGCTGGAAATCCTCGACGCCTACCGGACCGTGGCCGACGCCGAGTTGCAGGAACACGAGGCCCTGGCGAGCTTCCACACTTCGATCGCCACCATCGAGGGGCTGACCGGCAGCCCGCTCCAGCTCGCGAGGGCGAAATGATCCGGTTCCTGAAATATCTCGCCATCGCCCTGGTGTGCGCCAGCGCGCTGAGTGCCGCCGCCTGGTACGCCCTCGACCCGCGATTTGCCAAGACGGCGAGCCCGACCAAGGGCGGACATGGTCACGGCGAGGAGAAAGAAGGCGCCCACGGCCACGACGAGGGCGTGAAGCTCTCGGATGCGCAGGTCGCGGCAGCAGGCATCGAACTGCTGCAGGCCGGCCCACGCGAGCTGCGCGACATGTTGCGTCTCAACGGCATCATCCAGCCCAACCAGGAAACGCTGGTGAAGGTGACGCCGCGCTTCCCCGGCGTAATCCGCAGCATGCGCAAGCGCTTGGGCGACAAGGTAAAGAAGGACGAGGTGCTGGCGACGGTCGAGAGCAACCAGAGCCTGACCAGCTACGAGCTGAAAGCGCCGATTGACGGCACCGTCATCGACCGCGACGGCATGCTGGGCGAGTTCGCCTCGGAGGCGAAGCCGCTCTTCACCATCGCCGATCTCTCGACCATGTGGATCGACTTCGCCGTGTTCCGCCGCGACTTCGGCCGTGTGCACGCGGGCGATGCCGTCACCATCGACGTCGGCGACGGCGGTCCGCCGGTCGGGGCCCGCATCGACTATCTGTCGCCGCTCGGATCGACAGACACGCAGACCTCGATCGCGCGGGCGATCGTGAAGAACGGCGACAACCGGCTGCGACCGGGCCTGTTCGTCGACGGCAGGGTCGTGCTGTCGGCCAAGCCGGTCGGCGTCGCGATCAGCACCGGCGCGCTGCAGACGATGGAAGGCAAGACCGTGGTGTTCGTGCGCGAGGGCGAGACCTTCGCCGCCCGCGAGGTAGAGCTCGGCGCACGCGACGCCGACTGGGTCGAGGTGGTCTTCGGCGTTCTCGCCGGCGACATCTACGCCGCAAGGAACAGCTTCGTGATCAAGGCCGCAATCGGCAAGGCCGGAGCGGCGCATGAACATTGAGGTGCGCATGAGGAAGCGGGAAAGGTCCCTCGCTGCGCTCGGGATGACAACGATGGCGCAAACTACGCAGTACGTCCGGTGCCAACAAGATTGTCATCCTGAGCGAAGCGAAGGACCTTTGGGGCGCCGCGCCAGGTGTGCGCCATGATCGACCGCATCCTCGCCTTCTCGATCCAGAACCGCTGGCTGGTAATCTTCGCCGCCATCGCCGTCGGCGCACTTGGCGCCTGGAACTTCACGCGCCTGCCGATCGACGCGGTGCCCGACATCACCAACGTGCAGGTGCAGGTCAATACCGTGGCGCCGGGCTATTCGCCGCTGGAGGTCGAGCAACGCATCACCTTTCCGCTGGAAACGGCGATGGGCGGCCTGCCGAAGCTCGACCACACCCGCTCGCTGTCGCGCTACGGGCTCAGCCAGATCACCGTCGTGTTCAAGGACGGGACCGACATCTACTTCGCCCGCCAGCTCGTGAACGAACGCATCCAGCAGGCGAAGGACAAGCTGCCGCCCGGCGTCGAGACCTCAATGGGGCCTGTCTCGACGGGGCTCGGCGAAATCTACATGTACTCGGTCGAGGCCAGGTCCGCTGCGAAGACGCCGGACGGCTCACCCTACTCGGCCACCGAGCTGCGGACGATCCAGGACTGGATCATCAAGCCGCAGCTGCGCACGGTGCCGGGCATCGTCGAGGTCAACACGATCGGCGGGTTCGAACGGCAGTTCCACGTCCTGCCCGAACCGGCGAAGCTGATGGCGTACCGGCTCACCTTCCGCGACGTGATGGCGGCACTCGCCACGCACAATGCCAATGTCGGCGCCGGCTACATCGAGCGCAACGGCGAGCAGTATCTCGTGCGCACGCCGGGCCAGGTCGACGACATCGAGGGCATCCGGGGCATCGTCGTCGGTTCGCGGGGCGGCGTGCCGATCCGCATCGACGACATTGCCGAGGTCCAGGAAGGTAACGAGCTGCGGACAGGTGCTGCGACGGTAGACGGCAAGGAGGCCGTGATCGGGACCGCCATGCTGCTGATCGGCGAGAACAGCCGGACAGCCGCTCAGCGCGTCGCCGCGCGGCTCGCCGAGGTCGAACGCTCCCTGCCCGAGGGTGTCGTGGCGCGCGCCTTCTACGACCGCACCAAGCTCGTGGATGCCACGATCCGGACGGTCGAGAAGAACCTGCTGGAAGGCGCGCTGCTGGTCGTGGTCGTGCTGTTCCTGATCCTGGGCAACTTCCGCGCAGCCTTCGTCACGGCCTGTGTCATCCCGCTGTCGATGCTCTTCACCATCACCGGCATGGTGGAGACCCAAATCAGCGCCAACCTGATGAGCCTCGGCGCCATCGACTTCGGCATCATCGTCGACGGCGCGGTGATCGTGGTCGAGAACTGCCTGCGCCTGCTGGCCGAGGAACAGCACCGGCGCGGCCGTGTGCTCTCCCGCCAGGAGCGCTTCACCGCGATCCTCGCCGGCTCCCGCGAGGTCATCAAACCGAGCCTCTTCGGCACCCTGATCATCGGCGTCGTCTACCTGCCGGTGCTCACGCTCACCGGCGTCGAGGGCAAGATGTTCACACCCATGGCACTGACCGTCCTGCTGGCACTCACCGGCGCCGCCATCGCCTCGATGACGCTCGTACCCGCCGCGGTGGCGCTGCTCGTCACCGGCAAGGTGGCAGAGAAGGAGAATCTGTTCATGCGCGGCGCGCTCCGCCTCTATGCCCCGGTGCTCGACCACGCGATCCGGCTGCGCTTCGTCGTGGTCGGACTGGCTCTTCTCCTCGTCGCGGTGAGCGGCGTGGCGGCCTCGCGCATGGGCGGCGAGTTCATCCCCTCGCTCGACGAGGGCGACATCGCCATGCATGCGATGCGCATCCCCGGCACCAGTCTCAGCCAGTCCGTGCAGATGCAGAAGGCGGTCGAGAAGGCCGTGCTCGAATTCCCCGAGGTCAAGGAAGTGGCGGGCAAGATCGGCACGGCCGAGGTCGCCACCGATCCGATGCCGCCCAACGTCGCCGACACCTTCATCCTGTTGAAGCCACGCGAGCAATGGCCCGATCCGAACCGGCCCAAGGCCGACCTGGTGGCAGCGATCGAGAAACGCGTCTCGGATGTGCCGGGCAACAACTACGAGTTCACCCAGCCCATCCAGATGCGTTTTAACGAGCTGATCTCGGGCGTGCGCAGCGACCTCGGCATAAAAATCTTCGGAGACGATCTCGACACGCTGCTCGCCCTCGCGAACAAGGTGCAGTCGGTCGTGCAGCGAGTCCCCGGCGCCGCCGATGTGCGCACCGAGCAGGTGAGCGGCCTGCCGATGCTGACCGTGAAACCCAGCCGCGCCGCCCTGGCACGCTACGGCATCACGCTGTCCGACCTGCAGGAAGTCGTCGAAATCGCGGTCGGGGGCAAGGAAGCCGGTCTGGTCTTTGAGGGTGACCGGCGCTTCGACATTGTCGTCCGCCTGCCGGAGCATCTGCGCGTGGACCTCGACGCGCTCGCCTCCCTGCCCATTCCCGTGCCGCAGGCCGCGGCGACGGCGGGCGATACCGGCCGGCGCGCGATCGTGCAGACCGGCAGCGGCGCGGCCGCGCCCTACGTGCCGCTTTCAGCTGTGGCGACGATCGAAACCGCGCCCGGTCCCAACCAAATCAGCCGCGAGGACGGCAAGCGCCGGATCGTCGTCAGCGCCAATGTGCGCGACCGCGACCTCGGCTCCTTCGTCGGCGAGGTTCAGCGCCAGGTGACGGAACAGGTGAAGCTGCCGGCCGGCTACTGGATCGGCTGGGGCGGCCAGTTCGAGCAGCTGGTCGGTGCCTCGCAGCGGCTGGCGGTGGTGGTGCCGGTGGCGCTGCTGCTGATCTTCGCCTTGCTCTGCATGAGCCTGGGCTCGATGGGCGACGCGACGCTGGTGTTCAGCGGTGTGCCGCTGGCGCTGACCGGCGGCATCGCGGCGCTCGCGCTGCGCGGGATCCCGCTGTCGATCAGCGCCGGCGTCGGCTTCATCGCCCTGAGCGGCGTCGCCGTGCTGAACGGGCTGGTGATCATCTCGTTCATCCAGCGCCTGCGCGCCGACGGCATGACGGTGGATTCGGCGGTGCGCACCGGCGCGACCAAGCGGCTCCGCCCGGTCCTGATGACGGCGCTGGTCGCCTCGCTGGGCTTCGTGCCGATGGCGCTGGCGACCGGTGCCGGCGCCGAGGTGCAGCGGCCCCTCGCCACTGTGGTCATCGGCGGCATCCTTTCCTCCACCCTCCTCACCCTGGTCGTGCTGCCGGCGCTCTACGCGCTGTTCCATCGCGACTGCACCCCCGTTCGACAACAAGGAGAGAGCGCATGAAGAAGATCCTGATCTTGGCCTTTGCCATCCTCTGGACCGGCGCCGCGGCGGCGCAGCACACTCACGGCAGCACCAAGGGGCCGAACGGCGGCATCGTGCAGGACGTGGCCGGCGTGCATGCCGAGCTGGTCGTGGCGGGCAACACCGTCACCATCAACATCCTCGACGAGAACAACAAGCCCACGCCGGCCAAGGGCTTCTCCGGCTCGGTCCTGATCGTCTCGGGCGGCGCGCGCGAAACCGTCTCCCTCGCCGCCGCCGGCGAGACGTCACTGAAGGGCCAGGCCAAGGCCGACATTCCCACCGGCGCCGCCGTCACGCTGGTGCTGAAGAACGCCGCCGGGAAATCGGGGCAGGTGAAGTTCTGAGTCCATGGATGGATGGACGAAGCCACCGCAAGATGGCAGCTTGGCGACACGATGCCCCTTCGCGGTGATTCCGCCTTCGCCCCCGACTGGGCGCGCACCTTGGTCGACCCGCTTGCGTTCGCGCACGAGCAGCGCTGCTTGAGTTACGCTTGGACGTTCCTCGGCTTCACGCATGATGTCGAGAAGGACGGTGACTGGTTCCGCAGCACGCTGGCGACGCGATCGGTCTTCGTCCAGCGGTTCGGGACGGAACTGAAGGGCTTCGAGAATGTCTGCGCCCATCGCTTCTATCCGCTGCGGACGAAGGACAAGGGCAACGGGCCAATCATCTGCAGTTTCCACCATTGGCGCTATGATGGCGACGGCGCCGCCATCGGCATTCCGAAGTGCCAGGAGAACTTCGGCACCGTGTCGCGCGCCTTGGCCGCGCGGCTCAATCCCATCGAGATCGCGACCTGCGGCACACTCGTCTTCGGCCGCTTCCCCGCCCCGGGGAAGCGCGAGACGCTCAAGGAGTTCCTCGGTGCCGGCTTCCCGATCCTCGAAACCCTATCGCGCTCGACCCACAAGCCGCTCGCGCTTTCCCATGAGCTCGCGGCCAACTGGAAACTCGGGCTCCAGATCACCTTCGACGACTACCACACGGTCGCCGTCCATCCGACGACCTTCGGCAGGTCCGGGTATCTCGACCGCGAGAAACTCACCTATGCCCGTTTCGGCAGCCACAGCGCTATGATCAACAGTGACCGTCCTCAGGTCTTCGAGGAGATATCGGCGGCTTGTGCGGACGGCTCCTTTCGACCGACCTGCTATTGCATCCTGCAGATCCTGCCGAACTTCCTCATGGCGCTGTTCCGGTCGGACGGCGACATCTTTCAGTGCTGCATCCAGCAGTTCGTTCCCGTGGCGCACAACCGGTCGCTCCTGCGCGCTTGGGTCTATCCCGCGCCCTTTCCGGTGGAAGGCCCCTGGCACGCGCGCCTATGGCGCCACGCAAGCGATCTCGTTCGAAATCGCCTTGTCCTCCACTATTCCCGCCGCGTCATCCGCGAAGACAACACGATCTGCGAGGGCGTGCAGGCGGTCGCGCACCAGATCGAGCGGCCCCCCTACCTCGCCGCCCTCGAGGAACGTATCGGCTGGTTCGAACAATCGTACCGGCAGCTCGTGGCGACCGGCGAAGATGTGTTGGGGAATAGTCTCGAGAGAACCGACGGCCGATCGGCGGCCGGGATGTTCTGAGCTGACGGCCCGAACCGCCCCACTGTGGTCGCCAGACTGAGCACAACGGCCTCTGCTGTGGGCTCAGTCAGAGGCGGTCCGGCCGGTGCGGGCACGAAACAGGTTGATCTTACGATAGGCCGGATCGCCGGTGACTTCCCGTCCGATCCAGGGCGGTAGCGGGACATCGCAATCGATACGGGTGAGTTCGACCTCGGCCAGCAGCACGTCTGCCATGACGCCATCATAGGCGTCGACCTGCCATGTGAAGTCGCGATACGGCACGAAGGATCGGGTCTTGCTCATGACATTGCCGTCGCAATGACGGGTCAGCAATTCCTCCGCATCCGCGAGGGGAATGGGATATTCAAACTCCGCATTCACGCCGGGCGTCTCCCGCGCCTTGATCGTGAGCGTCGCCTGCCCGTCGCAGACGCGCACCCTCACCTTGCGGCCGCCCGTCATGGCTACCAGGCCGTCCACGAGATGCTGCTCGCGAACGACGTTGCCCCGCCAGTCCCCGCTCGTAACGAGAAACTTGCGCTCGATTTCGATTCCCATGCAGGCGGGAAATAGAGCCCTGGCGCCCCGCGCGCAACGCGACAATCTGGGAGCGGCCCTTTCCTCTGACCCTAGGGCGACGCCAGCTGGACGACAATGCGCGGCAGCTTGGCCCCAGCAAGCCCCTATCCCCGCCCGCCCCCGCCTGCAACCGCATGTGGGCGAAAGCGTTGATAAACCTCGACACCGGGACAAACTGGCCGGGTGCCCGAAGTGAAAGCCTGGAGCCTGGGGTGAACGAGCCGGTGCGAAGCGTCGATCTCACGAACTGCGACCGTGAGCCAATTCATATCCTCGGCGCCGTTCAGCCCATCGGCTTCCTGGTTGCGCTGACATCGGACTGGATGATCGCCCGCGTCTCGGCCAACATCGGAGAGCATGTCGGCAGAGAGCCAGAAGGCTTGCTCGGCAAGCAGCTAGGCGACCTCTTCACGGGTCACGCTATCCACGACCTCCGCAATCGCACCATCATGTTGCGCGGCGCCGACGCCGTGGAGCGCCTCTTCGACATCGAACTGGTTGCGGGACGACCGCATTTCGACGTCGCGATCCACTTGTCCGAAGGGAACGTGGTGATCGAGGCCGAGCCGTCGTCGGGAGAGCATCGGGAATCGACCAGCATCGTGCGCTCCATGATCGGCCGCCTCGACCACTGCGCCGATCTGCCGACGTTCTTCCGGGAAGGCGCGCGCCAAGTACGTGGCCTTACCGAGTTCGACCGTGTGATGGTTTATCGCTTCGCTCCTGACGGCTCGGGAGAGGTGGTCGGTGAGGCGGCGAAGCACGGCATCGGCACCTTCCTCGGCCTGCGCTATCCGGCGAGCGACATCCCCCAGCAGGCGCGCGAGCTCTACAAACGCAACCTGTTGCGCGTCATCGCCGACGTGAATGCAAGTTCGGCCCCGATCCTGCCCCAACTCGATCCGGCGGGCCGGCCGCTCGACCTGTCGCTCTCGATGCTGCGCTCGGTGTCGCCGATCCATATCGAGTATCTGCGCAACATGGGCGTTCGCGCCTCCATGTCGATCTCGATCATCGTCGAGGGCAGGCTGTGGGGCCTGTTCGCGTGTCACCACTATTCGCCGCGCTGCCCGAGTTTCGAGCGCCGCGCCGTCAGCGAACTCTTCTCGCAGATGTTCTCCATGCGGCTCGAGGCGCGCGAGCGGCAGGAGCACGTGGCCTACGAGAAGCGGGCGCGCGACGTCTCGGACCAGCTCCTGGGGGCCATCGCCTCCAACGAGACCCTACTCCAGGATCCCGACTGGCTGGCCGACATCCTGATGCGCGCCATCCCGGCCGACGGGATGGGCGTATGGATCGCCGGCTCCTACGCCTTCTCGGGCGTTACCCCGCCCACCGACGAATTCCGGCGCATCATTCGGGCCCTGAATGGCACGGCAGCCGGCAAGGTCTTCGCGACCGACCATATCGGCTCGCTCCTCGATGGCGCCGGCTCGTTCGCCTCGACGGCCGCGGGCCTGCTGGCGATCCCGATCTCACGCTCGCCGCGGGACTACGTCGTGCTGTTCCGTTCAGAACTGGTCCGCGCGGTACGATGGGGAGGAGACCCGCACAAGCCGGTCGAGTTCGGGCCGAACGGACCGCGCCTGACCCCGCGCCAGAGCTTCGAGGAATGGAAGGAATTGGTGCAGGGCAAGTCGCAGCCCTTCAGCCCGGCCGAGCTGCGCGTCGCCGAGACGCTGCGGGCGACCCTGATCGAGGTGGTCCTGCGGCTGGCCGACGAGGCGACGGCCGAACGGCAGCAGGCCAGCGCCCGGCAGGAGCTGCTGATCGCCGAGCTGAACCACCGTGTGCGCAATATCCTGGGCGTCATCCGGGGCCTCATCCGCCAGTCGCAGCCGCCCGACGATCCGGCCGGTACGCAGGCGATCCGCGACTTCGTGCGGCTGGTCGACGGCCGTATCCATGCGCTGGCCCGCGCCCACAACCAGATCACCGACGACCACTGGGGACCGGCGCCGATGCAGGCGCTGATCGACGCCGAGACAGCCGCGATCGTGGGCGACAAGGAAAGGCTGATCTCGGAGGGAAAGCCCCTCCTGCTGAAGCCGCAGGCCTACTCGACGCTGGCGCTGCTGCTGCACGAACTCGTTACCAATGCGACCAAGTACGGCAGCCTCTCGGTGCCGACCGGCCGCACGCGGCTCGGCTGGCATCTCGATCCGCGCGGCGACCTGATCCTCGAATGGTCCGAGAGCGAAGGTCCACCGGTGCAGCAGCCGCGGCGCAAGGGCTTCGGCACGACAATCATCGAGCGGTCGATTCCCTACGATCTCGGCGGTTCGGCGGAGGTCAGCTACGATCCCAAGGGCATCACCGCCTCCTTTCGAATCCCCGCGCGCCACGTCGTCGAGCCCAAGCCGGGCTTCGCCCAACCCGCCCGCTACAAGCGCTCGACGCCGGACCATCCGCAGGCGCCGCCGGGGCAGGTCTTGAAGGGCCAGTCGGTGCTGCTGGTCGAGGACAGCCTGATCATCGCCCTCGATGCCGAGGACATCCTCTATCGCCTGGGCGCCGACAGCGTCGTGACGGCGGCGACCATCGAGGCGGCGCTCGACGCCATCGAGCATGCCCGCCCCGCTCTCGCCCTGCTCGACATCAACCTGGGCGACCGCAACAGCTTCCCGATCGCCCATCGCCTGCACGATCTCGGCATCCCGCTCTTCTTCGCCACGGGTTACGGCGAGCAGGCGCAGCTGCCGATGGAACATCGCAGCCGCATCGTGGTGCAGAAGCCCTACACGGTCGAAGCGGTGGCGCGGGCCGTGCACGAACTGATCGGCGAGCCGGCGCCCGTGGAGGGGACGACAGGGGCGGCGCCTGATACAAGGGCTGATGGAAGCTCGCCGACACTCGGATGAAGGCCGGCGCGTCGCCGCGCTCCGGGCCTACGACATTCTCGACACGCCACGCGAGGACGAGTTCGACGAGGTCGTCCGCGTCGTCAGTGCGATTTGCGGTACGCCGATATCGGTCATCAACCTGATCGACAGCGGGCGGCAATGGTTCAAGGCCGAGATTGGACTGGGCGTCCGGGAGACTCCGCTGCCGGCGTCGATCTGCGCGCATGCGATCCTGCAGCCCGATCTGTTCATCGTGCCCGACACGCTGACGGACGAGCGATTCTCCGACAATCCTCTGGTGACCGGCGATCCCCGCCTGCGCTTTTACGCCGGCGCGTTGCTCGAAACGCCGGAGGGCCTGCCGCTCGGCACGATCTGCGTCCTCGACTACAAGCCGCGCGAACTCGACGAGAACCAGAAGGCGCTGCTGCGCCTGACCGCGCGGCAGATCATGAAGATGCTCGAGCTGCGACGATTGAATGCTGCCGAGCGGACGGCGCGCCGGCGAGCCGAAACGCATGCCGAGGTTACGACGGCACGGCTCGCGCATGCCAACCGTGAGTCGGATCTGCGTGAACAGTTCATCGCCGTGCTCGGGCACGACCTGCGCAACCCGCTGGCCTCGATCCAGGCTGGCGCCCAACTCGTCAAGCGCGGCAAGCTCACGCTCGACGAGATGCTGCAGCTCACCCAGGGCAGCGTCTCGCGCATGTCGGCCCTGATCGACGATATCCTGGACTTTGCACGGGGCCGGCTGGGCACGGGAATCGACCTTGCGCGAAGCGATGTGCTGCTCACTCCGACCCTGACGCAGGTGGTCGACGAGTTGCGCGCCGCGGCGCCCGACCGACCCTTTGCCACCCGCGTCGCAATGAGCGAGAGCGTTTTCTGCGACCCCGGCCGGATCGGCCAGCTCCTCTCCAACCTGCTGGGCAATGCCGTCGTCCATGGCGCGCCGGGCACGTCGATCGAGGTCGAGGCGCAGGTGAAGGACGGCACGTTCGAACTCAGCGTGCGCAATGCCGGCAATCCGATTCCCGACGCGGCCCTGGCAAAGCTGTTCCAGCCTTTCTTCCGCGGCGAGGCCCGCGCCAGCCAGCAGGGTCTGGGCCTCGGCCTCTACATCTCCAGCGAAATCGCCCGCGCACATGGCGGCACGCTCACCGCCACCTCCACGCCGGAGACGACGGCGTTCCTCTTCCGGATGCCGGTCAAGGTGGAGTTCTAGCCGTCGCGCAGCGGACATCGCGCGATTCCTCTGTATTGCCCCGTTTCCTGCACCGCTTGTACAAGAGCCCGCAGCAAGGATCAGGGGATCGGGATGGCGGGCGAGAAGGCGGCGAAGGACGAGCGGCGCGAAGACTACGGGTGGTGGATGCCGGTCGCGAGCCGGTGGTCGGACTGCGACGCCTATGGCCATGTAAACAACGCCGTCTATTACAACTGGTTCGACACGTCGCTCACCACCCTCGCCATCGAGCGCGGCATCCTGCGGGCGCCCGGGCAGACTTCGATCGGCCTGTGCATCGCCAGCGGCTGCGAATTCCTGGCGCCGGTAGACTTTCCCCAGACGGTGGATGTCGGCATCCGCCTCGGCCGCATCGGCAACAGCTCTCTGCGCTACGAACTCGCGATTTTCACCCGGGACAGCGAGACCCCGGCCGCCGTGGGCCACTTCGTCCACGTCTATGTCGATGCCGGCACGCGCAAGAGTGTCGCCCTGACCGAGGCGCAGAAGGCGGCAGTGGCGGACCTGCTGGCGGCCTGACGCCGGCCTCTCCGGCGCGCCGGGGCGTCATTCGGCCGCCACGAAGCTTGACGAAGATCAAGGCTCGGGCAGGCGCCTGGCCCGAATGTGCGGACCTGTCTCGGGGAGAGCCCAGTGTCGGTCGAATCGCCGTTCAACTTCTTCCAGGAATACTGGATCGATGCCTGGCAGCGTTCCGTCCTGACACTGGATACCCTGCGCGAGCGCGGGAACACGTTCGTCGAACGCAGCGCCGAGGACGTTCCGCACGTGCTGGGCTTCGCCTTCGAGCCGGTCCTCGACGGCCGCACCCTGCCGCGGCCCGTGAACTATTTCCTCATCAGGATCGTGCCGCCCGAGGGCACGATCATCGATCCCGCCAAGCCGCCGTTCGTGGTGGTCGATCCGCGCGCCGGGCACGGCCCGGGCATCGGCGGCATGAAGCAGGACAGCGAGATCGGCGTCGCACTGGCCGCCGGGCATGCCACCTACTTCGTGGGTTTCCGGCCCGAACCCGAGCCGCAGCAGACGATCGAGGATGTCTGCCGGGCCGAGGCGGCATTCCTGGAGGCCGTGGCCGAGCGACATCCCGAGGCCGAGGGCAAGCCCGTCGTTGTCGCCAACTGCCAGGCCGGCTGGCAGATCATGATGACGGCGGCCATACGCCCCGACCTGTTCGGGCCCATCCTGCTGGCGGGATCTCCGCTTTCCTACTGGGCCGGCGTGCGCGGCCGCAATCCGATGCGCTACCTCGGCGGGGCGCTGGGCGGCACCTGGCTGACCGCCCTGGCCGGCGACCTCGGCAACGGCATCTTCGACGGCGCCCATCTGGTCGGCAATTTCGAATCGCTGAATCCCGCGAACACCTGGTGGGACAAGCCCTACAATCTCTATTCGAAGGTCGACACTGAGACGACGCGCTTCCTTGACTTCGAAACCTGGTGGGGCAGCCCCGTCCTGCTCAATGCCGGCGAGATGCAGTGGATCGCCGACAATCTCTTCGTCGGCAACAAGCTCACCTCGGGCGAGATCAGCGCCTCCGACGGCACCCGCGTCGACCTGCGCAACATCCGCTCGCCCATCATCGTTCTGTGCTCGTGGGGCGACAACATCACGCCGCCGCAGCAGGCGCTGGGCTGGATCACCGACCTGTACGGCCATGAGGACGAGATCGTCGCCAACGGACAGACCATCGTCTACACGCTGCACCAGACAATCGGGCATCTCGGCATCTTCGTCTCGGGCAAGGTCGCAACCAAGGAGCATGCCGAGTTCGCCTCCTGCATGCAGATGATCGACCTGTTGCCGCCCGGCCTCTACGAGGCCGTGATCTCGGAGATCGACGGCACGACGGCCAATCCGGGCCTGATCCACGGCAAGTACCTGTTCCAGCTCGAGGCGCGGACGCTCGACGACATCCGCAAGCTCGGCGGCAACAGCGACGAGGACGAGCAGCGCTTCGCGACCGTCGCGCGCGTCTCCGAGATCAACCACGGCCTCTACCGCACCTTCGCCCAGCCGGTCGTGCGCGCGATGGTCACCCCGCAATCGGCCGAGCTTCTTCGGGCCACCAACGCCCACCGCCTGCGCTTCGCAGCCTTCTCCGACCGCAATCCCGCCGTAGCAGCTATCAAGCCGCTGGCCGAGTCCGTCCGCAACCATCGCCAGCCGGCGGCGCCGGATAATCCGCTGCTTACCCTGGAGAAGGTGACATCGACCTGGATCTCGACCTGCCTGGAAGGCTACCGGCTCGTTCGCGACGCGACGACCGAGGCGATGTTTCTCGGCACCTACGGATCGCCGGCCCTGCAGGCGGCGGCGGGTCTGGCGGCGGACGCCGCGCCGGCGCGGCGGCAGATCGGCCGCGATCTCGCACGCGAAGTGATCGCCGGACACTGGCGCGCCGAGCTGGAGACGCGTTTCGAGACCGGTGGACTGCCCGAGGCCGTGGTCCGCGCCCTGATGCATGTCCGCCTGCCGCGGCGGACGGTCGACGAGCGCGGCTTCGCCGTGCTGCAGGCCGTGCGCCAGATCCTGCCGGCCAACCGGCGCATCGGCTTCGACGAGCTGAAGCTGCTGTTCCGGGTCCAATACCTGCTGCTGCGGCTCGACGAGGAGCGGGCAATCCAGGCCATCCCTAAGCTCCTGCCCGACGACCCTCAGCTCAGGGCAGCCGGCTGGAAGGTCGTTCAGGACATACTGAAGGCCTCCGGCGATCCGACACCGGAGGAGCAACGACTCATGCAGCGGTTGGAGCCCATGTTCGTTGGAGCACGCAAACTGCCGCAGGAGAGACTGAATGCCTGACGCCACGCCGCCGACCGAGGGCCCGCGCGAGAAGTACGACCGGCTCATCGCCGTCGCGCGCGCCCATCCGCCGCTGGCCACGGCCGTGGTCCATCCCTGCGACGAGGTCTCGCTGGAGAGCGCCGTCGAGGCGGCGCGAGGCCGCCTGCTCGCCCCCATCCTGGTCGGTCCTCCGGCCCGCATCCGTGCCGTCGCCGCTAAGGCCTCTCTCGACATCGACGGCTTC
Source organism: Reyranella sp. (assembly GCF_965228225.1). GTDB lineage: Bacteria > Pseudomonadota > Alphaproteobacteria > Reyranellales > Reyranellaceae > Reyranella. The sequence goes on along the minus strand of NZ_OZ245801.1, from coordinate 935,784 downwards.
GAAATCGTCGGTTCGGCCCACAGTCACGATTCGGCCGCCAAAGCGGTCGAGCTCGTGCGCTGCGGCCGTGCCGAGGCGCTGATGAAGGGCAGTCTCCATACCGATGAACTCATGGGCGCGGTCGTCTCGGGCGCGACCGGCATCCGCACGGCACGGCGCATCAGCCACTGCTTCGTGATGGACGTGCCCCGTCATCAGCGGGCGCTGATCATCTCGGACGCCGCCGTGAACATCGCGCCGACGCTCGAGGACAAGGTCGACATCGTGCAGAACGCCATCGACCTCGCGCACGCGCTGGGCATTGCCGAGCCGCGCGTCGCGATCCTGAGCGCCACGGAGACGGTCAACCCGAAAGTCGGATCGACGATCGAGGCCGCCGCTTTGTGCAAGATGGCCGATCGCGGGCAGATCACCGGCGGTGTCCTCGACGGTCCGCTGGCCCTCGACAACGCGATCAGCCTGCAGGCGGCGTCCATCAAGAACATCGTCTCGCCGGTCGCCGGCCGGGCCGACGTGCTGATCGTCCCCAACCTCGAGGCCGGCAACATGCTGGCGAAGAGTCTCACTTTCCTGGCCGGCGCCGATGCCGCCGGGATCGTGCTCGGCGCGCGCGTGCCGATCATCTTGACCAGCCGCGCCGATTCGCTGACCACGCGGCTCGCCTCCTGCGCCGTCGCCGCTCTGGTGGCGGCGGCGCGCCGGGCCAGCGCCGCCACCGCGATCTCTTGAGGACCTCATGACCGAGCAGATCCGGCGCGTCCTGGCGGGCAAGAAGGCTTTGATCGTCGGCGTCGCCAACGACCAGTCCATAGCCTATGGCTGCGCCCGCGCCTTTCGCGAAGCCGGCGCCGATCTCGCCATCACCTGGCTGAACGAGAAGGCGCGGCCCCATGTCGAGCCCTTGGCAAGCGAGCTGGGCGCGGAGATAACCGGCCCGCTCGACGTGGCGGCGCCGGGCCAGCTGGAGGCGCTATTCGGGCAGATCGCCGACCGCTGGGGCCGGCTCGACATGCTGGTCCACTCCATCGCCTTCGCCCCGATGGCAGATCTTCAGGGCGGCCTGCTCGACTGCTCGGCCGAGGGCTTCGCCACGGCGATGGATATTTCCTGCCACTCCTTCATCCGCATGGCGCGCCTCGCGGCGCCGCTGATGAAGGACGGCGGCAGCATGTTCGCCATGAGCTATTACGGTGCCAACCGCGTCGTGCCGAACTATAATGTCATGGGACCGGTGAAGGCAGCCTTGGAGGCGTCCTGCCGCTACCTAGCATACGAGCTCGGGCCGCGGCACATACGTGTCCATGCGATCTCACCCGGACCGCTCAAGACCCGTGCCGCCTCGGGCCTCAAGGACTTCGAGCTGCTCCTGAACGAAGCCGCGCAGAAGGCACCGCTGGGCGAGCTCGTGGACATCATGGATGTCGGCTACACCTGCGCCTACCTGGCCACGCCCTTCGCGCATCGCGTCACCGGCGGCACCGTCTATGTCGACGGCGGCGCCAGCATTGTCGCCTGAGGATGCCTCAATGACCGAGACCGGCTGCATTGCCGTCCTGAACGCCGGCTCCTCCAGCATCAAGTTCGCCCTGTACGATTCCAGTACCGACGGTGCCCTGCTCTATCGCGGACAGGTCGAGCGCATCGGCGTCGGTCCGCACCTCGAGGTGCGGGACGCCGCGGGCCAGACCGTGGCCGAGCGGAAATGGCAGGACGGCGCGCTCGACCATCACGGCGCGACGGCGGAGATCCTGGCGCAGGGCCAGGTGCTGCTCGCCGGCCACCCGCTCCTCGCCTTTGGCCATCGCGTCGTCCATGGCGGCACGAAGTTCGCGGCGCCGGTGCGCGTCGGCGGGGCGATCGTGGCCGAACTCGAAGCGCTGGTGCCGCTGGCGCCCTTGCACCAGCCGCACAACCTGGCGCCGATCGCGGCGATCCTGGACGCGGCGCCTCACCTGCCGCAAATCGCCTGCTTCGACACCGCGTTCCATCGGACCCAGCCGGTGCTCGCGCAGGAATTCGCCCTGCCGCGCGAGCTGACCGCGGACGGCGTGCGACGCTACGGCTTCCACGGCCTGTCCTACGATTTCGTGACGAAGCGCCTGCGCGCCACCCAGCCGGCGCTGGCGCAGGGTCGGCTGATCATCGCCCATCTCGGCAACGGCGCCAGCCTCTGCGCCACGAACGATGGACGCAGCGTCGCCAGCACGATGGGCTTCACCGCGCTGGACGGACTCATGATGGGAACGCGGGCCGGTACGCTCGATCCCGGCGTGCTGCTCTACCTCGCCCAGCAGCGCGGCATGAGCTTTGCGGAGATCGAGGATCTTCTCTATCGCAAATCGGGCCTGCTCGGCGTGTCGGGCATCTCCTCCGATATGCGCACCCTGCGCGCCTCCACCGAACCCGCGGCGCGCGAGGCGATAGACCTGTTCGTCTATCGCATCGTGCGCGAGATCGGCTCGCTCGCGGCTGCGCTGGGTGGCGTCGACGGTATCGTGTTCACTGCCGGCATCGGCGAAAACGATGCCGCCACCCGCGCCGAGATCGTCGCGGGCTGCCGATGGCTCGGCGTGACGCTCGACCCGGCGCGGAACCTTGCTGGCGAAGGGCGAATCAGCGCCAACGGTTCAGCTGTCTCTGCCTGGATCGTGCCGACCGACGAGGAACGCATGATCGCGCGCTACACGAGGGCGGCGCTGGCAGACGGCTGAGTGTCACAGCCGTCGATAGGTAGCGTGCAGGATGGAGAAGGGAATACCTGCGCGGCCGGCGCTGCCGCGTACCATCACCACCCGTTCGTCGATGCGGTAGAACCAGTCGTTGAAGTTCAGCACCATCGACTTGTCGTCGCCGCCGCTCTGCGGCGTGTCGCGCGTATAGCGCCAGTGGAACGCGCAGCCCGCCCGCTCGCCTTCGGCTTTTCCGTCGAGCCGCTGTTCCTCGCCGGCATAGCGCCCGGAGGCGAGCTTAGAGATCCTCCAGGTGAGCGTGTCCTGTCGCCCGTCATCGAAGGTCCAGGTCTCCACGAAGTGCAGGATACGAGCCGCTTCGTCCCACGTGCCACGCGCCTTCACGGTGAAGCGCTGCTGCAGGCCGCCGGTCACACGCTCGACCACGCCCCAGCCTTCGAGGTCGCCGGCGAGATAGGCTTCGGGAAGCAATTCCGGCGAGGTGCCGGCGAAATCGTCGATGTCCATCTGCGCCAACGAGGGAGCGCCACGGGCGTTCCCCGTATTCAGACTTTCACGCCGGATGTCCGCAGTTCCTGCATGAAATCGAATACCAGCTCGACCACCGTACCGGCTTCGAACGTCATCCCACGCAAGGTGGCCGTGGGGACGATCAGGCCATCGCGGCCGGCACGCCGGCACATGCCATGCCTCATCAACTTTGCGGCGTGCCGCCGAACCGTTTCGTAGGGAAGCCTCATCGAGTTCGAAATCGCCATCATGCTGACCGGCCGCCGATCGGAATCGGACAGCAGATCCTTATTGGCGCCGGGCACGGTGTTCGTGATGTGCTTCGTGTTGGCGGCTCGAATCGCGGTGAACACCAGTCCGCTCATGAGGTCACCCTTGAAGAAGCCACGCAGCGCTTTCAGGGCCGAAAGCAGAAGACGGATCGAGGCCGCGACGAAGACGGCCTGCTCCTTGCTCAGGGTACGCGACGTGGCGGACGAGCGGGGCGGTTTGTAGTGCCCGATCCTGATGCGCCTGAGTCCATCGAGCATGCGGACGGCCTCCAGACGGATCTTGCGCAACATGGCATTCGTACGCGCGCTCCGACGAAACGAGGGGGCAAGACATATGCCTCCATCCTCCGCGCGGCAGACGCGGCTTCGAACCAGCTTGTGCACTTGCCGCCGAACGGTCTCGAAGGGAATATCGAGCCGACGCGCCAACTCACGAATGCCGATTGCCCCGCTTGGGCCCGCGTTTCCGAGTGCCTCCGCCAGCATGGTCATGAGGATCATCCCGCCCAGTATGTCGTCATGCGCCTGGCCGATCACTTCGAAGCCGCGCAGGAAGAACTCGGTCGATATCCGGCCGATTGTGTAGACCTCGGGATGCGATGCCAGATCACCCGCGCGTCCGGACAGACTCATGGTTGAGGCCTCGACGTCACAGGCCGTTCGTTCGACATCCAGCCACCTCAACTGCCTCCCCGGCAGCCTGCATCGACAAACATCCCGCACTCCTATGGTGCCCCGGGCGATAATGAATTCCGCCTCGCCATCAACGACGGCATCGGTGGCGGTCCGCCAATATATCTGTCCACATTCGACGCCGCCTGCAATCCGACCACCTGGAACGAGTTCGGCGGCGGCAGCACGACGAAGGCGCCGGCCTCGACCGTGCCTGCCGCGCCCGCCGTCGCCCGAGGCCTCGAGGTAAACGGTCAGCCTCACCCGCCGAACTGTCAGGGCGCCAAGAAATCGCCATATCCTTGGACTTCTCTTACGCTTGTGCGTGATGGTTCAGCTTTGTGAGGCAGCGTGCGACTTCCGTCCAATATCCTCAAGCCGGTCCGCGGAAGCCTTGCGGCTCTCCTGTGCGTGCTTGCGCTCGGCGCCTGTGCCCGCGAGATCGGCCAGCCGATCGATGCCGGTGCGGTCGAGAAGCTGACGCCGGGCCAATCGACCTATGCCGACGTCGTACGCCAGTTCGGCAAGGCCGTTCGCGTGCGCGGCCATGGCAGCGGCACCGTGGCGCACTGGCACTATCTCAAGGATACGCCCGATGGCACGGAGTATGACAGCCTGAGGATCGTGTTCGACAAGGACGGGCGCATGATCCGCGTCGTCGAGTGGCTCGACAGCGGCGACGAAGAAGAGGAAAGCTGAGGCGCAAACACGTCTTGAGCTTTCCGGAGAACGACATGTCCGCCAAGGATCCCGCCATCAGCCGCTTTCCCGTGCCCGCCCTCGCCGACATGCCGGCCGACATCCGCGCGCGCATCGAGAAGGTGCAGGAGAAATCCGGCTTCATCCCCAACGTCTTCCTCGTGCTGGCGCATCGCCCAGAGGAATTCCGCGCCTTCTTCGCCTACCACGATGCGCTGATGGACAAGCCCGGCAACCTCAGCAAGGCCGAGCGCGAGATGATCGTCGTGGCGACCTCGAACCTCAACCAATGCCAGTATTGCGTGATCGCCCATGGCGCGATCCTGCGCATCCGCGCCAAGGATCCGCTGATCGCCGATCAGGTCGCGATCAACTACCGCAAGGCCGACATCTCGCCGCGCCAGAAGGCGATGCTCGACTTCGCGGTGAAGGTGAGCCAGTCCGCCCACCAGGTCGGCGACGACGATATCGAGACGCTGAAGAAGCACGGCTTCCATGAGGAAGACGTCTGGGACATCGCCGCCATCGCCGCCTTCTTCGGCCTGTCCAACCGCATGGCCAATGTCACCAGCATGCGCCCGAACCCCGAATTCTTTGCGATGGGCCGCGGCTGAGGCCTCAGGGGACCCAATCCCAGCACACGACTCCTCGCGGGGGCAATCGCAGAGTGCCCTTTGCCGCTTGAGCCGGCGCGCGCGCTGTGACCAAGTCACGGCGCGCGACGTCGCCCCCGACGCCGGCTACTACAGGACAATCAATGCGCATTTTTGGAACAGGCTTCCGCGTCGCCGCGGTGGTCCTCGCTCTGTCGGCCGGCCTGACGGTCACCGCGGCCGCCGACGATTTCATGGCCCAGTGCAAGACCGGCACGCCCGTGCCGGACGCCGACAAGATCTGCAAGTGCATGTCGGAGAAGATCACCGGGGCCGATCGCGCCGACGTGATCGGGGCGATGACCACGACCAATGCCGTGATGGCCAAGGGCGGCACCCCCTCTTCGCCGGAAATGACGCCCAAGGTCATGAAGGGCCTCGAGACCGCGATGACCGTCCAGGCGCAGTGTATGTAGCCGACGCAAGGGCCTGACGAGGCCCCGCGGGCGCGGCCCGTGCCGGGGGAGTGCCCGTGCCGGGGGAGCGCCCGACCGGCGAGCAACATCGACCGTCAACGGTCACCATGACAGACGAATCGGGACCCGCCGCCCCCGCTTCGTCTGTTTCGTTTATTTCGTTTGTTTCGTTTACTCGCCAGGATTCCGACTTTCTCAGTCGAACCCGACATAGCGGACGAACTCCTCGGCAGGCGTGCGCTCGGAGCGGACGGCGTTGGCCGGAAACGAGTCGTCGGGATAGCCAAGGGCAACGCAGGTCATGATCGCCTCGTCCTCGGGGATCTGCGCGACCTCGCGCACGATGTCGGAACGGGCGATACCCTGGCCGTTCACGACGGCGCCGATGCCGCGGTCCCAGGCCGCCAGCACGATGCCGTAGCACAGTGCGCCAAGGTCGAAATGACAGGTGGCGCCAGGATCGAGCACGCGGTCGTAGGTCAGCACCAGCGACACCGGCGCGTCGAACTGGCGGAAGCCGCGCAGCACCCAGTCCTGGCGCATCGCCTTGTCGTCGCGCGCGATCCCCATGGCGGCGAACAGCTGCTTGGCGACGCCGACCTGGCGCTCCCGATGGGCGCCCTCGTAGGGGCCATGGGTGAAGATGTCCCGCTTCGACGGCTTGCCCGCCACCATCTCCTCCATGTTGCGGCGACGCACCTCGTCGAGCGGCGCGCCGGTCAGGACATGGACATGCCAAGGCTGGCTGTTCATCGAAGACGGCGCGCGCTTGGCGTCCTCGATGATCTCGGCGATCACCGCCTTCGGCACCGGCCTGTCCTTGAAGCCGCGGGTGCTGCGGCGGCTGTGCACCAGTTCCTGGAAATCCATTGCTTCTCACGCTCCCTGTCGCGGGCGGAGGATAGCAGCCGTCGCGCAGCGGGAAACCGCGAGCGCGGCGCCGGTTCCGCTGTGAGCAACGTATCCCCTAGCGGGCAACACCGGAGCCCGCTAACGTCAAGCCGGAACGATGATCGGGACAACCTGTCATGGACTCTAAGCCGGTCGATGTCGTCCGACCTCTGCTGTTCCTGAGCGTCGCCCTCTATGCGGCATGCCTGACGCAAACCGCCTTCTGTCATTTCAACGACCGAATGACATGCGAATCGGCCCTCGCAGCCTTGTTGTTCGGGGCCCTCCTCTGGCCTGCCGAGATCAACACCGGCGGGGAATACGGCTTCTTCTCCTGGTGGGCCAACGTCCTGCTCTTCATGGGATGGGCGGCGCTCTGGTTCAGGAGAGCGCGTTGGGCGGGCCTGCTGTGCTGCGCCGCGAGTCTGGCGGTCGCGCCCTGGCACCTCCGGGTCGAGTTCCACTCGAACGGCTGGACAGGCGGTCGCATCGTAAGTCACGACTTGGGCTTCTGGTTGTGGTTGGGGAGCATGGGCGTCGCCCTCGTCGCGAGCCTCTTTCTCCCGCGCAGGAATGTGCTCCAGCCTGGGATGCAGCTGTTCTTTCCGTGGAAGCGCTCGAAGCCATAGCGTCCCTCAACGCCGACGCGACACCGCGGCGCCGGATTCGTACCAGCCCTTGCTGGCGTTCACGATCTTCACCACCGACAGCATGACCGGCACTTCGATGAGGACGCCGACCACGGTGGCCAGCGCGGCGCCCGAGGAGAAACCGAACAGGCTGATCGCGGCCGCCACGGCGAGTTCGAAGAAGTTGCTGGCGCCGATCAGCGCCGAGGGTGCGGCGATCCGATGGTCCTCGCCGGCCGCCCGGTTGAGGAGATAGGCGAGGCCGGAGTTGAAGTAGACCTGGATCAGGATCGGCACCGCCAGGAGCGCGATGATCAGCGGCTGTGCGATGATCTGCTCGCCTTGGAAGCCGAACAGCAGGACGAGCGTCGCCAGCAGCGCGAGCAGCGAGGCGGGCTGCAGACGCGCCAGCAGCCGGTCCAGGCCCGCCTGGCCGCCCTTTGCCAGCGCCGCACGGCGCACGAGCTGGGCCAGCACCACCGGCACGAGGATGTAGAGCACGACCGACAGCAGCAGCGTCGGCCACGGCACGACGATCGCCGAGAGACCCAGCAGCAGCCCGACGATGGGCGCGAAGGCCACCAGCATGATCGTGTCGTTCAGCGCCACCTGGGTCAGCGTGAAGTCGGGCTCGCCGTCCGACAGGTTGCTCCACACGAACACCATCGCGGTGCAGGGCGCGGCCGCCAGCAGGATGAGTCCGGCGATGTAGCTCTCGATCTGGTCGGCCGGCAGCCACGGCCTGAACAGATAGCCCACGAACAGCCAGCCCAGCAGGGCCATCGAGAACGGCTTGATCGCCCAGTTGATGAACAGGGTCACCCCGATGCCCCGCCAGTGCCGGCGCACCTCGGCCATGGCGGCGAAATCGACCTTGATCAGCATCGGGATGATCATCAGCCAGATCAGCGCAGCGACGGGCAGGTTGACGTGCGCCAACTCCGCCGTGCCGACGGCGTGGAACAGGGCGGGAAAGAAGTGCCCCAGCGCGATGCCGACGACGATGCACAGGGCGACCCACAGGGTCAGGTAACGCTCGAATAAGGACATCTGGGCCGTCTCCGGATCGATCTGCCACGGTTCGCCATCGACTCCTGACGGCCAACTGAGTAATACGTATGTCACATTTTTGGACTATTCGAGAACTATGGAATCGTCAGACGCCGCTGCCGGATTCAGCGCCCTTTCGCAGGAAACCCGCCTCAACCTGATGCGGCTTCTGGCGACCAGGGGCGCTTCCGGCATGGCGGCTGGCGAACTCGCCAGCGCCCTGGGGCAGGTGCCCTCGACGCTGTCGTTCCATCTGGCCGCTCTCGAACAGTCCGGCCTCGTCCAGTCCACCCGGCAGGGCCGCAACATCATCTACGCGGTCCGCTTCGCCGGTTTGCGCGCGCTCTTCAGCTTCCTGACGGAGACGTGCTGTGGCGGACGACCGGACCTCTGTGGCGACCTGGCGCGACTCCTGCCCGAGGATCAACCCGAGGTTCACATGACCCCCGCCTTCAACGTCCTGTTCCTGTGCACGCACAATTCCGCCCGATCGCTCATGGCCGAGGCGATCCTCGAGCAGGTGGGCAAGGGCAAGTTCAATGCCTACTCCGCCGGCTCCGATCCGGCGGCACAACCGATGCCGGAGGTGCTGGCCAAGCTTCGCGCCCTCGGTCACGAGGTCGAAGGCTTGCGCTGCAAGACGTGGGACGAGTTCACCGGACCGAGCGCCCCGCGCATGGATTTCGTCATCACCCTGTGCGACGTGCTGCAGGGCCAGCAGTGTCCCGACTTCGGCGAGCGGCCGGTCACCGGCGCCTGGCCGCTGCCCGATCCCGCCAAGTTCATGGGATCGGAGGTCGAGCGCGCCACGATGATCAACGAGCTCTACGGCATGATCCGCCGGCGCCTCGAGATCTTCGTCAACCTTCCCTATGCGTCGCTCGACCGGATGGCGCTCAAGAAGCGCCTCGACGAGATCGGCGACTCTGCAAAGGTACCGGCGTGAGCGGGCGGAGCGGACGATGAAGGTCGGAATCAACGGCATGGGGCGTATGGGGCGCCTCGCTCTGCGCGCCGCGTTCGGCGGCATACAGCGCCCGCTGGACGATCCGCGGCGCGACAATCGCCTCGAGGTCATCCACGTCAACGAGATCAAGGGCGGCGCGGCCGCGACCGCGCATCTCCTTGAGTTCGACAGCATGCATGGCCGCTGGCACACTTCCTTCGAGGTCGACGGCGAGCGCGGTCTGGCGGTCGGCGGCACCTATCTGGGCTTCAGCGCCGCCCCCTCGCCCGGAGAGGTCGCCTGGGGCGACCTCGGCTGCGAGCTGGTGCTCGAATGCACCGGCAAGTTCCTGAAGCCGGAGCAGCTGCAGGCCTATTTCGATCGCGGCGTGAAGAAGGTCATCGTGGCGGCGCCGGTCAAGGACGAGCGCGCGCTCAACCTCGTGCTGGGCGTCAACGAGCATCTCTACCAGCCGGCGCGTCATCACCTGCTGACGGCGGCCTCCTGCACCACCAACTGCCTGGCGCCCGTGGTCAAGGTCGTGCACGAATCGATCGGCATCCGGCACGGTCAGATCACGACCATCCATGCCCCGACCAACACCAACGTCGTCGTCGATGCGCCGCACAAGGACTTGCGCCGCGCACGCTCGGCCATGCTGTCGCTGCAGCCGACGACGACCGGCAGCGCCACGGCGATCACGGTCATCTACCCCGAACTCAAGGGCAAGCTGAACGGCCACGCCGTCCGCGCGCCGGTGCTCAACGCCAGCCTGACCGACTGCGTGTTCGAGCTGAATCGCTCCACCACGGAGGCCGAGGTCAACGCGCTCTTCCAGGAAGCGGCCAAAGGATCTCTGGCCGGCATCCTGGGTTACGAGACGCGGCCCCTGGTGTCGGCGGACTATTGCAACGACACGCGCAGCTCGATCGTCGATGCCCCCAGCACCATGGTGACCGACGGCACGCTGCTCAAGGTCTATGCTTGGTACGACAACGAGGTCGGCTATGTCTGCCGCATGGTCGATCTCGCCCGGATGGTGATCGAAGCAGGCGCCTGATGGGCACGAAGGCGCGCGACTACCTGATCGTCACCGGGTCGTACTGGGGCTTCACCCTGGTCGACGGCGCGCTGCGCATGCTCGTGCTGCTGCATTTCTTCGGGCTCGGCTACTCGCCGTTCACGCTCGCCTTCCTGTTCCTGCTCTACGAATTCGCCGGCATCGCAGCCAATCTCGCCGGCGGCTGGCTCGCGACACGCTTCGGCATCCCGCGCATGATGATGACCGGCCAGCTGCTGCAGATCACGAGCCTGTTCCTGCTCTCAGCGCTCGATCCGGCGTGGAGCCCCGTTCTCTCCGTTGCCTGGGTCGTCGTCGCGCAGGGCCTGGCCGGACTCGCCAAGGACTTCACCAAGACCGCCTCCAAGTCGGCCATCAAGGCGACGGCGGGCGACGGCGCGGGCCGTCTCTTCAAGTGGGTGGCGTGGTTCACCGGCTCGAAAAACGCGATGAAAGGCCTGGGCTTCTTCGTGGGCGGCCTGCTCCTCGAGGCGGTCGGGTTCCGCGCGGCGCTCTGGCTGATGGCGGCGCTGCTGCTCGTCGTCCTCCTCGCCGGATTGGCGCTGCTGCCGCGCGACCTGGGCAAGGCCAAGGCGTCGAAGACCATGCGCGAGCTGTTCGCCAAGTCGGCGGGCGTCAATCTTCTCGCCGCGGCGCGCGTCTTCATGTTCGGGGCTCGCGACGTCTGGTTCGTCGTCGGCCTGCCGGTGTTCCTCTACGCCTCGGGCTGGCGGTTCGTGGAGGTAGGTGCGTTCCTCGCCGCCTGGACCATCGCCTATGGCGGGCTGCAGGCCGTGGCGCCCGCCCTGGTGCCGCGCAGCGCCGACGGGCTCAGCCGCGAAGTGCCGGGCGCGCGCCTGTGGGCGGGCCTCCTGCTCGCCGTGCCGCTGGCGATCGCGCTCGCCTTGAACAGTGCGCTCGACCTGCGCCCCGATCTCGTCGTCGTGGTGGGACTGGCGATCTTCGCCTTGCCCTTCGCCGTAAACTCCTCGCTGCACTCGTACCTGATCCTGGCCTATGCGGGATCGGAGAAGGCAGCCGAGGACGTGGGCTTCTATTACGCCGCCAATGCCTGCGGGCGCCTCGCCGGCACGCTCCTCTCCGGCCTCTTCTACCAGTGGGGCGGCATCGGCTTCTGCCTCGGCGGCTCGGCGGCGATGCTGCTGGCCTGCTGGATCATCACCTTCCTGCTGCCGGCCCACCGGGGCGAAATCCGGACGGTCGGCCGCGCGGCCTGAGCCGGTCGAACAGGCGGCGGCCTTGCGCTGGCGCAAGGCGCGACAGGTGATCTTGTGTCTCCTTCACGACTCGCAGGGCGCCCCTGCCCGGAGTGAAGACATGTCAGCCAGTATCCCGCTCGGACTCCTCGCGGCGCCCACACGCCACCTGTTCTTCACGGGCAAGGGCGGTGTCGGGAAGACGACGCTCGCCTGCGCCACAGCCCTCGCGCTCGCCGATCGCGGGAGATCTGTTCTCCTGATCAGCACCGACCCGGCGTCGAATCTGGACGAGATGTTCGCCGCGACGCTGTCGAACGCGCCGCGGCCGGTGCCCGGCGCGCCCGGCCTGTCGGCGATGAATATCGATCCCGAGGCCGCGGCGGAAGCCTACCGGCAACGCGTCCTGGAACAGCTCGGGAAGGATGCCACGGATGCCGACCGCGCCGCCGTGCGCGAACAACTTTCCGGCGCCTGCACGACCGAGATCGCCGCCTTCGACGAGTTCGTCGGTTTGCTGGCCACCCGCGCCGAGGCGTTCGATCACGTCGTGTTCGATACCGCGCCCACCGGGCACACGCTGCGCCTGCTCAGCCTGCCCCGGGCCTGGACCGGGTTCCTGAAAGGGAACGACCGGGGCGCCTCGTGCCTCGGCCCGCATTCCGGCCTCAAGATGCAGGAGGAGCGCTTCCAGGCGGCGCTGGCCACCCTGGGCGACTTGGAGAGCACGACCATCGTGCTGGTCAGTCGCCCCGACCGCGGCGCCATGCGCGAGGCCGCGCGGACCAGCGCCGAGCTCAGGGCGTTGGGGCTCGCCAACCAGTACCTCGCGATCAACGGAGTCTTTGCGGCGACCGATCCCGGCGATGCGGTGGCGCAATCGATCGAGACGCTCGGCCGTCAGGTCCTCGACGACCTGCCCGAGTCCTTGCGACCGCTGCCGCAGGACCGGATCCCGCTGCGGTCCTTCGACATGGTCGGACTGGACGCGCTGCGACAGGTGCTGGGCGGCGAGCCGGAACGTCCCGTCGATGCCGTGGCGGGTGAGCCATCGGCGTCGCCCGCGATTCCCGGGCTGGGCCGGCTGGTCGACGAACTCGCATCGGCCGGCCGCGGGCTGATCATGGTCATGGGCAAGGGCGGCGTCGGTAAGACCACCATCGCCGCCGCGCTGGCGGTGGGCCTGCTGAAGCGTGGACACGGCGTTCACCTGAGCACCACCGATCCTGCCGCCCATGTCGCGTCGACGCTTGGCGCGACGATGGACGGCCTCCGGGTCGACCGTATCGATCCGCGCGAGGAAACGCAGCGCTACATCGCCAAGGTCATGGCTTCACGCGCGGCGGATCTCGACGAGGCGGGCCTCGCGTTGCTGCGTGAGGATCTGGCCTCACCCTGTACGGAAGAGGTCGCGGTCTTCCATGCCTTCTCGCGCATCGTGATGGAGGCCCGCAGCGCCTTCGTCGTGCTCGATACCGCGCCGACCGGCCACACGCTGCTGCTGATGGATGCCGCCGGCGCCTACCATCGCGAAATGACCCGGAACATCGGCACCCACGCCCAGGGCCGGGTCGTGACGCCGCTCATGCGGCTGCAGGATCCCGACTACTCGCGCATCATCCTGGTCTCCCTCCCGGAAACCACGCCGGTATCGGAGGCGGCCGCGCTGCAGGAGGATCTGCGTCGTGCGCATATCGAGCCGTATGCTTGGGTCATCAATCGAAGCCTGGTGGGAAGCGGCACGCACGATCCGCTGCTCGTCAGGCGTCTGAGCGGGGAGCGCGCGCAGATCGCGAGGGTGCAGCAGGGCCTGGCCCGACGCCTCTACATGCTGCCCTGGCAGGCGAGCCCGCCCGAAGGTCTCGCGGCGCTGGCCAGCCTGGTGACCTAACCGCCCGCTGCGAAACGCACGTATTTCTATATTTCTGGAAATTTGGTTGACTCCATCGAACGGCCACCTATCTTCGCCTCATGAAGCTCGACGATGCCGCCGCCCGACTGGAAGCGCTGGGCAATCCGACCCGCTTGAAGATCTATCGCGCCCTGGTGCGCGCCGGCGCCGACGGCATGCCGGTCGGCCGCCTCCAGGCCAAGCTCGACGTCGCGGCCTCGACCCTCTCTCACCACATCAAGTCGCTGGTGATCGTCGGCCTCGTCACCCAGGTGCGGGACGGCGCGACCTTGGTCTGCCACGCCAACTATGAGCTGATGCACGATCTCCTCGCCTTCCTGGCCGAGGAATGCTGCGCCGACGGCGTCCGCCCGGCCGCAGGGAAGACATGCGTTGCCTAGATGACGATTTTGTTGCGCCTCGTCTTTCCAATATTCTAGAAACATAGGAGACCAACATGCCCGATTCGATCACCCCTGCGAAGAAGACGGTCGCCGTGATCGGCGCCGGTCCCGTTGGCCTCGCCGCGGCGGCGCATCTGCTGGAACGAGGGCTGGAGCCCGTCGTGATCGAGGCCGGTCCCACGGTTGGACACGCGGTCCGCCAGTGGAGCCACGTGCAGACCTTCTCGCCCTGGGAATACAATATCGACAAGGCCGCCGACCGCCTGCTGACCGCCGCGGGATGGAACCGGCCGGCGCCCGACCACTATCCGACCGGTGCCGAGCTGGTGGCACAGTATCTCGAACCGCTGGCCACGCGCACGCCGCTCGCCGAACGCATCCGCACCAGCAGCCGCGTGACCGCCATCGGCCGCGCCGGCTTCGACAAGGTGAAGACCAAGGGCCGCGAGTCGGCGCCGTTCGAGATCCGCTACGAGAATGGCAAGGGCCCCGGGCAACTGACGGCGGACGCCGTCATCGACGCGAGCGGCACCTGGTTCTCGCCCAACCCCGCCGGCGCGAACGGGCTGCGAGCCATCGGCGAGACGAAGGCACAGGAGCACATCGCCTACGGCATGCCCGATGTGCTGGGCCGCGACCGCGCCCGCTATGCCGGCCGCAGCGTTGCGGTGCTCGGGGGCGGCCATTCGGCCGTCGGGACGCTGATCGATCTCGCCCGCCTCAAGGACCAAGACCCGGCAACGGAGATCGTCTGGCTGCTGCGGTCGACCGATCCGGGCAAGTCGTTCGGCGGCGGCGCGGCCGACCAGCTCGCGGTGCGCGGGGCGCTGGGTTCCGCCTTCGCCGCACTGGTCGCCAGCGGAAAGATCCGCAGCGAGACCGGCTTCGCGGTCGGCCATATCGGGCGCGATGGCGACCGGCTGCGCGTGGCGGCGGGCTCGGCCTGCTGCGGCCGCGCCGTGATCGTCGACGAGCTCGTGGTGTCGACCGGCTTCCGGCCCGCGCTTGATTTCCTGCGCGAGCTGCGGCTGTCGCTCGACCCCGCGCTGGAATGCCCGCCGATCCTGGCGCCGCTGATCGATCCAAACGAACATAGCTGCGGCTCCGTTCGGCCCCACGGCGCGCGTGAGCTGGCGCAGCCCGAGGCCGGCTTCTACTTCGCCGGCATGAAGTCCTACGGCCGTGCGCCCACCTTCCTGATGATGACGGGCTACGAGCAGGTCCGCTCGATCGCCGCCGAGCTGGCGGGCGACCATGACGCGGCCCGCAAGGTCGAGCTCGTGCTTCCGGAAACCGGGGTCTGCAACGGCCCGGCCGCCTCTGCCGCGCCTGCGGCGTCGGGATGCTGTTCGCCGGCCAAGGGGGCGCCCGCCGCCACCGCCTGCTGCGCCGGGCCCAAAGCCTCGTGATGGATCGCCGCAAACTTTCGACCATCATCGTCTTGGGGACGGCGCAGACGCTGGCCTGGGGCTCGACCTACTATCTGCCGGCGGTGCTGGCGGACGAGATGGCGCGCGACATCGGCATCACGACCAACCTGTTCTTCGGCACCTTCTCCGCGGCACTAATCATCTCCGCGATGATCGGGCCGAAGGTCGGGCGGATGATCGACCGGGCCGGCGGCAACGGCGTGCTGTCCGCGTCGAGCCTGCTGTTCGCGGCGGCGCTGGTGCTGCTGTCGCAGGCGCAATCGTTCGTGCCCTTCGCCATCGCCTGGACTCTCCTGGGCATCGGCATGGGGCTTGGCCTGTACGACGCCGCGTTCGGCGCGCTGGGACGGCTCTACGGAAAGGATGCACGCGGTGCGATCACCGGCATCACCCTGCTGGCGGGCTTTGCCAGCACCGTGGCCTGGCCGCTCACCGCCTGGGGCGCCGCCGCAATCGGCTGGCGCGAAACCTGCCTGCTGTGGGCCGCCGCGCATATCGTGATCGGCCTTCCCTGCAATTCCCTGCTGTTGCCGCGTCCGACCGATCTCGCCGCTACCCTGAAAGCGGTCGACGAGCCGGTGCCGTTCGATCGCACGATGGTGCTGCTGGCCATCGCCTTCTCGGGCGCGTGGATCGTCTCCTCGGGGATGGCGGCGCACTTCCCGCGCATCATGGAAGCCGCAGGCGCCACGCCGACGCAGGCCATCGCGGCCGGGGCCCTGATCGGCCCGGCGCAGGTGGCGGCGCGCATGCTCGAGGCCGGGCCGCTACGGCATCTGCATCCCCTGACCTCGGGCCGCCTCGCCACCACAACGCATCCCGTGGGCACTGTCCTTCTGCTCAGCCTGGGCGGCGGAATCGCGGCCAGCATCTTCGCGGTGCTGCACGGCATGGGCAACGGCGTGATCACCATCGCGCGCGGTACGGTGCCCCTCGCGCTCTACGGGCCCAAGAGCTATGGCTATCGCCTGGGGCTGCTGGGGGCGCCGTCGCGTTTCCTGTCGGCCGGCGCACCATTCGTCTTTGCGCTGCTGATCGACCGCCTGGGCGCCGGAGTCCTGATCATCTCCTCCGCCCTCTGCCTCACGGCCTTCGCGGCCCTCTGGATGATTCCCGTGCCGCAACCGACGGCGAGCCATGCCGACTGAGGGGCCGACCAAGACGATGAGCGGCGCGCGTCTGGTCGCGATCGTCTGCGCGGCCCAGATCTTCGTGCAGATCGGCGCCGGCTTCTGGCCCGCGCTGCTGCCGCAGATGATGCAGCGCTGGAGCCTGTCGAACAGCGAGGCCGGCTGGATCACGGCGATCTTCTTCGGCGCCTACATGTTAGCGGTGCCGGTGCTGGTCACGCTCACCGACCGGATCGACGGCAAGAAAGTCTATCTGTTCGGCGTCGCCTGCACGGTCGCCGGCCACCTGATGTTCGGCCTGTTCGCCGACGGCTTCTGGTCGGCCTTCTTCACCCGCGCGCTAGCCGGCATCGGCTGGGCCGGCACCTACATGACCGGCCTCAAGCTGCTGGCCGACCAGGTGGATTCCAAACTCATGTCGCGCGCCGTCACCGGCCATGCCGCCAGCATCGGCATCTCCGGCGCGGTCTCCTACCTGCTGGGCGACGTGCTGGCCGATCAATTCGGCTGGCGCTGGACCTTCGCCTTCGCCGCCCTCACCGCCGCGACTGCCTGGACGATGGTGGCGCTGTCGGTGCCCGCGAAGACGCCGGCGCCGCGCGTGAAGGCGCAGGGGGCTCTGTTCGACTTCCGGCCGGTCGTGCGCAACAGGTCGGCCTTCGCCTATTCCGTCGTCTACTGCGTCCACACCCTCGAAATGAGCGCGCTGCGCGGCTGGGGCGTGGCGTTCCTGGCCTTCGTCGCGGGCAGCACCGGCGTCACGGAGGGCACGCTCTCGCCCGCGCTGGTGGTCACGGTGATGGCGCTGCTCGGCACCTTCGCCAGCGTGCTGGGCAACGAGGCCTCGATCCGCTTCGGCCGCCGCCGCCTCGTCGCCACCGCGATGATCCTGTCGATCGGCTTCGCCGCGATCCTGGGCTTCGCCGGCTCGACCGGCTATTGGCTGGCGGTGTTCCTGGTAATCGCCTACGGCGTCGTCGTGTGGCTCGATTCCTCGTCGGTCACGGCGGGCGCGGCCGGCAACGCCGAGCCGGCGCGGCGCGGCGCGACCTTGGCGGTGCACTCGACCCTGGGCTATGCGGGCGGCTTCGTCGGCCCGCTGGTCGTCGGCTGGACACTCGACCTAGCGGGCGGCATGTCGCCGATGGCCTGGGGCCTCGCCTTCCTCGCCGTTGCCGTCCTCATGCTGGTCGCGCTCGCGGCTTTCCTGATCATGAGGCCCGCCAATCTGGCGGGCGAGCATGGCCGGTAGTGCACCCAGGTCGTTGACTCCCCGACCCACCTCTCGGTAGCATCTCTCCGCACACTGCAACCGGCGGCAGCGTTCGGGGGAGTCCATGAATCGGAGATCGTTCTTCGCGCTCGGGAGCGCGTGCATGGTATGCGGCTGTGCCGGGGCGGTGCATCAACTGCCGCAGGTCAGCGACAGCCATCTCAGCCTGGCGCAGAGCGAGGTGCAGGGTGCCGGCGGCCCACCGGCGCGCCGCGCACTGACCGACGCCGAGGTCGACGAGATCCTGCGCTCGGCCCTTGCCCGCATCCGCCCGACAGCCGAACAGACGTGCCGCGAGATGAACGTGGGCGTGTGCAACTGGCAGGTGACCGCATCGGCGAACCGCTCGATCAACGCCGGCGCCGGCGCCAACGGGTCGATCTTCATCAACCGCGGGGTCGTCGAGTATGCCGCGAACGAGGAGGAGGTCTGCCTCGTCTTCGCGCATGAGATGGGCCACCAGGCGGCGAATCACATCGCCACCAACCAGCGCAACACGATGACCGGCGCCCTGATTGGCGCCATCCTACTGGGTGCCGCGGGCGCCGCCGCCTCCTACAGAAGCCCCTATGGCGGCCAGATCACGCGCTCAGCAATGGATACTGGCGCCAAAGTCGGCGGCGCAATCGGCCGCATCTCCTATTCCAAGGAGCAGGAGCGCGAGGCGGACTATCTCGCGGCCGTGGTTCTCTATCGCTCGAACGTAGACCTCGACCAGGCGCGCGGGCTGCTGGTCACCATGGCGCGTGCGTCGGGACGCAAGGACACCGGCCTGCTGGATACACATCCGGCCGGCCCCGAACGGCTCGCCGCCTGGGATCGTGCCGTTGCCGAAATCCGCGCGGCCAAGGGCGCGCTGCCGGCGCGCGCATAGACGCTTTTTCGCGAGAGAATCACGCGCCGGGAGCATTTGGCGGCTTCGCGCGTTGAATGCCGATGCGCGCATTTCTGTCCGTCACCCGACTCGTCTCCATCTGGGAGCGCCTGCGGGGCAGCTTCTGGTTTCTGCCCAGCCTCATGGCAGCCGGCGCGGTGATCCTGTCCTTCGCGGCGGTCCAACTGGATGCGGCTATGGAGGCGGACGCCTACGGACGCTTCGAGTTCATCTATCTCTTCGGGCCGGAGGGCGCGCGCGCCATCCTGTCTGCGGTGGCGACCTCGATGATCACGGTCGCCGGCCTCACTTTCTCGATCACCATGCTGACGCTGCAGCTTGCCTCCTCGCAGTTCGGCCCGCGCCTGTTGCGCAACTTCATGCGCGACCGTGGCAATCAGCTGGTGCTCGGCACGTTCATCAGCACCTTCGTCTATTGCCTGCTCGTACTGCGCACCGTGAAAGGCGTCGAGGGGTCGAGCTTCGTGCCGCATCTGGCCGTGGCGATCGGTGTCGTGCTCGCCGTCGCCGGTCTCGCCGTGCTGATCTACTTCATCCACCACACCGCCAGTTCGATCCGTATCGAGACGCTGCTCGCATCGCTGGCGGACGAAACTGCTGCCACGATCGATCGTCTGTTTCCGGAGCGGCTGGGGGATGAGGAGCCGGAGACGGACGTCGAGCCGCCGGACTTCCACCAGGGGCGCATCATCCGCCCAATCGCGAGTGGTTACGTCCAGTCCATCGACAGCGCCGCGCTGCTTCGGCTGGCGGCCGAAGAGGATCTGATCGTCAACGTGGTGGCGCGGCCCGGCAGTTTCGTGACCGAGCGCGATTCGCTGCTCCGCGTCCTCGCGGCGACGGCCCTCCCCGAAGAAAAGTCTGCCGCACTGCGTTCAACCCTCATCGTCGGAATCGAACGCACTCCCTATCAGGACCTCGCTTTCTCCGTCCGGCGGATCGTGGAAATTGCCCAGCGAGCCCTCTCCCCCGGCATCAACGACCCGACGACTGCACTTTACTGCATCGACCGGCTGCGCGAGGCATTGGTGCGGCTGGCTGAACGCAGGACGCCCTCCAGCTTCCGTCATGACGATGAGGGGCGGCTGCGCATCGTCGCGGAGCCGGTCTCCTTCGAAGTGGTCGCGGTCGACGCGATCGGTGCCGTTGCGCACTATGCCGGTTCCGACGCCGACGTGCTGAAGGCGCTCGCCTCGGCACTCGACGCCGTGATCGCCGCCGCGGAAGGCAAGGACCGCGCGCGGCTTCTCGAACTGCGACGATCTCTTCGAGAACGGCTGAGCGACACCACGTGAGCGCGCTGGGGCCGTTCGATGTCGCAGCAGCCGTGATCGTCTGTGCGGCCGTGTTCGGATATGTCAATCATCGCTTCATCGGGCTGCGCCAGACGACCGGCCTGACCATCATGGGCGCGTTGGCTTCGCTGGCCATCGTCGCGGTGAACGCTCTGTGGCCCGGGCTCGCGCTCGCACGCGAACTCGTCGAAAGCATCAGGTCCATCGATTTTCACGCGACGGTCATGGACGGACTCCTGTCGTTCCTGCTGTTCGCGGGCGCCCTCCACATCGACCTCCAGACGATGAGGCGTTCGGCCTGGGCAATCGGCCTCATCACCATCTCCGGTGTGCTCCTGTCGACCGCTCTCATCGGCGGCGCGGCGTGGCTGGCGCTCGATCTCGCGGGCATACCGCTCCCGGTGATCTGGTGCCTGGTGTTCGGCGCGCTGATCAGCCCGACGGATCCGGTCGCGGTCCTGGGCATCCTCAAGTCGGCGAAAGTACCTCCCTCCCTGGAAGCGACGGTGGCCGGCGAGAGTCTGTTCAACGACGGCGTCGGCATCGTAGTGTTCACCCTGCTTCTGGGCATGGCGACGGGAGCGGAAGAAGTGAGCGTGGCGGGAGCGGGCCGGCTGTTTGCCGTCGAGGCCCTGGGCGGCGCGGCACTCGGCTTCATCGCCGGCTGGGCGGCCTTCCTGGCCTTGCGGTCAATCGACGACCACAATCTCGAGGTCCTCATCACCCTCGCCCTGGTGATGGGCGGCTATGCCTTGGCCCACAGTCTCGGCGTCAACGGCCCGATCGCGATGGCGGTAGCCGGGCTCATCATCGGCAATCACGGCCGGCGCCTGGCTATGAGCGACAATACGCGCGATCACGTGAACAAGTTCTGGTCGCTGATCGACGAAACCCTGAACGCGGTGCTGTTCCTCCTCATCGGCGTCGAAGTCGTCGTCATCCTCGAAGACTGGCGGCTCCTCCTCATCGGACTGGCGGCCATCCCGCTCACGCTCGCTGCCCGGGCGCTTTCCGTCGGCGCGCCGATGTTGGCGCTCAGGCGCGGGGAGAGCTTGCCGGCCGGCTCGTACTCGATCCTGGTGGTCGGCGGCGTGCGCGGCGGGATATCGATTGCACTTGCCCTGGCTCTGCCCGACGGACTCGAGAAGCACGTGATCGTTCTCGCGACCTACGTCGTCGTGATATTCTCGGTGGTCGTACAGGCCTCGGTGGTCGGCGTCACCGCGCGTCGACTTTTCGCACCCTAGATCGAAGGGGTCCGCGACGGTGACGCGACTCCCTCTTGGCAGTCGGAGGGATGTTCGCTGCTGTAGATGCACGATCCAGGCGACGTGCTCAGCGTCGTCACGAGTGCGACGCCCACATAGGTGAAGACGACGAACGCCACGGCGAGCGGTGACCAATACAGAATTCTGCGTCCCACCGGCGAATTGCCCATCGCGCGTCCGAAGGCAGCGGCCAGGACAAGGGCTGCCCCCGCCGCCGCGATCAGCATCGCGTTACCCCAGACGGGTGCCGCCGGCCACATACTCGACCTCAGCATGCGATCAGAAAAGGACCTCGCCGGCCATCAGGCCGAGGACCAGGAAGATGACGAAGATGATGATGGCGATCACGAAGAGCCACTTGGCAATCGTCGCGGTGCCGGCGGCGATATTGGTAAATCCAAAAAAACCCGCGACCAACGACACGAGGAAGAAAACCAGCGCGAGCTTGAGCATTTTCGGAATCCTTCGTGGGCGGGAACAGCGTTGTGATGCCCGGGGCTAGCCCTGTGGCTAGCGGGGTTGCGAGAAGAGGGCCGCGGAGCGCGGGCGTACCGCGCCCCGCGGGTGCTCTATTTCTTCAGGGATGCGGCGTCGCCCGACTTGGCGGCATTCGGGCCGGCCTTGTCGACGTCGCCCAGATTGAAGGGCGTTGCCTTCTTCAGGTCGTCCTTGGTCGTGTTCACGACCAGGCGGAACGAACCATCACGTTGCTCGCTGAGCACGATCGAGGCCGGCGAGATTGCGACGTCACGTTCGCCCATGCCCAGAAAGCCGCCGACGCTGACAACCACGGCCTTGATCGTCTTGCCGTTGTCGATGACCAGATCGCTGACTTCGCCGATATTCTCGTCCTTGAGATTGTAGACGTTCGTGCCCATCAGCTTGGACGCGCGGACATCGGCAGGATCGGCCGTATACAGCGTCATGACGAGCGAGGAGCTGTCGACGCGCTGCAAGCCGGGCTTGGCACCCACTCCGCCGGACGGGGTCGCGGGCGTGGTCGACGGTGTTGCCGAGGGCGTTGTCGCGGGCGCCGTCGTCTGGGCCGCGGCGAGTCCGGTCATGGCCACCAAGGCGCAACCCGTCGTGATCATAAGTCTCTTCATTTTCGCCTCCTTGTTGTTGCGTCTCTGGAGAATGCCACGGGGGAGCGTATGGTTGCCTCGCCCAGCCACTTCCGAAAGAGTCCGAACATGCCGCCTGTCCTGCACGACATCGGTCAATAGCGGTACGTCGCGGCCAGGCCGGTCGGCAGCTCCATACGCTCGGCGGGAACCACAAGGACGGTGCCGCCCATCTTCGTGACCAACTCGCCGAGATCGTCGAGCATGTCGTCGACGTCCGGAGCACCCAGCTCCGCCTTCTCGATCCGTCCCGTCGCGACATCGAGACGGCCCGCAATCTCGCGGCCGGCCTCGACCATGAGGGTGGCGACGCGACCGGCTGCGGCCGCCTCCGCGACCTCGGCGAGCACGTCGCTGCCGGTGCCGCGCGCCTTGGCCTGCTCGAATTCGCCGTGAAGCGTTTCGAGGCGCGCCTGATACTGCGGCTCGACGACCTGCCAGGCGTGCTCGCGCAGCTTGTCGGCCGACAGGGACTCCGGATTGAGGCGAATGCCGTCAGCGATGAGGAACGGGTTCTGGCTGACCTCATGGAAGCGATGATGATGCTCCGGCAGGGCCGCCAGGATCAGCGGCAGGCCCGACGGCCGGGAGTAGTGCTCGAGTACCGCGCGATCGACGGCGCGGAAGTAGCGATCCGCCTCGTTGTCCGCCTCGGCGCCCTTTCCGCCGAGGCCGTGCCGCAGCGGCATGCCCGCCCCGCCACCGTCGCCGTCCGCTGATGCTTCGGCGCTCGATTCGCCGATCGAGTCAGGGACCCGCTTTGACATGTCGACCTCGTCTAGCGTGCGCCGGTTGCCTTCGAACAGCCGGATCCCGTGCAGGCTGAGGCTCAGCACATGATAGCGATCGGCGGTTTGGAGAAACCGTCGCAGGGGCTTGGTGTGAAAACTGTCGGCGACGACCACGAGCTGGTCGACGGGCTGGGAGAACCGGAGCGCCCGGAAGAAGCCCGGCGCGCCCAGCACAGCCAATCCCTCCAGCGCGTGATTCCAGAAGTCGGCGTCTTGCGCGAGTGCCTGGAACGGCTCCAGGAGTTCTTTGGACTCGGCGGCCGGGTACTTCTGATGAAGGGACGCTTCCAGTTCCTTCAGGAGATTGCGGAAACGGATCGGGTCCTCCTGGTTCTCGGGATGTCGGCGGTGTGTTGGCTGAAAGAGCGAGAGGCAGGGACCGCTATCGACCGCTGATAGCTCTTTGAGCACCTCACTCGTAAGCGCGGTGATTTCTCGTCCATCGGCTGGCATCGTTGTCATGTGCGTTCTTCCCTTGGGACAGAGGGCTGTTGTGCGACGATTCCGGCCGCAACGTCATCGGAGGGAGAGGCGGGTCGTGTAAGCAAGCCACAGGCTCGTTGGCGCGCTTGACCCTGCTCCCCGAACGCGTCGAGAGATGCAGGGTTGCACGGCTGCCATATCTCGTCCGAAGCGAAGAAATTCGGCAACCTTTGCGCCGCCCCCGCTTTGCATACCGACTGAAATGCAGGGTAAGCGCCATGACGGATCAGCCGGAACACACCGATTACGACGGCAGCGCCGGCGGCTGGGGCTCGCTGCGCGGGATCGTGGAAACGGTCGGCCGGGAGATGTCGGCTGTGGGCGCGCTCGACACGTTGCGCCAGCAGAACAAGACCGGCGGCTTCATGTGTACGAGCTGTGCGTGGGGCAAGCCCAAGCATCCGCACGCCTTCGAATTCTGCGAGAACGGCGCGAAGGCGACTCTGTGGGAACTGACCACCCATCGCTGCACGCCCGACTTCTTCGCCGGCCACACCGTGAGCGAGCTGCGGAGCTGGACGGATCACGATCTCGAGCAGCAGGGCCGCCTCACCCACCCGTTGCGCTACGACGCCGCCAGCGATCGCTACGTGCCCTGCACCTGGCAGGACGCATTCTCGGCGATCGGCGCGGCGCTGAAGGCCAGCGAACCGAAGAGGACGGTGTTCTACGCCTCCGGCCGCGCCTCGCTGGAGACCTCGTATCTCTACGCCCTGTTCGCGCGGCTGTACGGCCACAACAATCTGCCCGACAGCTCGAACATGTGCCACGAGACGACGTCGGTGGCCCTCAACGAGCTGATCGGGTCGCCGGTCGGCACCTGCGTGCTGGACGATTTCGAGAAGTGCGACGCGATGTTCTTCTTCGGCCAGAACACCGGCACCAACAGCCCGCGCTTTCTCCACCCGCTGCAGAAGGCGGTCGAGCGCGGCTGCAAGGTCGTGACCTTCAATCCGCTTCGTGAGAAGGGCCTCACCTCCTTCATCAATCCGCAGCGCCCGCTGCAGATGCTGACGGGCCAGGAAACGCCGATCAGCTGCCAGTATCTGCAGCCGCGCGCCGGCGGCGACATCGCCGCGATCATGGGCCTCTGCAAGTTCGTCCTCGCCGAGGACGTGCGACAGGGCGGGACCGTGATCGACCATGCCTTCATCGCCCAGCACTGCACCGGCTTCGAGGCCTTCCACGCGAAGGCGGATGCGACCTCGTGGGAACGGATCGAACAGGAATCGGGCCTCCGCCGTGCCGACATCGAGGAAGCCGGCCGGGTCTATGTCGAGGCGGAGCGCGTGATCGGCGTCTACGGCATGGGCCTCACCCAGCATGTCCACGGCTTCGAGAACATCGCCATGCTGGTCAACCTGCTGCTGATGCGCGGCCATATCGGGCGCGAGGGCGCGGGCATCTGCCCGGTGCGCGGCCATTCGAACGTGCAGGGCCAGCGCACGGTGGGCATTGCCGAAAAGCCCGAACTGGTGCCGCTCGACAAGCTCGCGGCAATGTTCGACTTTGATCCGCCGCGCAGCGAGGGCATGAACACCGTCGCCGTTTGCGAGGGACTCCTCGCCGGCGAGGTGCAGGCCTTCATCGGGCTGGGCGGCAACTTCCTGCGCGCCATTCCCGACCAGACGCGCGTCGAGCCGGCCTGGGAGCGGATGCAGCTCACCGTCCAGATCGCCACCAAGCTGAACCGCAGCCATCTCTTCAACGGCCGTGTCGCCTACCTTCTGCCTTGCCTCGGTCGCAGCGAGGAGGACATGCAGGCGAGCGGTCCGCAGACGGTGACGATCGAGGACAGTTTCAGCCACATCCACGGTTCGCTCGGCCATCGGGAGCCCGCCAGCGAGCATCTCCTGTCCGAGACCGCCATCGTGGCCGGGATCGCCAAGGAAACGCTGGCGCCCAATCCCCGGGTCCAATGGGACGACTGGACAGCCAACTATGCGGTGGTGCGCGACCTGATCGCAGAGACCTATCCCGAGCAGTTCTACGACATGAACGAGCGCATGTTCGAACCGGGCGGATTCTATCGCGGCAACCCGGCGCGCGAGCGCGAATGGAAGACCGAGAGCGGCCGCGCCCAGTTCACCGCGCCCAGTATGCTCGCGGCCACCGACGTCGAGGACACCCCCGGCCGCTATCGCCTGATCACATTGCGCTCGAACGACCAGTTCAATACGACCATCTATGGCTACAGCGACCGCCTGCGCGGCATCGAGGGCACACGCGACGTGGTCATGATGAACCCCGCCGACATCGAGCGCGCGGGCCTCGTCGCGGGACAGCGCGTGTCCCTTGTGGGCGACGCCGACGATGGCCATGTCCGCCGCATCGACGGGCTGGAGGTCGTCCCATTCGACCTGCCGGACGGCAGCATCGCGGGCTACTATCCGGAACTGAACCCGCTGATCGCCCTGCAGCACCACGATCGCAAGTCGAAGACGCCGGCGGTCAAAGCCGTTCCCGTTCGCATCGAGGCCGCGTAGCCCGGTCCCTATCCCAGCGAGGGCGCTTCGATGGACGAGAAGGACAAGGATCCGGTTGGAGAGGCCATCGCCCGCGCGGCACCGCAGGCGCTGGCCGCCAAGGCGCAGCAGGATTGGCCGCGCATGGCGGTCCTGGCCGTCCTCGCCGGCGCCTTCATCGCCTTCGGGTCGGTGATCTCACTGGTTGCGCAGTCGGGGCTGGGCGAGGGCCCGGCAACCGGTCCGGTACGGCTTCTGTCGGGGCTGGCCTTCTCGGTCGGACTCATCCTCGTGATGATCGCGGGCGCCGAACTCTTCACGGGAAACACGATGATGGTGCTGCCGGCTATCACGGGCGCGCTGCCCGTCAGCCGGATGGCCGCCGCCTGGACCGTCGTTTGGCTCGGCAATCTCGCCGGCAGCCTTGTCGTCGCCCTGCTGTTCGCGGCCAGCGGTGGACTGGAAGGGGACGTGGGCGACGCGGCGCGGAGTGTCGTCGGGGACAAGCTCGACAAGTCGCCACAGGCCGTCTTCTGCTCGGGCATCCTCGCGAACGCGCTCGTGTGCCTCGCGGTCTGGATGTCGATGAGCGCCAACACGCTTCCGGCGAAGATCCTCGCCATCGTCGGCCCGATCATGCTGTTCGTCGCCGCCGGCCTCGAACATTCGGTCGCGAACATGTCGCTGATCCCGATGGGATGGCTGAGCGGCCTGCCGGGCGGCCTCGACTGGTCGGCGGGGCTGCTCAATCTCCTGTTCAGCACAGTGGGCAACATCGTCGGCGGCTCCCTGCTCGCCCTCGCTTTGGCCTACGGGCACGACGCGCTGAAGCGGGCGTCTCGTTAAGGAAGCGGCAGCAAGGCACCTTTGGTTCACAGGCGCTGCGCTGGCGGGAACTCCGGCCCTCCATTTGCGTTGCGACTGAACTCCCTTTCATCGGCGGACGGCGTCGCAGAACCATGACCAGTTATTGCGGCGCCCCTCCTCACCCGTACGACTGGATCGGTCGCTGGAATTTCGACCCAGTGCTGCTGGTCGTGCTTGCCGTCGCGGCCGCGGTGGCGATGCGGTCGCCGCATCCGCGCCTTGCGCTGGCCTCGGTCGCAGTCCTCGCGGTGGCGTTCGTGTCGCCGCTCTGCGCGCTGACCGTTGCGCTGTTCTCTGTGCGCGCCGTGCATCACGTGCTGCTGGTCGCCGCGGCCGCTCCGCTGGCGGCGCTGGCCTTTCCCGGCCGTGGTTCGAGACATCTCGGGATCGCGTTCCTGATCTCGACCGCGACCCTGTGGGCCTGGCACCTGCCTTCGCTGTATGACCGCGCGCTCGGCGACACGGCGGTCTACTGGCTGATGCAGCTCAGCCTGCTCGGCACCGCGAGCTGGTTCTGGCGGGAGCTTTTCGCCGCGCCGCCCGTGACGGCGTCGATGGCCTCGATCCTCGCCATGGCGCAGATGGGCATGCTGGGCGCCTTGCTCACCTTCGCGCGCACGCCGCTCTATGCCAGCCATGCCGCGTCGACACTGCCCTGGGGACTGGAGCAGGTCGCCGACCAGCAGCTCGCGGGACTGGTGATGTGGGTGCCGGGCGTGGTCCCCTATGCGCTGGCGACGGCGCTGATCGCGCGCCGGGTGTGGATCCGGGCCGCCGGCACGGCATGATCGCGGCCCTCAAATTCCTCCACATCGCCGCCCTGTCGATCTGGTGCGCCGGCCTCGTCGGCCTGCCGCTCTTGCTGGCGCGGCACCATCCGGCGGACGATCAGCACCAATATTCTCGGCGCCGGCTGGTGACGCACGTGGCCTATGTCGGCGTGGTGACGCCGGCGGCCGTGATCGCGATCGCACTGGGCACGGCGCTGATCTTCCTGCGCGAGGTCTTCGTGCCGTGGATGTTCGTGAAGCTGGCGCTGGTCGGCTTGCTGGTACTCGCCCATGCCTGGCTCGGCCATGTCACCCTGCAGGTCGGTGAGCGGCAAGGCGACTATACGACGCCGCATCCGGCACCGCTGCTGCTGGTGTCCGGCCTCACGATGCTGGTGATTCTGATCCTGGTGCTCGGCAAGCCCTTGGTCGGAGACGAAATCGTGCCGGCGTGGCTTCTCTCACCACGCGGTCACCTCTTGCCCGTGGACGAGGTGCCGAGGTGATAGTCGAAGACCAGCTTTCCGCCATGCCATCCGGTGATGGCGGTGAAACCCGCCGCCAGCAGCGACAGCAGCACACCCCACGGCAGCACGGCCTGCTCGTAACCCGCCAGACGGTAGCCCCAGTTGGCGCCGAGGATGGAAAGCAGCATCACGGCAAGCACGAAGTGAGTCCAGCTCGCGGAGCGGGCGCGGATGCCCGGCACCAGCAGCAGCTCGACCGTGCCCGCCAGTCCGGCCCCGACACCGAGGAGGAAGGCCATTCCGCTGGCCCACAGGGCGGCGCGCGCCCAGAAGGCGTCGCCTGTCCACCAGTAGAAGCCGTCGGCGCCCAGCGTGCACATGGTCAGCGCGATCGGGAAGGTGACCAGCATGGCGTGGATCGGATGGCCGGCGACGGCGATGCGCGATTCGGTCCGGTGGAAATGGGACTGCGCCTCGATCGGATCGACCCGGACCTCAGCCTCTGCCGGCGGGGACCCTTCGGAAACAATAGCCATCGGTCCCTCCTCCATCCGCTGGGTGCGTCGCTGGTAACGATGGCTGTCGGCGGATGTTCCGGACCGCTGTCGACGCTCGACGCGGCCGGCCCGGCGGCGGCGCGGGTGGCCAGCTTCTGGTGGGCGATGCTGGCCGGCGCGACGGCGCTCAGCCTGCTGGTCTTCGTGCTGCTCCTGCTGGCCTTCCTGCGGCGCGGGCGCGAGGGTCGCACCAGCCCGACGCTGTGGATCGGCGGGCTCGGCGTCGCCATGCCGATCGTCGTGCTGCTGGCGCTGGTGGGATACGCGCTGATGCTGGGCGAACGCATCATCGCGCCCGGTCTCTCGGGTACGGTCGTCATCGATGCGACGGGCCGGCAATGGTCGTGGGAATTCAGCCATCGCACCGGCGAGGGCATGCAGGTGACGCACAACGAGCTGCACATGCCCGCCGGCCAGCCGGTCGTGCTGCGCATCGCTGCCGTCGACGTGATCCACAGTTTCTGGGTGCCGCGGCTCGCGGGAAAGATGGACGCCATCCCCGGCCACGTGAACGTGCTGCGCATCCAGGCCGAGCAGCCGGGGGTGTACGAAGGCCAGTGCGCCGAGTTCTGCGGCAGCGGACATTCCGGCCATCTGTTCCGTGTGATCGCCCACGACGAAGTGGGCTGGGCAGCCTTCCAGCGCGGAGAGACGCGATGAACGCGCTGCGACGGCACCGCGCCCTCGAGGCGATCTGGGGGGCACCGAAGGGCTGGCGTGGCACCGCCGTGTCGGTCAACCATTCCGATATCGGCAAGCGCTTCGTGGTCGCGGCCTTCGTCTTCTTCGCGATCGGCGGCGTGCTGGCCATGATGATCCGCGCACAGCTCGCGACGCCGGGCAGCGCCTTCGTCGGGCCCGACATCTACAATCAGCTGTTCACGATGCACGGCAGCATCATGATGTTCCTGTTCGCCATCCCGATGTTCGAGGGGCTGGCGCTCTACATGCTGCCGAAGATGCTGGGCAGCCGCGACATGGCCTTCCCCCGCCTCTCCGCCTATGGCTGGTGGTGCTACCTGTTCGGCGGCACGATCCTGATCGCGTCGATGATCTTCGGCGTGGCGCCCGACGGCGGCTGGTTCATGTACACGCCGCTCTCCTCCAAAGCCTTCACGCCGGGGATCAACGCCGATGTCTGGCTGCTCGGCATCACCTTCGTCGAGATTTCGGCGATCTCGGCCGCCATCGAGATCACCGTCTCGGTGCTGAAGCTGCGCGCGCCCGGCATGCGGCTCGACCGCATGCCGCTGTTCGCCTGGTATCTGCTGATCACCGCGCTGATGATGATCGTGGCCTTTCCGCCGCTGATCCTGGGCTCGATCCTGCTCGAGGTGGAGCGCGCCTTCGACTGGCCGTTCTTCGATCCCGCGCGCGGCGGCAGCCCGCTGCTGTGGCAGCACCTGTTCTGGCTGTTCGGTCACCCCGAGGTCTACATCATCTTCCTGCCCGCGGCCGGCGTGATCTCGACGGTCCTGCCGGTGCTCGCCCGCACCCGCATCCTGGGCTACGGCTGGATCGTGGCGGCGCTGCTGGCGCTCGCGTTCCTCAGTTTCGGCCTGTGGGTGCATCACATGTTCACCACCGGCATCCCGCACATGGCGCTGGGCTTCTTCTCGGCCGCCTCCGCGCTGGTGGCACTGCCGACGGCGGTGCAGGTCTTCGCCTGGATCGGGACGTTGTGGAACGGCCGGCCGGAGCTCAAGCTGCCCATGCTCTACCTCCTGGGCTTCTTCGTGATCTTCGTGATCGGCGGCATGACCGGCGTGATGCTGGCGATGGTGCCCTTCGATCTGCAGGCGCACGACACGCATTTCGTGGTCGCGCATCTGCATTACGTGCTGATCGGCGGCTTCATCTTCCCGATGCTCGCCGGCGCCTACTACTGGCTGCCGCACTTCACCGGCCGCACGCGTGACGACCTGCTGGGCAAGGCCTCGTTCTGGCTGATCTTCACAGGCTTCAACGTCACCTTCTTCATGATGCACCTGACCGGCCTGCTCGGTATGCGGCGCCGCGTCCACACCTATCCCGAAGAGGCGGGATGGACGCTGTTGAACCTGCTCTCCTCGGTCGGCAGCTTCGTCATGGCCTTCGGCTTCGCCCTGTTCGCCATCGACGTCGCCTTGCACCTCTATTACGCCCGCCGCCGGCGCCGCAATCCGTGGACCGCCGGCACGCTCGAATGGGCGATGCCGATTCCGACGCCCGCCTACAATATCGCGAGCCTTCCCACCGTCGCCGATCGCGAGCCGCTGGCCGACGCCCCCGCTCTCGCGACGTCGCTGGCGCGCGGCGAGGGCTATCTCGGGCAGCCGCGCCACGGCTGGCGAGAGACGATGGCGGTGGAAACGACGAGCGGTGCGATCGATCATGTCGTCGTCCTGCCCGGCAACACGCACCTGCCGATCGTCACGGCCGCGGTGACGGGTTGCTTCTTCCTCTGCCTGCTGGCCGGCCAATACTGGCTGTCGCTGCTGCCGGTGGCAGGAGTCGTGGCGCTGGGCCTGCGCTGGGCCTGGGTCCTCGACTGGCGCCGCGACATCGGCCCGCTGCCGATTGGCGGCGGTGAGGTGGCGCCGATCCATCGCGAAGCCGCGGGCGCGCCCGGCTGGTGGGGTAGCGCCTTCCTGCTGGTGGCCGACGGCACGGCGCTCGCCTCGCTGCTGTTCGGCTATGCCTTCCTCTGGGTCATCGCCCCGAACTGGCCGCCGCCGGAGCGCATCGAGGGCGGTATCGTACCCGGCCTCGTCGCGGCCGTGGCGGCGGCGGCAGGCAGCCTGTTCGCCCGCCGCAGCCTCGCCGCCAGTACCGAGGGGGCGCTGGCCCCGACCGGACGCGCGGCGCTTGCCGGCGCTGCGGCGCAGCTGGGCACGATCGTCGCGCTGGGGACGCTCGGCGTCACGGCACTGCCCGCGCCGCAGGAACACGCCTATGCCGCCTGCAGCTGGGCGCTGCTCGCCTATTCCCTGCTGCACGCCCTCATCGCTCTGCTCTGTATGGGCTTCGCCCACGCCCGCGTCGCAGCCGGCCACGTGTCGCCCCGCCGCACGCTCGACCTCCGTGTCGCGCGCCTGTTCAGCGACTACTCCGCCGCAACGCTCGCGATCGTGCTGTTCTGCCTGCTGGCGCCGTCGGTGGTGTCATGACCCTGCTCGCACGGATCAGCGCAGGGCTGCTCCTCTGGGCCTTCGGCTTCTCGCTTCTCTACGCGCTGCAGGGAGCGGGCTGCGCGTACGGCTGGCAGGAGATCCCTCTGTTCGGTGCCTCGCTGCTGCGCTGGGCCCTGGTCGTGACCTGGGTGCTGCTGGTCGCAGCAGGCCTCGCCCTGCTCCGGTTTGCCCGGTCGGCGGCTTCAGACTTCGAGCGGCGCGTCACGCTCGCGACGACCCTCGCCGGCGCCGGGGCCATGCTGGTCACCGGTTCGCCGGTGGCGCTTAGTTCTATTTGCACCTGAGGACAGGCGCGCAGCGCTCAATCCTCGTCCGGATCGCCTTCGGTTTCTTTAAAGGAAATGGCATCCGCGAAGCGCTTCGCGACATCGTGCAAGCCCGCTTCCTCGGCGGTGCGCAGGCCCTCGCGGTTGGCATCGAGGCGGGCGAAGTCTTCGGGCGGGGCAGCGGCCAGCGCCTTCTCGATCAGGTCGATGGCGTCGCGGTACTTCTTCTGGCCGCGCAAGGCGGCGGCGACCTTGGTGGCGTCCTGCAGGCTGCTCATGAACTCCAACTTCCTCCCGATGCGCGAGGCGATCAACGGGCAAGCCCCAGCGAAGTTGCGCGCGCGCGCCTCCGGTCCAGGGCAAAGGCCGCCCACGCCGCCGTTGCGGCGCTGCCGAGCAGCAGGATATCCATGCCGGCCACGCTCCAGAGATGGGGTTGGCCGAGGCTGCGGCCGGGATGATCTCCGGTGGTGATCCAGTTGAGCAGCACCGCCGCGAGCGCGAGGACAGCGATCGCCCCACACTGTTCGATCCAGGCACGGCGCGGCCGCAGCGCGGCATGGGCGAAGCTCGCGAGCCAGACGAGATAGAAGGCCCACATCTCGAGCGCG
The DNA here is from genome assembly GCF_965228225.1 of Reyranella sp. GTDB lineage: Bacteria > Pseudomonadota > Alphaproteobacteria > Reyranellales > Reyranellaceae > Reyranella. The sequence continues at coordinate 902,919 of NZ_OZ245801.1, read as the reverse complement.
GCGCGATCCTCGCCGAGAAAGACCGTGCCCAGCGGCAGCAGCCGGTTGGCCACGAAGAAGGCAAGCGTTGCAACGACGATGCCACTCACCGAGCCGACGGTCAGCGCCTCGACGAGGCGCACGCCGCGCGGGCCCAGGCGTCCGTCCTTCTTCTTCCGCGACTCCAGCCAGAACAGATAGCCCGTGGCGATCAGCGCACATCCGGCGAGGCCCAGGACGAAATAGACCCAGCGCAGGGTCCAGTGGCGGAACTGGATCAGGTGCAACCCGGCGATGAAGCGTTGCGCCGACAGGACCGGCTGCGGCGCGATGCGCTGGTGCAGCAGCGCCCCGGTCGTCGCGTCGAAATAGGCGATGTCGGAACGGCCGGCGACGCGATCCTCGCCATGGCGGGCCACCTGCACCACGGCGGCGGCATCGCCGGGTTGGCGGACGAACAGGTATCGCGGCGTCTCCCCATCCCAGAGACGGCTCGCCTCCGTCGTGATGGCGTCGAGCGAGGCAAGCGCGCCGGGCCGACCGAGCCTCGGCCTGTCGTAATTGCCGTAGGCCTCTCGGGCGAAGGCCCGGACCTCGTCGCCATAGGCGAACTGGATCGTGCCGGGGAAATACACCCCAAAGAAGATGATCACGCCCGACAGGGTGATCATGAAGTGAAACGGCAGGCCGAGCACCCCGGTCACGTTGTGCAGGTCGAGCACCAGGCGGCGCGGCTGTTTGCCGGCCCGGAAGGTGAAGAAGTCGGCGAAGATCTTGCGGTGGATCACCACGCCCGAAACGCAGAGCAGCAGCATCGCCATCCCCGCCACGCCGACGATCCAGTAGCCCAGCCGGACATGCAGCATGTAGTGGAAGGGATAGAGGAAGCCCGTGCCCGCCCATGTGCCGGGATCGGGCAGCGCGGCGCCGGTCGCGGGATCGAACAGCCGCACCAGCTGGCGCGTCCCCTCGCGCCACGTGACCTGCAGCACCGGAGCCCGTTCCGTCGGAAGCTGCGCGAACCACGAGGTTGCCTTGGCAGCGGCGGCCGCCTCATAGGAAGCACGCAGCGCCTCGACGGCTGCGACCTCACCGGTCGGCGCGAGCCGGGTCATCGGCGCCATCCAGCGGTCGATCTCGCGATCGAATACCGACAGCGTTCCCATCCAGAAGATCGCGAACAGCAGTCCACCCAGCACCACCCCGGCCCAGGTGTGCAGCCAGTCCATCGAGGCGCGAAAGCCCGTGCCCATCCCAGCCACCGTCGCTCCTAAGCGCTAACTACTTGCCTCCCCCGTCACACGGGGGAGGTGGCCCGAAGGGCCGGAGGGGGAAGGCCACCGGCTGGCCGTCTCCGCTTCAAGATTCATGGTGTTGCCGGCCCCCTCCCGGCCTCCCCCGTATGACGGGGGAGGTGTTTGAAGGGCGACGCCCTAGAAATCCGCCGTGAGGGCGAGCCGGAAGGTGCGGGGCGTGCCGACGTTGAGGCGCGTGGTGGACGACACCATCGACCAGTAGTTGGTGTCGAGCAGGTTCTCGACGTTGAAGCGGATGGCCACCGGCTTGCCGGTCGGGCTCTTCGCATCGGCGATCACGTAACGGGCGCCGACGTCGAACCGCACCCAGTCGGGGATGCTCTGCCGCGGGTTGGTCAGGCCGACATACTGCGTGCCGGTGTAGATCACCCTTCCATCGAGAGTCAGGCCGCGGACGAACGGCGTGTCCCATTCGCCCGCCAGGTTGACCTGCACGTTGGGCGCGCCGGCGGCCTGCCAGCCATCGTTCACGCCGCCCGCCGTGCTGACCAGGATCGCCTCCTGGAACATTGCGCCGCCCAGCAGCCGCACGCCTTCGGCCGGCGTGCCGAACACGTTGAGTTCGATGCCGCGATTGCGCTGCAGGCCGTTCTGCGTGAGCGTGTTGGTCGCGGCGTTGGCGATGGCGCTGGGCTGGCTGATCTGGAAGGCGCTGAGCGTCGTGGTGAATTTGCCCCAGTCGATTTTGGTACCGAACTCGAACTGCGTCGACTGATAAGGCGCGAAGACCTGGCCGGCATTGACGAAGGTCGGACCGACGACCGTGCCTGGCTGCAGCCCCTGGATGAAGTTGCCGTAGAACGAGACCTCCTTCCACGGCCGCACGACCAGAGCCACCGAGGGGCTGATCGCGTCCTGCAGGTAGGCCGAGGTGAGAGCGCCGTTCGCAAGATTGAAATTCTCGCCCATGATCTGCTGGTAGCGCGCGCCGACGGTGAGCTGGACGCGCTTCTGCGCGAAGGAAAGCGTGTCGGCGACGGCGAAGCTGTTGAGCTGCAGCGTGCTCGACTTGCGAGGCGACTGGGCCGTGATGTTGGGGCGCGCGACGACGTTCGGCGTGTAGATGTTCGAAGCGTAGGCGGTGCCGATGCCGCGGCCGAAGCCGTATACCTGCTGATAGCGCGTCGCGCTCACGGCGAAGGTGTGCCCGACCGGACCGGTCTGCGCCTCGCCGCGCAGGCCGATCTCGCTCGTCCATTTCGTCTCGTAGGACGTATTGTTGAGCGGCGTCTGCGTGCTGTTGCCGTTGAGCCCCGTGACGATCGGATCGCCCGACCACAGCGAGTTCCAGCGATTGTCGTGCGCGCCGATGGCGCCATAGAGGGTCACGCCGGGCCAGACGTCGACCTCGGCCCGCAGCGCGCCGAACAGGTCCTGCGAGTAGGTTTTGCTCCACGGCAGGATGAAGTTGCTGTTGAGGTCGGGCACGCCCGGCACCGGCGCGCCGGCGGCCACGCTGACATAGCCGACACCGCCGCTGATGTACTGGGACTGGTAGCCGCCATCCAGGGACAGGCGGAAGCCGTCGCCGCGATAGTCGATGCCGATCGTCCCGAGGCCCAGCTCCTCGGCGTTCCACAACACCGCCGTCTGGCCGGCGCGATAGGCGCCGTTCAGGCGCACGCCCAGCTCCTTCTCGGGGCCGAAGCGGCGGCCGACATCGACGGCGCCGCCGAATTGCGCGGCCGAGCTGTAGGCGGCCGTCGCGCGGTTCATCGGCTCGTCGTGCGCGCGCTTCGGGACGACGTTGATCGTGCCGCCGATCGCACCGCTGGGCGACATGCCGTTCAGCATCGCGCTCGGTCCCTTCAGCACCTCGATGCGTTCGGCCAGTTCGACGCCGATCGAATAGGTCGGAAGCAGGCCGTAGAGTCCGCCATAGGCGATGTCCATGCTCTCGACGGTGAAGCCGCGGATCATCATGTTCTGCGCGCCGTTGTTGCCGGTCGGCCGCACGATGCGGACGGACGGATCGTCGATCAGGACGTCGCGAATGGTCTGCGCCTGCTGATCCTGCGCCTTCTGCGCGGTGTAGCTCGTCTGGTTGAACGGCGTTTCCATGACGTCGCGATTGCCGAGCAGGCCGAGCTGGCCGCCGGTCGCCACCTGCCCTCCGGCGTACGCCGGCGGGATGTTGTCGATCATCGCCTGTGACGGAACCGCGAAGACGCCCTGCACCTGAACGGGATCGAGTTGAAGCGTCGAGGGATCGAGCGGGGCCTGGCCGACGCGCTGGAGCGCGATGGTCGTGCCACCGAGCAGACTGTAGGTGAGCCCGGTGCCCGCAAGCAGACGCTGCAGCGCCTCGTCGACGCTCATCGCCCCCTGCACTCCCTGGGTCGAGAGACCGCGCACGAGCGCGGCATCGGCGGAGATCTGGCGGCCGGACTGCTGGCCGAACAGCGGCATTGCGCTGGCGAGCGGCTGTGGTCCGATATTGAAGCTGCGTTGTGCCGGCGCCTGGACAGTCTGCACGTCGGGCGATTGCGCGACGGCCGGAGTAGCGCCCGCCGCCAGAACCATCGTGATCGCAGACGTGCCCAGTATCGCCCCGACGCCCAGAGAACCCAAACGCTTGTCCATCGCCGCAACATCTCCCCGCAGAGCAGGAACATCGGACGCTGCCCATCGACGTGCGATGGAGGGCAGCGCATTCGTTCCTTCACTGGGGCAACGAGTGACTCGCGGACTTTTCTAAGAAATTCGTTCGAGCGCGCGATCGGATGTCAGGAGGCCGAGACGACCAGCAGCCATGGCGTCACGCGGCGCACTTTGGCGCCATGCACGCGCGCCATGCCGCGCAACGCATCCTCGGGGTCGGCGAGATTGTAGGCGCCGGTGATGCGGCGCTCGGCGAGCCCGCCGTCGGTCAACACGATCGTGCCGCCGAAGTAGCGACGCAGCTGATCGATCGCATCGCCGAGGCGAGTCTCCTGGGCATAGAGCTGACCCTGTCGCCAGGCAGCGACCAGCTCGGGCGGCTCGCTGCCCCGCGCTGTGAGGCCGTCGTTCGTGATCCGCACGAACTGACCGGCGACGAGCTTCGCGGCACTCTCCACGGGCGCACCGGTCGTCGCGACGGCGACGACCCCCTCCTCGACCGACACGGCGACGTCGTCGATGCCGAGGCGAACGTCGAAGCGCGTGCCCAGCACCGTCGCCTCGACGTCCCGCGCCGTCACCCGGAAGGGCCGCGTGGGATCGGGCCGCACCTGGAAGAAAGCCTCGCCCGAAAGAAGCTGCACGCGGCGCGCCTGCTGATCGTCGGCCATCGCGACAGCGATGGCACTGGCCGGTGCCAGGGTCACGCGGCTGCCGTCGGGCAGGTCGACCTGGCGCAGCTCGGCCGTGCCGGTGAAGTGATCGGCGCGCAATTGCAGGAGCATCGCAGGCCCCGCCCACAGAGCGAGACAAGCCGCTGCCGCAAGAGCCAGCGCGGGCATCGCCCAGCGGCGCCTCGCGGTCCGTGGCTCGATCGCCAAGACCTCCGCACTGGCTCGCGTCGGCGCGGCTACGGCGCCGGCCTCGCGCGCGGCGGGCAGCAGGGCGGCCATTTCGGAAAATCGACGGGTCGAGGCCCAGGCGGGCTCGTTCTCGGGACGGGCCTTCAGCCATTCGTCGAACCGGCGGCGCAGCTCGGCGTCGTCCGGCTCCTCCTGCAGGAGGATCAGCCAGTCGGTGGCTTCGTTCGAGGCCCGTTCGGCGTCGGCATCCGTCACGCGCTCCATCCCTCCTCACGCGGAGACCTGCCCCGCATACTGCCAACGCCCGGTAGATCCGATTTTCTAATGATTAATGCGAAGCGGCGGAATTATTTCCAGCCCAAACGCCTCTTGCAGTGCGCGATCGCGTCCGACACCAGCTTGTGCGCCAGCGGCAGGGAGATGCCGAGGCACTCGGCGATCTCGCGGAGCTTGCAGCCCTCCAGCCGGTGCATCTCGAAGGCACGGCGCGTGCGCTCCGGCAGTTCGGCCAGCGCCTGCTCGAGCAGACGAAGCTCGTCCCGGTAGAGCGTCAGCATTTCCGGGGTGGCCGCCACGCCGGGCGCCGTCACCGCCTCGGCGACACCGTTTGCCAGGGCCTCGGTCTCGCGGGCGGTGCGGCGGCGGCCGTCGAGCGCCAGGTTGCGAACGATGCGATACAGATAGCCCAACGGCTCGTCGAGGAAGCGCTGGCGCGCTACCTCGTCGAAGCGCAGCCAAGCTTCCTGCACCAGTTCCTCGGCCTGGGTGCGCGAGCCCACGATGCCGGTCGCATAATCGACCAGCGAGCCTCGATGCTCGACATACAGGATGGTGGTGTCGGACGGCACGGCGGCGACGATATTGTAAGTGCGAATGCCTCGCAATTACAAATAATTGCCTTCTTTGCGGCCGCCAATGCCTTGGCGCCGCCTGCGACCCCACACCGAATCGACGCAATGCTCCGGTCATTTGGCTCAGCATCATTCATTAGGGTTGCCATGTCCTTGAGGCATACGCTCTGCGCGGCGCTGTTAGTGGCCTCTGCGGCTCCTGCGATGGCTGCGAACGATGGCCTGCCCACCATCCAGCCGGGGACGCCGGGCACGGCATATGGCTTGTCTCCTGCCCCCAACCAAAACGGCATTGAAGCACCGCCCGGCGCGCCTGCGTGCCGTCAGGCGAAGGCAAAGCCCCCCTGAGCGCCGAGGAGAAAGCCCGCCGCAAGTACATTCGGGCTCAACAGGCGGCACAGGGCATCACCCCCGCGGCCAAATCGCATCGGGCGAAACTGCCGCTTTGCTAGTCGCGGTCGTCAGGGCACCGGCTGGAGCTTGAAGAGGCAGGCATAATCGCGATTGTAGACCTGCAGGTCGCGGCCCTTGGCATTCCCGGTGAGGTCGACGGTGAACGTCTTCTGGCCGACCGGTATTGAGATGGTGCGCGCGATCGATCCGTCGGCCGATACCGGTACCAGGAACGCGTCTGATTCGCCCGCCTTCACCGAAAGGTCATTGCCCATTTCCGCGAACGCAAAGAACAGCTTCGATACATCGGCCTGTCGGCAGAGTAGCGGCGACCGGGCCTCGAGGACCGGCTTTGCCCGCCACGACTCGGCGAATGCGACCGTCGAGAGGGCGATGCCGACACCTGCGATGATTGCCACAGAAAAAATACGCACGCCCGCCTCCCAAAGCTGCCAGAGCTTACTCCTCAACCGTTTGAAAGGCCCGGAGTTGCGACAAAGGATGCATTGACGCAACTCGACGTCGCCATTTGCGTAGTTGAAGGTGGCGGGCACAAGGGCGACCGTTGTGATTGGACGCCGCGGCGTTCCTCGAATAGTCCTCAGCCAGCGTACAGAAAAGAGTACCCATGTTGTTACATCGCGCCGACGTGATCGAGGTTCTTCGACTGGCGCGCGACGGCAGACTCGTCGAAGCGATGCGGGCCCTGACGGAACCTCGTCCCGAGGTATTGGCCTCGTCGTTCGATTATCACACCGTGGCGAATTCGGCGGGCAACCGCCGTTTCAAGCTCTACATCCCCGCCGGACATGACGGGCGGCCCCTGCCGCTGATCGTTATGCTTCACGGCTGCAGCCAGTCGCCGGACGATTTCGCCGCCGGCACGCGCATGAACGAACTCGCCGACGCGCGGCGCTTTCTCGTCGCCTATCCCGAGCAACCCCAGTCGGCGAACCCGAACAAGTGCTGGAACTGGTTCAAGGTGGGCGACCAGATTCGCGACCTCGGCGAGCCTCACCTGATCGCCGAAGTCACGCGGCAGATCCTGCGCGACCATGCCGTCGACGAAGACCGGGTCTATGTCGCAGGCCTCTCGGCCGGCGGCGCGGCCGCGGCCATCATGGGCGCCACCTATCCCGATCTCTACGCCGCGGTCGGCATCCATTCGGGCCTGGCCTGCGGCGCGGCGCGCGACATGCATGCCGCCTTCTCGGCCATGCGGCAGGGCGCTCCCGCCGCACGGCTTCCCGTGCGGACAGGCCCCGTGGTGCCGACCATCGTCTTCCACGGCGATCGCGACGAGACGGTCAATCCGGTAAACGGCGACCAGGCCAGCGAACAGGCGTCCGGCGGGCCGGGCGTGCGCACGCACGTCTCGCATGGGGAAACCCCGACCGGCATCGCGTTCACCCGCACGATCCGTTTCGACGCGCAGGACCGCGCGCTCGGGGAGCAGTGGGTGCTGAAAGATCTGGGACACGCCTGGTCCGGCGGCAGCCTGCTCGGGTCCTTCACCGACCCGCGCGGCCCCGACGCCAGCGCCGAGTTCGTGCGCTTCTTCCTTGAGCACCGCCTGTCCGCACGAAACACGCTGCCGGTCAGCCCCGTGCTTCCTGCCAGTGCGGGTAGGTGACGTAGGCCGTCAGCGCGCCCTCGTCGTGCGAACGGATCGTGACCGCTTCGCCCTTGGGCATGTAGATGAATTCGCCCGGCCCGCCCGTCACGGTGCCGTCGCGACTCGTGATCGAGATCCGCCCCTCGAGGATCAGCATGACGTCGTCGACCGCCATCGTTTCCTCGAGACACTGGTTGGGTCCATAGCGGCCATAGCCGATCGTGATCGGCCCGCCGTGGCGCTGGTCGATCACGTTGCCGGCGAAGATGTCGCCCTGCTGTCCCGGCGAGCGCTCGAGCGATGCGTCGCCCAGTCCGAATTTGCGAACCGTCATTCCCGCATCCTCTGGCGCTAGCGGCGCCGATCGCCCTTGTCGCCCTGACCCGGCTTGGCGACGGTCTTGGCCTTGCGACGACGATCGGCCGTCAGCGAGCGGCCGACATCCTCGACTTCCTTGAAGGAGGTGCCGCGCGCGTTGCGCCGAACGAAGAGCTTGTTGGTGCCGGTGTCGATCAGCTCGCGCTTGGGCGCGCTCTTGCGTGCAGACTTCTTCTTCGCGACCTTCTTCTTAGCGACCTTCTTCTTGGCCACTTTTTTCTTGGCGACCTTTTTCTTCGCGATCTTCTTCTTTGCAGCCATCGCATGCTCCTCAATGGACGTGCGGCGTTGAACGTTTCCGGATTGTGAAAGTTGCAGTCGGCGCATCCATGGCACCGGGATTGCATTCAGTGGCCGGGCGTGGTCTACGCACGTTCTCACTCGCATGGACCCGGTGAAACTCCGGGTGGCTATTCCGGCCGCCGATCCGCCGGGCAACTCTCACAGGGAACGCTCCACACGCCCTCCTCGCCCGCAGGCGAGGAAGCTCGCGGACTCCTGTGCCTGTTCAGCGACCTCCAATGTTCAGCAGTTTCAAGTCCCAGTGGTTCGGCAGCCTGGGCCAGGCGCGCCGCGATTTCCTCGCGGGCCTGGTCGTGGCCCTCGCCCTCATCCCCGAAGCCATCGGCTTCTCCATCATCGCCGGGGTCGACCCCCGCGTCGGCCTGTGGGCCTCGGTGGCGATCGCCATCGTGATTTCGCTGCTGGGCGGACGGCCCGGCATGATCTCGGCGGCCACCGCCGCGGTCGCCGTCGTCGTGACGCCGCTGGTGCGCGACCACGGCGTCGACTACCTGTTCGCCGCCACCATCCTGATGGGCCTGATCCAGATCGTGGCGGGCTTCCTGCGCCTCGACCTGCTGATGCAGTTCGTCTCGCGCTCGGTGATCACCGGCTTCGTCAATGCGCTGGCCATCCTGATCTTCATGGCGCAGATCCCGCAGCTGGTCGACGTGTCGTGGCACACCTACGCGATGATCGCCGGTGGCCTCGCCATCATCTACCTGCTGCCCCGCCTCACCACCGCGGTTCCCTCGCCTCTGGTGGCGATCGTCGTCCTGGCGGCACTCAGCATCGGCCTCGATCTGCCGGTCCATACGGTGGGCGACATGGGCAAACTGCCGGAGGCACTGCCAAGCCTCGCCCTGCCGCAGGTGCCGCTCAGCTGGGAGACGCTGCAGATCATCCTGCCCTATTCTCTCACCATGGCGGCGGTCGGCCTGCTCGAATCGATGCTGACGGCGCAGATCGTCGACGACATGACCGATACCGACAGCGACAAGCGCCGGGAGTGCCTGGGCCAGGGCGGCGCCAACATCGCCGCCGCCCTGGTGGGCGGCATGGGTGGCTGCGCCATGATCGGCCAGTCGGTGATCAACGTGACCTCGGGCGGGCGCCTGCGCCTCTCGACCTTCGTCGCGGGCGCAGCGCTGCTGTTTCTGCTCGCGGTGCTGGGGCCGCTGGTCGGGCGCATCCCGATGCCGGCGCTGGTCGCCGTCATGATCATGGTGTCGATCGGCACCTTCAGCTGGAACTCGATCCCCAACCTGCGCCGCCATCCGCCGACCTCGAGTGTGGTGATGATCGTGACGGTCTGCGTCGTCGTCTTCACCCACGACCTGGCGCAGGGCGTGCTGGCCGGCGTGCTGCTCTCCGGTATCTTCTTCGCCGGCAAGGTCCGACGCATGTTCGCGGTCCAACGCAGCGAGAGCGACGACGCGATCACGTACCGCATCAGCGGCGAGATCTTCTTTGCCTCGGTCGACCGCTTCACGCGCGCCTTTCTGCCCGAGCAGGGACGCACCGTGACGATTGACGTGTCGGCGGCGCACTTCTGGGACATTTCCGGCGTCGGCGCGCTCGACAAGATCGTCGCGCGCCTGCGCCGCGACGGCTCGGAGGTGAAGATCATCGGTTACAACGAGGCCAGCGCCGACCTCGTCGACCGGTTCGCCCTGCACGACAAGACCGGCGTCGAGCTGGGGGTCGTGCCGCACTGACGGCGGCGACGGAGCCGTCTGTATCGACGCAGCGCCATGAGGTAGCCTGCGCGCCTCGGAGCGAGGAGGCGCGATGTCGGGCAGTCACGACCATGAGCACGGGCACGGGCACGGGCATCATCATGACCACGAGCACGGATCCGAGCTTTCGGAGATGCAGCTTCGCGTCCGCGCCCTCGAAACCATCCTGACCGAAAAGGGCTATGTCGATCCGGCCGCACTCGATTCGATCATCGAGACCTACGAGACGAAGATCGGGCCGCATATCGGCGCGCAGGTCGTGGCGCGGGCCTGGGTCGATGCGGACTTCAAGGCGGCGCTGATCGCGGACGCCAGCACGGCGATCGCCCGGCTCGGCCTGCAGCAGAAGGTCGGCGACCACCTGATCGCCGTCGAGAACACGCCCGCCACCCACAACATGATCGTCTGCACCCTGTGCTCCTGCTACCCGTGGGACCTGCTGGGCCTGCCGCCGGCCTGGTACAAATCCGCGCCCTACCGCGCCCGCACCGTCAAGGAGCCGCGCAAGGTGCTGGCGGATTTCGGCGTGACGCTGCCGGAGGACACGAAGGTGCGCGTGTGGGACTCGACGGCGGAGACGAGGTTCATCGTGCTGCCGATGCGGCCTGCCGCGACCGAGGGCTGGTCCGAGGAGAAGCTCACCCTCCTCGTCACCCGCGATTCGATGATCGGCACCGGCTTCCCGAAGGCAGCGAACGAGGTCGCGCCATGAACGGCGTGCACGACATGGGCGGCATGGACGGCTTCGGCAAGGTAGCGCCCGATCAGCACGAGGTGCCTTTTCACGCCGACTGGCAGGCGCGCTCCTTCGCGCTCAACCGGGTCATGGGCTCGGCCGGCGAATGGAACATCGACGTCGGGCGCTACTGGATCGAGACGCTGCCGCCCGCGGTCTATCTGTCGTCGTCCTACTACAGGAAATGGTTCCTGCGGCTCGAACGGCTCTGCCTCGACCGCGGCCTCGTATCGGAAGCCGAGCTGGCCAGCGGCCATTCCAGCGGCCCGGGCCGGCCGCTGAAGCGCAAGCCGCTGTCGGGCCCGCGGGCCGGCGCCGCCGTGTGCCGCCCCAACCACGACCAGCCGCCGCGGGCGCCCGCCCTGTTTGCGGTCGGCCAGAAGGTGCGCGCGCGCAACATCCATCCCCGCTCCCACACGCGCCTGCCCCGCTTCGCGCGCGGCCATCTCGGCACCATCGAGCGCGTCCAGGGGTGCCACACCTTTCCCGATGCCATGGTCGAGTCCGGCGTCGCGCGCGGCGAATGGCTCTACACGGTGGTATTCGACGGCGGGGAACTGTGGGGCCCCGACGCAGAGGCGGGCGCCACCGTCTCCATCGAAGCGTTCGAGCCATATCTGGAGCCGGCATGACGACGGAGAATCCCGGTTCGGTCCGCGCGGTGCTGGCGACGGTGCCCGGGATCCCCTGCGAGGGCGAGGCGCCGGTCTTCGCCGAGCCGTGGCAGGCGCAGGCCTTCGCGATGGCCCTCAGCCTGCAGCAGCGCGGCGTCTTCACATGGAATGAATGGGCCGAAGAACTCGGCCTTCAGATAAAGTCGGCGGTCGCAGAAGGCGATCCCGACGACGGCACGACTTATTACCGTCACTGGCTTGCCACGCTGGAACGGCTTATCTCCCGCAAGGGCATCGCCTCGTCGGAGACCCTGCAGCGCTACTATCAGGCCTGGGACCACGCCGCGGATCGCACGCCGCACGGACAGACGATCGAACTGACCCCGGCCGACTTCGGGTAAGCGACAAAGCCCGATTGCTGTGCAGGGATTGGGCAATCGGTGACCAATATGGTCTCCGGCGGCCCTGGATCGATGCATTGAATCCCGGGCCTCTCGAAGTCGGGAAATGAGTGCAAAAAGTTGCAGATACACTTGCTCTGAACGGCACCAGTGAGCGTCCGGAATTCTTCCGTAAACCGCACCATATTGGTAACGATCCAAAGGTCTGCCTAAGTCTTTAAGTGGTCGGGATGCCCCGACTTGCGCTACACGTTTCCAAGGAAGCACCTGATAGCGAGACTTTCCCGGTAGCACGGCAAAGATGCGACGATCCCAGGCGGCGCCATCGAGGCCAACCCATTCCGGCATCACAGCAAGCCTGTTCATCATTTTGAGACGAACTTTGGGGACAATAGGGTGATGACAGAGGAAGATACGAAACCAGAGGGACAACTCGTTCGGGAAATCAGATTGGCGTTCGCTCGCGGGGATTGGGATGAGGTGTCGAGCCTTTACGAGCGCATTTCGGGCATGAAGACCGATCGTGCCGTGCGCCTCGAGGCTACGTGCCTGGCAGTACGCGCGCTCGCGGCCGTCAACCAGCGCTCCGCGGCCCGACATTTGCTAAAGACTGTTGCGAAGAATGAATACAGGAGGCCAACTCATTATGAATTCTTGGCACGCGCTCATTTGGACCTTAAACAATACCAGGGTGCCAGTGAGGCCTGCGGGCGGGCGGAAGAGCTACGCCTTGCGGAGATGAAATGAGCAAGAAGCCGCGCTTCAGCGTCACACGTCTATTCAAGCGGGTCTCTGATACAAGCCCCGCCGAGGTAGCCGTTGAGCCGAAGAAAGACGCTGCCGTAGAATTGAGCGAAGAAACTGAAGTGGAGATGAAGATGGCAAAAGACAAGAAGCCTGTGGATATCGCCGCACTGCGCGCCGAGGTCGAACTGCTGGAGCTGCGCGTTCGCAAGGCCCAGGCCCGTGAATGGCTCAAGAACCACCGGGCTGCAGCGGCGGAGAGCGCGTCCAAGTAGGACCGTCTCCCTTCGCTTCGAATCGGGCGCTGCCGGCTCCACGCCGGCGGCGCCCTTTTCGTTTGTGCGCGTGGCCGCTGCAGGGCGGCGTGAGGCAACTTGACCTCATATGCGAAAGCCCCGCCGTGCGACGGGCGGGGCTTCGGGCGTGATCCTGCAGGCGTTCCTCGCCTACAGCAGTTCCTTGCGGGCCATCTCGGCGCGCGAGGCGCCGATGGCGGTCTTCACGTCCTTCTGCTCTTCCGGCGGCGGCAGCACCGCCTTCATGCCGAGCGAGGCGATCGCCAGTTCGCGGCACCATCCCTTGGAATGGTAGAGGTGCTCGTCCTCCTCGTCCTCGACCTCGTCGAGCGCCGCCTGGATCGCTTTCTTCTCGGCGCCGCGCGCCGCCTCGGCGTAGAGGCTGAGCAGCTCCCAGTTCGAATGGTCCTTGGTCTCGGCGTGGACCACGCACTCGCAGGCCACGATCTCCGCCGCTTCCGGCGGCGCCGTGCCCTTGGCGAGCTTCATCGCGGCCACGAGCGAGCCGCCGATGTGCCGCACGACCTCGCGGCCGGGCGTCTCCGCCGGCGGGACGCCGAGGTCCGACATCAACGTCGTCACGATCTCGACGTGCCGCGTCGTCTGTTCGAGATACTTTTCCCACTCTTCCTTCAGCTCGGCATTGAGCGCGCAGCTCAGGGCCGTCTCATAGACCTTGACCCCGCCCAGCTCGGTTTCGAGCATCTGCTGCAGAAGTTCGTTGCGCTGTTCGATGTTCATCTGACGCCTCCATCCTGGCTTGTGGCGGCGTAATGGCTCAATCGTCCCGACGTTGCATGGCATCGACGATGGATGTCAGGGCACGCGCGTCATCGACTTGAACAGCGCCGCGGCCTGCTCCTCCAGCGACATGCGCTGCAGCCGCGACTTTGCCTCGACGACCCGGTCCGGTCGCGGGACGATCACTTCGTCCGGCTGCCTCGTCGCGAGCGGGGCGGCAGCCCCCTGCTTCAGCAGCTGCCGCAGCGTCCGCTCGTCGGCCACCAGGCTGCGCGCACTCGCCCAGCCCGGTACGCCCTCGACCGGCTCGGCGCCGATCTCCTGCGCGAGTGCGTCCGCCATGGCGGCAGACTCGAACACGCATTCTATGATCGTGGGACCGGTCGCGAAGGAGCGACGCAGGGCGAACCGCTCGGAGTCCAGCTTCGCGCGGATGAGCCGGAGGACCCTCTTCTCGGCGGTCGACGCCGCCGGTGACGACGCGTCGGCCGTCGCGAGACGGATCCGGACGCCGTGCGGCTCCGGCACGGCCTGGAAGAAGGCCGACCAGTCGAGCCGCCGGCCGCGGATGCCGCTCATCGGCAGCCCCTCGGCGAACGATGTGTGGATACAGCTGATGATGTGGACGGTACGGGCCCGCGCATCCTTTCCCCCTTTTTGAGCCGACCGGAAAAACGCAAGTCCGCACAAAAGGTTGCGGCCGGATCAGACCGCCCGCAGGTGACGCGGCACGCCTGCCTGGCGCAGCGCCTCTTCCAGCTTCTCCCGCTCGCGCCGCCAGCGCCCGGTTTCGCGATCGGCCTTCGAGTCCAGCGCCGCGCGCTCCTTCTCGATCTCCGCGACGAGAGCCGCGTGTCGCGCCTCGGCCTTCTCGAGCGCCATCGTCGCGGCGGCAAGGGCGCGCTCCCGCCGCGCCGCTTCCCTGCGGCGGGCGGCGGCCTCCTGCCGCTCCTGCCGTTCGCGCCGCTCGCGTTGCCGCTCGAAGGCCAGCGCGGCCGCGCGCTCCTCCTTGCGGTTCGGCGGTTGTTCGGCGACGGGCTTGCGCTGCGGGCGGGCGGGCGTGCGCGGGGCAGGTCCGGGCGTCTTCGCAGCCCGGGCGTCGAACGGCGCCTCCGACGCCTCGGCCTCCTCCTGGAAAGGCTGGTCGGTGCCGACCGGCCGCCGCAACACGAGGCCGGGCCGCGCCATCGTGGCCTTCACGATCGCCGGATCTTCGGTCTGTTGCGCAAAGCCCTGGTGAAACAGATTGGCCCCGGCGCCCCAGGCCTCGAGCGCCGCCTTCATCGACGGCGCCGACACCGCGAGATCGAAGAAGCCCGCCGAGGTCGTGAAGGCCTTGAGCTTCCGCGCCATCCTTCCGCTCCCTCCCCCGAAGCCGCAGAAACGCTTCGGGGTCGCCGCCGGTTGCCCGTGAGGTACCATGTTACCGGCGCCGCGAGGTGCGACATCCCTTTCGACTGTTTCGTTTATTTCGTTCATTTCGTTTATTCCCCGGGCATTGCGAGAAAGGCTTGAAACCGGAGACGACTCGCAACATATGATGTTGCATGAGAAGAGACAGCCGACTTTCGGGCGTGCTCCACGTCCTGCTGCACATGGCGGAGCACCCGGCTCCGATGACCTCGGAGACGCTGGCGCGCGCCATGGGCACCAATCCGGTGGTGATCCGTCGCCTCATGGCGGGCTTGCGCGAGCGCGGCTTCGTGCAATCGGGAAAAGGCCATGGCGGCGGCTGGACGATCGCGTGCGATCTCGCCGCGGTCAGCTTGCGCGACGTCTATGAAGCGCTCGGCCGGCCCGCGTTGCTGGCCATGGGCAACCGCACCGAGGCGCCGGGCTGCCTCGTCGAGCAGGCGGTGAACGCCGCCCTCGGCGACGCCTTCGACCAGGCCGAAGCGCTGCTCCTGCGCCGCTTCGGCGACCTCACGCTCGCCGCGCTGAGTGCCGACTTTCACGAACGCCTCGCCGGGCGCGGCGGATCGACAGACCTGGAGAAGAACCATGCAGCATGACGCCGTCATCGTCGGAGGCGCCTTCGCCGGGCTCGCCGCCGCTACCTACCTCGCGCGCGCGCGCCGCCGCGTGTGCGTCATCGATGCGGGCCAGCCGCGCAACCGGTACGCGGCGGCCTCGCACGGCTTCCTGGGGTCGGACGGCAGCGAACCGTCGTCGATCCTGGCGCGCGCGCGCGCGCAGCTCGCGGCCTATCCCGGCGTGACCTTGGTCGAGGGCGAAGCCTCGGGTGCCCGCGTGCGCGACGGAGGATTCACCGTCTTGCTGGCCAGCGGCGAGGAGATTGCCGCGCACAAGGCGATCCTCGCCTTCGGACTGCGCGACACGCTGGAGCCGATCCCGGGTCTCGCGGAACGCTGGGGCCATACGGTGCTGCATTGTCCCTACTGCCACGGCTTCGAATTCAGCGACCGGCCGCTCGGCGTGCTGTTTCGGACGCCGATGTCGGTGCACCAGGCCTGCCTGGTCGCCGAATGGGGGCTGACGACCCTGTTCCTGAACGGCGCCGACCTCGCGCCCGACAGTGCGGGAATGCTCGCGCGACACGGCGTGTCGGTCGAACAGGGCCGGCTGACGCGGCTGGTGGGCGAAGGCAGCGCCCTGTCCGGCGTGGCGTTCGAGGATGGCCCCGTGCGTGCGCTCGCCGCGCTCTACGTGGCGCCGCAGTCCTGCCTGGCCAGCCCGATTGCCGAACAACTCGGCGTCGCGATCGATGAAGGGCCGATGGGTCCGATCGTTCGCACCGACGGCGACAGAATGACCAGCGTGCCCGGCCTCTACGCCGCCGGAGACATCGCTCGCGCGCCGCACAGCGTGAGCTGGGCGGTGGCCGACGGCGTCACCGCCGGCACGTCACTCCACCGCGCGCTCGTGTTCGGCGGTTGAACACGGCGCACCCGTTCGCCGACCCGGCCATGATCGCGGACTATGTCGCGGCCACGCCGCGCAAGGTGCCCGGCTTCGCCGACCTGCATCGCATGGCCATGCTCCTGCTGGCGGAGCGTGCTCCCGCGGCGGCGGACATCCTGGTCGTCGGCGCCGGGGGCGGCCTCGAACTGAAGGCCTTCGCCGAGGCGCAGCCGGACTGGCGTTTCGTCGGCATCGATCCTTCGGCCGCAATGCTCGACCTGGCGCGCCGCGTGCTCGGCCCGCTGGGCGCGCGCGTCGATCTCCGACGGGGCTTCATCGACGGCGCGCCGCCGGGACCGTTCGACGGCGCGACCTGCCTGCTCACCCTGCACTTCCTGCCGCGGCAAGAGCGCCTGCACACGCTGCGGGAAATCCATCGGCGCCTGAAACCCGGCGCGCCGCTGGTCGTCGCCCATCACAGTGTCCCGAATGGCGACGAGGCAATCGCGTGGCTCGCGCGATCGGCGGCCTTCGCGGGCGGACCGGACGCCGACGTCGAACGGGCGCGGATTTCGGCTGCGAAGATGGCGGCGCACCTGCCGCTCCTGTCCGCCGACGACGAGGTGGCTGTCCTGCGTGAAGCGGGCTTCGCCGACCCGGCTCTCTTCTACGCCGGCTTCTCGTTCCGGGGCTGGATCTCGCGCGCCTGATCCCGGGCCTCACCCGCCCGGTGTGTTGCTCGCGTTCAGGAGCTGCGAAACCGCGGTGATGATCTGCGACGCGGCGAAGGGTTTGGGAACCAGGATGCTGTTGGGCACGCCGAGAACGGGCCAGTCGTTGCTTTCCGAGCCGGTCATGTAGACCACCGGCATTTCGGGCTTCAGCTCGCGCGCATGCCGGGCCACGTCCCACCCGGTGGTACTGGATCCGAGCTTGATGTCGGTGACGAGCGCACGCACCTCCTCGCCATGGGCATCGAGCGCGGCCAGCGCCTCTGCGGCCGTCGCCGCGAGGAGCACATCGTAGCCGCCATCCTCGAACGAATCCTTCAACACGTCGCCGATTTCCGTTTGATCCTCGGCGATCAGCACCAGCACCGATGTCTTTTCCAACGCTCACCCCCCCAAGCCGCGATCCGGAAACGTCCAGACTCCTTCGGCTTCCCGAACGAGACGGGTCAACGACTTGTCCGATGGGTTAGTTCCCGTACCGACGAGGCGGAAAGCCGAAACGCCGCACCTCGGCGCGCGCTCAGCTGATGATCGGGAAGGTGATCGACGTCGATGTCCCCTTCTTCGAGCTTTCCATCATCACCTGGCCGCCGATCTGGCGCGCCAGCGAGTCGATGAGCTTGAGACCCGAGCCGCTGGACGGCCGGTGCTCGAACCCATGACCGTCGTCGGCGATGGTCAGCCGGCCCTCGCCGAAGCCGATGCCTGCCTGGAGCCTGACCACGATGCGGCCGCCCTTCTCGGCGAAGGCATGCTTGGCGCTGTTGGTCGCCGCCTCGTTAAGGATAAGTCCGAGCGGCACCGCGCGCTCGATCGAGAGTTCGATCTCGTCGGCGTCGATCTCCATCGTGACATTCTCCACCTGCTGCTCGATCGAGGCGCACAACGCGCGCAGATAGCCCGCGACATCGACGGCCTGGGCATCCTGGCGCGGCGCCAGCTGGTCGTGGGCCAGCGAGATCGCGTTGATGCGGTTGGCGATGTGATCGAGGGCGCGCAGCCCCTCCCCTTCCTTGAAGCGCCGCTTCTGCAGGCTGATGGAGGCGAGGATGAGCTGGAAATTGTTCTTCACCCGGTGCTGTAGCTCGCGCAGCAGCACCTCCCGCCGCTGCGCTTCCGCCGCCGCTTCCGCCAGCGCCGCCGCCTCGCCGCGCGCCGTCGTGTGGCTGCGGACGGTGGAGGCGATGATCGCCGCCGCGGCGATCATGAACTCCACGGTATCCGCAGTGAAATCGCGCGGCGTCGTGCTGTCCACCTCGAGCACGCCCCAGGCGGCGCCGTCGGTCAGAATCGGCACGTTCGCCAGGGAGACGATGCCATGCTCCTTCAGCACTTCGGAAACGACGAAGTCCGGTGTTTTCGTGAAGTCCGCAATACAGACCGGTTCAGCCGTCCGGTAGGAGCGGCCCGGCGGCGAGCGCAAATCCGACGAGAACGTCGCCGAGCGGACGAGGCCTTCCTTCCAGCCGGTTCCGGCCACCATCAGCAGATCGGCCGTGGACGGACGATAACGCAGCACCTTGACGTGGTGGATCTCGACCGCCCGCCCGACCTGGACGACCGCATGGTCGAGAAACCGCTCCGGCGTGGAATCATGGCCCGCGAGTCGGCCCAGCTCGACCAGGATGCGGATATGGCGGCGGAGCTTCTCGACGTCGGCCTCTGCCGTCGCCGCGGATGATTTGTCGGGCATGGCCATTGAACGCCCGAAGCCTGCAAAGGTGCCGGGCCTCCAGGTGCTGCCGCGCGGCGGCAATTGTGCGGATTTTTTTCGGAAGGCCCCTTGAAGCCCGCACGGACTTTTCTAGATCGATCCGTTGCCGGTTCCAGGGAACCGGCCCCGCAGAATCGGCCGCCTCCCGGGGGGCCGGGTCGCAACCATCGCTCAACGGAGGATGCTTCATGCGCAACACCATCGATTTCGCCCCATTCTATCGCGGCACCGTCGGCTTCGACCGGGTCTCGATCTGCTCGACTCGGTGGCCAGCCGCACGGGCACGAACGGCTACCCGCCCTACGACATCGAGAAGACCGGCGACGATTCCTACCGGATCGTCATGGCGGTCGCCGGTTTCACCGAGGCCGAGCTCAACCTCGTGCAGAAGGAGAACGAGCTCCTGATCGCCGGCAAGTCGGCCGGCGGCGACGACAGCCGCGAGTACCTCTATCGCGGCATCGCCGCCCGCGACTTCGAGCGCACTTTCCAGCTCGCCGATCATGTCAGGGTCGTGGGCGCGCGCCTGGCCAACGGCCTGCTGACGGTCGACCTGCGCCGCGAGGTGCCGGAGGAGAAGAAGCCGCGCGTCATCGCGATCGAAAAGGCGGCCCCCAAGGCCTCGATCGCCCGGCAGTAGCGTCCGCCCCTTCCATCGTTTGGTTCAACAGGAGGACAGGCATGACTGGCTCAGCTGCTTCCACGAACACCCAGTGGAAGCCTGTTCATTCTCCCACCCGAGCGGCTCCGCCGCCTCACCTAGCGGCCGAAACGCCACGCGCGCGGATCCTCGTGGTCGAGGATCAGGCGATCGTGGCGCTCGACCTGCAGCGGACCCTGCGCGAGGCGGGTTATCGCGTCGTCGGGCCGGCCACCAGCCTGCCGGCCGTCGAGGGACTGCTGGCGCGCGGCAGGGTCGATGCCGCCATCGTCGATGCCGATGCCGGGCGGCTGGCGTTCGTCATGGCCGACCGGCTGGCCGATGCCGGCGTGCCGGTGCTGTTCCTGGCGGCTGGCACGAACCCGCTGCCTGCCCGCCACGTCGGCGCGCCGATCCTGGAGAAGCCCTTCTCCCGGCCGCGCCTGCTCGAGGCGCTGGAGCACGTGCTGGCCGCCCCGCGGCTCGCCGACGAGGAATTGCCCTACGCCATCTCCCCGCCGCCGGTGAGCTGGCCGCGCGTCTTTCCACAACTCTGACGCAAAATTGCGAAACGGGGCGGCGAAGGATCGGGATCCTTTGCCGCCCGCCTGCATTATCGTTACGACATGCAATTGCCGCGATTCATCTCGACGATGATGCAGGGAGAAAAATGAATGGCTGACGAACGGACCCAGCGGCTTGTGCAGTCTCGCCATTACTGCATCGATCGGCTTGCCGAGGTGAAGGAAGACCTGTCCCGGCTTCAGGCGGAAGGTCTGACCCTGAAGACGAAGCTGGAAGCCTCGGACGACGAAGTCGAGGCAGGGCAGATTCGGCGCCGTCGCCGGTTCCTCAGCCGGCGGCTCGACGAATTGAAAGCCGAGCGTACGGCGCTTTCGGAAGAGCTCCAGACGTCGACCCTGCAGCTGAACACCGCGGACCAGAAGCCGTCGGACGAATGGCGGCCGGTCGTGATGCGTGCCCCTCCGATCGCCTCGCCCCCCTCCGACCAGTAGAACCGCCTCGCGGCGTCACCATCATCGCGGCGGCGTGCGCGGCTTCCTGGGCTCGGGCGCGGAGGTCCAGTCGACGCCCTCCATCGTCTTCAGCAGAGCCTTGGCCGATGCGGGCGGCGCGCCGTCCTCGCCGAGCCAGGTGACCCAAGCCTCGTCGTCGAGGATCGCGGGCATGCGTGGATCTTCCTCGCCACTCTTGATCGTGCGCCGGATCAGCTCGTTTGCCGGCACGGTCGCCATCACGCAGAACAGCAGCGGCGCCGGCTGGCCCTCGATCGCGTAGCGCCGCCACACGAAGGCGAAGCCTCGCGGCTGCCCGTCCCGCGGATCGATCGTCCACTGCCGCGTCTCGCTGCGGCCCGAAGCCTTCATCACTTCCTCGCCTTCGTTGAAGGTGCGGAAGACGACGATGCCGCGCTGCCCGGCCCGGAAGGGCGTGCGGAACGGCTCCTTGGCGTCGATCGTCTCCGACCGCGCATGGATCGGCCGCGGCCGCCGCCAGTCCCGCGGGTCGGGAAAGCCCCAGCGCATGGGCACGACGCGCCGGGCGCGCGCCTCGGCGTCCCACACGATCACCGGCACCGCGGCACCGACCCGGTAGGTGACGATGGCCTCCTCGCCGCCCTCGCTTCCGCCGCCCTCGCCACCGGCGCTTCCCGTCAGCGGATGGGAGAAGGCGACGACCTCGCGCCAGGAGGCCTGAGCCGTGAACTTGCCGCACATCGATGGACCGTAGCATCGCCTGCGACGACCGCACCATCTCACGATCCGGGATTCGCCCGCCTCTACGTCTGCAGTCTCGAAAACACGTCGCGCAGCATGTCGGCTGCGGCGCGTGTGGACGCGGGCGGCGGCACCTCGTCGGCATAGGCCAGGGCGTAGACCAGGGGCATCCAGGTCGCGCCCGTCTCCTCGGCGTCGGCCAGCAGCAGCGCCCGCGACGGGCGCGCGGGCAGCGCCACCATGTCGATGGTCTCGGGCGACGGCGCGGCGCAGCGGGCGGCGGGCGAGGTGACGAGATATTGCCGGCAGACCAGCGGCCGGTCGGAATGGATCGAGCAGGCCTCATCCTCGAGGAACGGGCAGGCCACGCCGCGCTCGAAATAGCGCAGGCCGAGATCGGGCGCGGCCTCACCCGTCACGTCGCGCGCGGCGTCGATCTCGGCAATGACTCCGCCGGCATGCAGCGTCTGCAGCGCATCGTCGAAGCGCCGGCGGATCTCGCCGCGCCGCGGTTCCGGCAGGGCGGCGACGAGGGCCGCGAGCGCGCGGGCCTCGGCCTGGGAGACCGGGACGAGCTGCCGGCAGCAGGCGCCGCAGCCGGCGCGGCAGGAGACGGTGCGCCCCGCCGCCTCGGCCGCCGCGACGCCGCGTTCGACCACGAGATCGGCGAGCCCGTGCAGGATCGGCAGGAGCTCCTGGAAGCCGACCGCGCCCGCCGGCACCCCCAGTTCGAGCGTAACCGGCTCGTCGCCCAGTACCAGCACGACGCGGCCGACGACCAGGGCCTCGCGCGCCGGATCGCCGGCCAGGAGCTGCAGCGTGGCTTCGCTCACTTCCGCGGGGTGGCGGGCGCCGCGGTGGCCGGCGCGGGTGTCGCGGTCGACGGCAGCGTGGTGGCGGGTCCGCGCGTGGCGGCGGCCGCCTTGTCGGTGCGGCAATACTTGTCGCCCTTGAACTCGACCAGCGTGCCCTTGCCGGCGACGCAGCCCCTGGCGGCGGCGGCGTCGGCATTGTCGAATTTCTGGTAATTGAACGCGTTGGAGATGCCATCGATCTTCAGGAAGAAGTCGACGCTCGTGTCCGCCGCCTGTGCCGGCACGACCACGGTCCCCAGGTCGAACGCGGCCATTCCCAGCACGATGAGACCCACTTGCTTGCGCATGATCGCTTCCCCCTGACAGCCCGCCCCCATCGGCCGGACTGTTGGGAATGTTGCACGCGACATGAGGCGCGGCACGTCGGAATCACGGCGGTTGCAAGATTCCCGTGCACCGGCAATGCGGCCCCCGATATGGGCTTTCCGCACGCCACCAAACCATTCACAGGCCGCGCGGAATGGCGGATAATCGTTATAATTCAATGCATTAACCGCTGATTTTTACTGTGGCAAAATTACAACATTTGTTGGACGGACCGCCTTCCGTCGGCCATTATCCCTGAGGCCGCAGGCCGCCACCTTTGGTTCCACACGGAGAAAAGATAATGGCGTTGAAAGCCGGTCACCCGCTCCCGTCCCGCATCCGTCTCCTCTCCCGGGCCACCGCCTGGTCGATGGCGGTGCTGGCCACCGTGGCTCTCTTCGGAACGACCGCCGTCGTTTCGCCCGCGATGGCCCAGGCAAAGGTCCCGGCCAAGTCCAAGCTCAAGCCCGCCGCCAAGACCGTGAAGGCGGCCCCGACCGATCCGAGCGACCGGATGGCGGACGAGTTGAACGCCAAGTGGCAGCAGCAGAACGGCGCTTTCGCCGGCTTCAATTCCGCGGCGCCCGCCACTGCCGCCGGCGCTGCCGCCGCGACGGTAACCCCGGCCGCTTTCTCGACCGGCCCCGCCGCAGCCGCGGCCGCCACCAGCCCGGGCAACGGCGAATGGGGCGACCGGCTTGTATCGCGCGCGATGAACTATCTCGGCACGCCCTATCGCTACGGCGGCACCTCGCCCAAGACCGGCTTCGACTGCAGCGGCTTCGTCTACTATCTCTACGGCGCGGTCTTCGGCCAGCAGATCCCTCGCATGCCGCACGACATGGTCCGCGAGGCCGCGCCGGTGGCACGCGGCGACCTGCAGAAGGGCGACCTCGTGATGTTCGGCTATCGCGGCACCATCACCCATGTCGGCATCTACAGCGGCAACGGCCAGTTCGTGCACGCCACCCATCGCGGCTCACCGGTCATGGTGACCTCGCTCGACGCCGACTACTACAACACCCGCTACCTCAAGGCGGTCCGGCTCACGCCGCAGTAGGTTTGCGAAACGCCTCGCCCGCGAGAGATTGTCCGGCGGGCGAACCGATGGAATAGTCTGCGGCGATATTCGATCGCACCGTCGGATCCGCCCTCTCGCATGCACATCGACCTCGAAATCGATCACGACCGGCGACTGGTCATCGCCCGGGCGCAGGGCGCGCTGCAGCTTCCCGACATCACCGGCTATTTCGCGCGGCTCGTCTTCGACCAGACCCTGGGCTACGCCAAGATCTTCGACGGACGCAAGGCCTGGCTCGACCTCGCCGACCACCATGTCGGATTGTTGAAGGGTCATGTGCGCGCGATGGGCAGCCGCGGACCGCGCGGGCCGGTGGCGATCGTCGCGACGACGCCGCGCGGCATCGACGGCGCCCGTCTGTTCATGCAGATGCCGGCCGCCGACCGTACGGCGCAGCTGTTCGAGTCGATCGACGCGGCGCGCAACTGGCTCGGCCCGCAGGGCGAGGCGCCGGTCGAGCCCGCGCCCGCGCTCAGCCGCCTCGTCGCACGCCCCCTCCTCACCGCGTCGGGTGCACGCGAGCGCGCCGGCAAGGCGCGCAGGCTGGCCTGGGAGATGTCGACGATCGAGGATCGCGACCGGCTGCTCGATTATGCGCGGGAACTCGACGAGCAGGCGGCGCTGCTCGAGGGAAGCATCGCTAGGTCAGCATGAGCGCCTTGCGCACGCGCTCCGCGACCGCCGGCGAAAACTCGAATTCCTGCTGGGAGGCCCAGCCCAGGTAGCGGCGGACCGGCTTTGCGCCCAGCACTTCGGTGAGGCGCAGCGCGTCGTTCTCCTCCTCGAAGGCGGCCTGCACCAGCAGGCGGCCGCGGTCGCGTCCGACGCGGATCGCCCAGTCCCCCTTCATCCGCAGCGCCACGACGAGACGCGCCAGCAGCTTGGGCCGTTCGACCCGGTCGGGTTCGTGCTCGCCGGTCACGAGATGGCAGCCGGGATGCCAGCGCATGAGCCGGTCCCATGGCACCGGCTTGCCGCCGGACGATCCCCGACCAACCGCTCGCGCCTTCGCCCTCGCCCTGACTGCCGCCATTCTCGGTTGCCCTCGCCCATCACGTCTTGACCGACGCTTTGTGGATCGCCGCGATCGAACGCTCAAGGGCGGCGTCGAATTCGGGATCGCTCATCGTGACCTTCAGCCCCTCGGTCAGGGCGCGCGAGAAGCTCGCGATCATGCCCGGCGTCGCGGCGAGACGGCGGCAGGCCTCGTCGCGCGAATAGCCGCCCGACAAAGCGAGCAGGCGCGCGACGCCCCGGTGCTCCAGCAGATCGACGTACAGGCCTGGATCGGTGGGCAGGGTCAGTTTGAGGATGACCTGCTCGTCTCCTGGAAGATCGTCGAGACGGCGCCGCAGTTCCGCGCGCAACATCCGCTCCGCGGCCTCCTTGTCGGGACTGTCGATCAGCACCTCGGGTTCGACGATCGGCATCAGCCCGTGGCGCGAGATCCGCGCCGCGATCTCGAACTGCTGGTCGACCGCCGCCGCGATGCCGTTGCGCGACGCCTGCCGGATCGTCGAGCGCATCTTGGTGCCGAAGACGCCGAGCCGCGCCGCCTCCGCAAGCCGCGGCCCAAGACCGGACATCTCCTTCATCAGGCTGACGCCGTCCTTTTCCGGCTGCAGCCCCTCGTCGACCTTGAGGAAGGGAACGACGCCGCGGCGCCACAGGAATGAAGGCACCGGCACGCCGTCCACCTCACCGTGCATCGTGCGCTCGAAGAGGATGGCGCCCACCACGCGCTCGCCGGTAAACGACGGCGCGGTCATGATTCGTACCCGCATCTCGTGCATCAGCGCGAACATCTGCGTCTCATTCGCAAAAGCATCCGCGGCAATGCCGTACTGCGCCAACGCCTTGGGCGTCGAGCCGCCGCTCTGGTCGAGCGCCGCAAAGAAGCCGGCGCCGCCGATGATTCGCTCGCGCATCTCCTCGCGCATGGTCGTACCGTCGTTGTTGTCATTGGTTTTCATCGCCGCGCAACGCACGCGCCGCCGACCGGCTTCATCGCGATGAAATTTTTCGAGCGATGGTTGCGCGCCCGTCACGAGATGGTCACTATTCGGTGAAGGAACACACCAAGAGGAAACCGATAGTAGCGCTTGGACGTAGCGATGGTTGCGGGGCTTTTCAGGAGCTCTGCTCTTCAACCCGGGGGGTGGTACATGTTCAGTATCGGGTTCGATCATCTCAAGCAGCTCATGGTGGACAGCCTGCCCGATTGCGGGCTCGTCCTCCTCGACACCGAGGGGAAGGTGTTGAGCTGGAACGAAGGCGCGAAAGGACTGCTGGGCTACGAGGAGGCCGACGCCGTCGGCCAGCCCTTTGCCCGCATCGTCCCGCCTGAGGCCCTCGACCCGGCCGGCGCGCCGCCGGCCCTGGCCAAGGCCCGGCGGCATGGCCGCCACGAGGAGATCTGCCAGCGCACGCGCAGCGACGGCACCGGTCTCGAACTGCGCGAGATCGTCATCCCGCTGCGCGACCCGCAACATAATCTGGTGGCCTTCGGCCTCATGATGCAGTCGCTCGCCGCACACGGCCCGAGCAGCAGCACGAGGGCGGCACATGCGACGCCGCACCCGTCCCGCCGGAAAGCGCGAGTGCTGGTCGTCGATGACGAGGACATCGTTCGCGCCGTCACGTCGAACATGCTGGACGATCTCGGCTACGAGGTGTTCGAGGCCGCGAGCGGCGCCGAGGCACTCGACATCCTCTCCCGCGACGAAAGCATCGACCTGCTCTTCGCCGACGTGATCATGCCCGGCATGGGCGGCCGCGAACTCGCCGAAAAGGCGCAGGCGATGCGACCGGACCTCAAGCTGGTCTTCGCCTCGGGTTACTTCCCGCACGCATTGCGGGAGAAGGGCAATCTCGCCCCCGGCACCGACGTGCTGGTGAAGCCCTACCGCCGGCGCGACCTCGCCCGCGTGATGAGCCGGGTCCTCGCCCAAGACGTGCCCGAGCTGGAGGAAAGTTCCTGGCCGCATGCGCCCGTTACGCCGTCCCGCGATTACGCCGGGGCCGGCCATGCGTGGCTCTGACCTCCTGCTCGCAGCCTGGCTCACCGTCTCGCTGCTGGGTGCCGTGGTCGTGCCGCGCGCGGAGGCCATGACCTTCTCGACGGTGACGCGGGCCGACGGGCTGCGGATCGTGCGGGCCGAAGGACCGGTGGCCAATGGCGATGCCGAGCGGCTGAGGGTGGCGCTGCGGACGGCCGATCGCGACCCTGCAGGCTTCAAGATCATGGCGCTCGACAGTCCCGGCGGGGCGATCGTCGAGGCCTTCGCCATGGTCGACGTCATGGACCGCGAAAAGGTCGCCACGGTCGTTCAGCCGGGCGCGACCTGCGCCTCGGCCTGCGCGCAGGTCCTGTTCCTGTCCGGCGGACACCGCACCATCGAGGGTGACGGCCGGCTCGGCCTGCATGCCTGCCACACCGCCGGCGACCGCAGCCGATCGGTGGCCTGCAACGAGTTGATCGCTCAGAACGCGACGGCCCGCGGAACGCCCTATGGTTCGATCATGGTGTTCCTGCACCTGACCGGCCCGACGCAGATGAGGTGGATGGGGCGCGAAGAGGCCCACTATCTCGGCTTCATCCGCAAGCCGCCGGAGGTCGCCCCATCGCGAGACCTGCAGGTCCGGGCCAGCCTGTGATCCTCGGGCACCATCCTGCGCCCTCGTCACGAGTGCGTCAGCAAGGGATCACCTGCCGGTCACAACCGGGTGAAACACCGCCGCGCCTGCAAACCACCGTCGCCCGCCATCCGTAGAAGAAGCGCAGGGGCCGTAAACGCCCCGGCCCTTCTCAACCTGTTGGAGCGACGAATTGGATACCCAGTCTCATGCCCACCTGAAACAACTCCTGGTCGACCGCCTGCCGGATTGCGCGCTGGTCGTCCTCGACATCGATGGCAAGGTGCTGAGCTGGAACGACGGCGCCCGGGGGCTCCTGGGCTACGAAGAAGCCGATGCGGTGGGCCTGCCTTTTTCGCGGATCGTTCCGCCCGAGACCCTCGACCCGGCCGGCGCGCCCCCGTCCCTCGAGATTGCGCGACGCAACGGCCGGCACGAGGAAATCTGTGAACGCATGCACAGCAACGGCACCGAGCTCGCGTTGCGTGAAGTCGTGATCCCGCTGCACGATTCGAAACAGAATCTCGTGGCCTTCGGTCTGATGATGCAGTCGCTCGAGGCCGCCAGAGCCGCCGCGGCACCGCCCGCGGTGTTCGAGAGGCGAAAGGCGGGCAAAATCCTGCTGGTCGACGACGACGACACCGTGCGGGTAACGGCTAAGCTTCAACTCGAAGATCTGGGCTTCGAGGTCGTGGCCGCGGCGAGCGGTGACGAGGCGCTCGACTTGCTGTCGTGCGACCGCACCATCGACGTACTCTTCACCGACGTCATCATGCCCGGCATGGACGGCGGAGAACTGGCCGAGCAGGCGCGGCTGATCCAGCGCGACCTGAGAATAGTGTTCACGTCGGGCTACCTGGGCGACGCGCTGGTGAACAAGGGCAACATCACCTCGACGTCCCACCTGCTGGCCAAGCCCTATCGTCGGCGCGATCTCGCTTCGATGATGAGAAGGATCCTGGCGGAAGAGGTGCATGGCTCGCACCACCGCCCGACGTCCGGCCCATAGTCGCATTCACTGGCGCGACCCGTCTCGTCGACGCGAGCTGCGCGTGGCAGCATCCGCGGCCGGGCAGCGATTGCCACGAGCCCGGCGGACGGCGCATGGTGACTCCGCGCCGCGGGCAGCGGCAGGAGGAGAGCGACGTTGAGGACCTTGGGCAACATACTCTGGCACATCCCGTTCCTGGGCTTCCTCACCGCGGCCTTCTACTGGCTGCTCGGCCTGCTGCTCACCCTGCTGGTCGTGACCGCGCCGCTTGGGCTCGGGCTGATGGAGTTCGGCAAGTTCCTGCTCGCGCCGTTCGGCAACGAGATGGTGAGCAAGTCGGACCTCGACATGCCGCAGAACCCGCTGTGGCGCGCCTACTCGACCCTGGTGATGCTGGTCTACCTGCCGTTCGGCGTGGTGTTCGTCATCCTGAACGCGCTCCAGGTCTTCGCGCTGTGCTTCTCGATCGTCGGCATCCCCGTCGCCCTGGTGATCGCCAAGTCGCTGGGCACGGTGCTCAATCCCGTGAACAAGGTCTGCGTGCCCTCGGCAGTGGCCGAGGAGATGGCGCGCCGCTACGCCCGCGCCGAGATCGACCGTCGGCGCGGCTGATGCCGATCCGAGATCGGGGCTCGTTCAGCAGGGAGCGTTGTCGGGCACGGGCGCCCGCGCGCTCGTGAGCTCGTCGGCCCTCTCGTTGGCGAGTTCCTCGGCCAGTTGCTTCGCGGCATAGGCGCGCTGCGCCGCGTCGAGCCGGCCGCTCGCCAGCTGCTTCGTCAGGTTCTCGATGTTCTTCCGGCGGATGAAGTCCTGCAGGGCCATGCGCCCCTCCGGGGTTGGACTACCGGCTCCATAGGGCGCGCGAATGATGACGCTGGCAAGCGCCGCGAGCGGCTTCGCAGCGACAAGGCTTATCGTTGCACCGCCCCCCTGTCAGCCGCCGTGCGCTTTCCCGTAGAAAGGCTCAACGCGCTTCCCGGCCTGCGACCCTGAAAAAGGACGGATCGCTGGTTCCATTGTTTTGCCCGACGGGCTTGCCCTCGCGGTTGAGGGCTTGAACGGTCCAGACGAACGAGCAGGCTTTCACAGTGCACCCGGGAGACGGGATCGAGGCGGTGGTGAGATCGCCGACGTCGACGGTAGCGACGGGCTGGCGTTCCTGCATCGCCTGGCTCGCGTTCTGGCCCTGCATGAGCTGCCAGACCTTCAGCCGGTAGGTGGGCGGCTCCTGGGGTCTCGGAACGAGCGGAGTCCAGCGAAAGGCAATCGGAGCTTTCGAATCCGGGCCGCCCGCGAGGGCCCCGTCGGGCGGCGACAGGAGCTTGGCGGCCGCTATGACGACAGCGGTTGCGCCCTTCGTCAAGCCTTCGGGCTTCATCTCTTCTTTCTCGAAGAAAGCCTTGTTCTTCAGCGCGGCCGGCGCCGGCGGGGTAACGGTACCTTGCGTCACGGTCGGCATCTGCGGCGCGGTGACGGGTACGGACGGCGCAGGCGCGACGCGCGATTGCGGCACGGTGGGCGCGGCGCCGGAGCCCATCGCAGCCTGCGACAGGGCCGGCGTCGCGGCCCCGACGAGCACCGCCGCGAGCCCGGAGGCGAGCATCGTGGAGAGGCTCACGGCCCCGCGCCGCGCCTGAAGATCGAGAGATCGATCGATAGCCATGATTGTGCCCCCTGCGATCATTCGCCGAGCGCGAGCCTACGCAGCCGCGGCCAGTCGCGCACCCAGCAACAGCGATGATCGAAGGCCGGTACGACGACCAGCGTCGCCGATGGCCCCAACGTCGCGACGGCCGACGCGATCGACGCGACCGGCACCGTCTCGTCCTTCTGTCCGGCGAAGGCGACCAGGCGGACCTGCGAGAGACGCTCCGCCTGATTCAGTGGAAACGCCGATCCGGCGAGCGGCGACAGGCCCAGGCGGCGCGTCCAGTCGGCCACGTCGAGCGGCGCGGCGACGGTGATCACAAGCGCCACGTCGCTGCGCCGCGCGGCCACGAGGGCGGCCATGACACCGCCACCGGAATAGCCGACCAGCACCAGCTCTCGCGCCGGCGCCTTGGCGCGCTCGCGGCTTACGGCTTCATCGAGCGCGGCGACGAGCTGCGCGGCGAACCGGCCGGTCGTCCAGTCGCGCAACGTGCAACGGGGGTCGGTGCGGCCGGGCGCGAACTGGCAGGGTCGCCCCACATAGAGAACCGCAGGGCCGGGGTCGGCGGCGGCGAGCCGCAACGCCATCGGATCGGCCGGCGTCGGATCCGATGACGGCGTACGCGCGTCGAGATAGGCCAAGCCATCGCCCTCGATGTAGACGAACAGCGGGCCGGGCTTTCCGTCATCACGGCGATAGAGCTGCAGGTCGCGGACCGCGCCGGTCGACGGGTCTGCGTCGAGGCCCGCCACCCGCGCAATCCCGGCGGCGGTCGCATCGCGACCCGGTCCGCCCTGGCCACAGGCCGACACCAGGAGAGCGAACAGTGTCGCCGCGATCCTCGCGACGCGACGACGCACGGCGCGCGCGGCGGCCATGCCCCCGCTACTACCGCGTCGTGCTCACTTCTTGGAGCGCCGAGTTCGCGTCGACCATGCCGGGCGCACTCTTGCCGGCATTTGCCTGAAGAGAACTCACGAGAA
Organism: Reyranella sp.; assembly: GCF_965228225.1. GTDB lineage: Bacteria > Pseudomonadota > Alphaproteobacteria > Reyranellales > Reyranellaceae > Reyranella. The sequence continues at coordinate 872,161 of NZ_OZ245801.1, read as the reverse complement.
GCGGCTCGAGCGTGTAGGGGCCCTTGGATCCCGGCACGGTGAGCGTTGCGGGTCCCGTTCTGGGCAGGATCTGCGGCAATTGCGGGCCGTTGCCAAAATCCACCGTCATGGCATTGCCATCGCGACCAACGCGCAGATCGGCCTTGACCGTCTTCACGGCGCTGGCCGGCACCGATCCGGTGAAGACGATGGGCGTGCCGTCGGTCTTGATCGCGATGATGGTGATGACGATCAGCAGTTCGATGTTGTTTTGCTGCGGTGTCGGCGCGGTCGGCGCTCCCGACGTCTTGAGCGCCGATCCTAGGTCCGCACCGCTGAACTCGATGATCGTGTTGCCGATCGGCAGCTTGCCGAACCGCGTCCAGCCTTCGCCGTCGCTGCGCGCCTGCGTCACGCCGCCCGGACCGCTCGCCGTCACGCCGACGTTCGGCAGCATCACGGAGGGCCGCTTGATGTTGGACCGGCTCGTGTTGATCGGCGCCTCATTGGCCGTCGGCGTGCCAGGGCCACCCGGCCCGGTGTTCGGAAGCGACAGAGCCTGTACCCGTATCGTCGAGACGTCGGCGGAGACGCGCACTGCCGAGGGCGCCGGAACGCCGTCGCGGCCGACGTCGGTCTGCGGGCTGCCGTCGCCCCAGTCGACCTTGGGGCTGCCGCCGCCCTCGGGAACGATGATTTGAATCTGCAGGTTGGTGGCATTGGCCAGGACCGACCGGGGAATGGAATGTTCGACCGTCGTCGGCTGCGGCGCTTGCCCGAGTTTCTGCACAGCCGGAATCAGCAGGGCGATCAGAACCCCGGCGGGTTGCGCCGGTTCGCTGCCCGACGCACTGGGCAGGCGGACGTCCAGCAGCTTCCGCGGATCCAGCGTCACCGAATGGGTACCGGGCGTCAGCACGCCCAACGTCGACGTGCCGTCGCCGCCGGTGGTTTGCGTGAGGGCGTTACCGGCCGGCTTCTTCTGCACCACCACGTCGATGCCCGGGATCGGATTGTTCTGATTGTTCGGTATCGGCTTGTCGGGGCCGGTCGGATTTCCCGACGTGCCCAGCCGCGTGGTGCTCACTTCCCCCATCGCGGTGTTGGCGTCGACCATGCCGGGCGCACTCTTGCCGGCATTCACCTGAAGAGCGGTCACGAGAGCCGGATCGAGCGGGATCGGGCCGTTGGGGCCGGGCACGGTCAGCGTCGCCGCTCCCGTCCTGGGCAGAGGCTGCGGCAATTGCGGACCGTTGCCCCAGTCGACGTCCATGAGATTGCCGTCGCGGCCGACCCGCAGGTTGGCCTTGAGCGTCTTCACGTCATTGGCCGGCACCGATCCGGTAAAGACGACGGGCGTGCCGTCGGTCTTGATCGTGGCGATGACCCCGATGACGATCCCCGTATTGCTCGCCGTCAGTGTCGTCGTCGACGTGCCTGTCACCGTCAGCGCCGACGCGAGGTCTGCGCCGTTGAACTCGAGGACCGTGTTGCCGATCGGCAGCTTGCCGAACCGCGTCCAGCCTTCGCCGTCGCTCCGCGCCTGTATCACACCGCCCGGCCCCCTTGCCGTCACGCCGACGTTTGAAAGCTTCGCGTGCTTCTTGTTGCTGCGGCTCGTGCTGATAGGCGCTTCCTGCGCCGTCGGCGTGCCGGGGCCGCCCGGCCCGGTTTGCGGAATCGACAGTGCCTGTACCCGTATCGTCGAGACGTCGGCGGAGACGCGCACTGCCGAGGGCGCCGGAACGCCGTCGCGGCCGACGTCGGTCTGCGGGCTGCCGTCGCCCCAGTCGACCTTGGGGCTGCCGCCGCCTTCGGGCACGATGATGTCGATCAGCAGCTCTCGCGCATTGGCGAGGAACGACCGTGGGAAGGAGTGCTCGACCGTCGTCGGCTGCGGCGCTTCCCCGAGTTTCTGCACGGCGGGCAGCAGCAGGGCGATCAGGATGCCGGCGGGTTGCGCCGGCTCGCTGCCGGACCCGCCGGGCAGGCGGACGTCCAGCAGCTTCTTCGTGTCGAGCGTCACCGAATGGGTTCCGGGCGTCAGCACGCCCAACGTCGACGTGCCGTCGCCGCCGGTGGATTGCGTGAGGGCGCTCCCAGCCGGCTTCTTCTTCACCACGATGTCGATGCCCGGGATCGGATTGGTCTGATTGTTCGGTATCGGCTTGTCGGGGCCGGTCGGATTTCCCGAGGTGCCCAGCCGCGTGGTGCTCACTTCCCCCATCGCGGTGTTGGCGTCGGCCAGGGCGGCGGCAGTGCTGCCGGGGACCGGTGTGACGAAGACGAGCCGGGTCTCGCCGGACGTGTTGCGTTTGGCGAGATCCTCGAACAGCTTGATGTCAGCCCCACTCAGACGGGCAACTAAGTCGCCAACCGAGTAACTGGCAAAGATGCCCATGCCGTTGGCCAAATCGACGGTCGAGACCCCGTCACCTTGATCGTATTGCAGCCTGATGCTCAGCGGCGTCTGGTCGTTGACCGGCTTGAGGACGAACGTCCGGTAGCGGGGCTCGCCGTCACGCAGCTTCTGGACGGCCGGCAGCAACAGGCCGACGAGAGCGACCGGCTGGGCGCCGGGGCCGAGACTCTTGGGATTGACCGTCAACTCGTGGCGGCCCGGTCCCAGCTTGCCGAGTGACACGACGCCGTTGGAGTCGCTGGTCACCTGGCGCGTACCGCCGGGGCCGCGCACGCCGACTCCCACTCCGCGCAAAGCCTTGACCTGCGAGTCCGCGTAGGGCGGCGACGCGCTGGCCGTCGCGCGCGGCGCCTGCGGCGACGCGGTTGCGGGCGGGGGAGCCGGGGTCGCGACCGGCGCGGGCGTGGCCGGCGTCGGGGTTGCAGGCGCGGAGGCCGTCGGTGCCTTGGGTGCCGGAGGCGGCGGCGCCATCACGGGAGCCACGGGCATCGGCGGCGGAGTCGGGACGACCGGAGGAACGAACACCGGCGGCGGTGGCGGCGGGGCGACGCGCGGCGGCGGCGCCACGTCCATCCGCGGGGCCATCGGACCCTGTGAAAATGCCGGCGAGGTCAAGATCCCCACGCCGATCAGGAGCATCGCTCCGGCCGCACTCGCAACCCGTCGGTTCATTTCTGACTCCTCGAAGATCGAAGGGTGAAACCCGGAACTAGAAGCGCAGGGCGAGGCGCACGCTGCCCGACCATGACGACAGGGCGTAGCGCCCGATCGAGTTGTAGCCGCCGTCGATCGAGGCCCAGATCGAGTCGTTGAGCGGGACCGTGGCGCCGGCGCCGATCGTGCCGCCGGTATAGCCGTTGGCGCCGCTGCCGGTCGGGGCGTTGAAATCCTGCTCGATGGTGGCGCGGATATAGGGCTGCCACTTGTCGAGCGGCAGGCTGATGAAGCCGCCGGCCGAGCCGCGGGTCAGCGACGTGGTCTGGCCTGGCACCACGACCAGATTGCTGTCGGTGTAGCCGTAGCTGTTGATCGGCGAATAGAGGATCGAAACCATCGGCGCCAGCACCACGGCGCCGACCTTGTAGTAGCCGTTGAGCCCGCCCTGGAAGTTCCACTGGCTGCTGGCGTAGTTGGCGTTGTAGGTGAAGCCCGAATTGGCCATGGTGTTGGTGCCGCTACTGTAGCCGGCCATCGCCGAGACGTTCCAGTGCTCGTCGAGCTGGTAGCCGGCATAGACCGTGACGCCGAAGGTCGAGTTGGTCGACGCGAAACCGCCGCTCAGCGTGCCGTTCGAGCCTTGCCACGAACCGCTGACGCCCAGCAGGAATTCCGGCGTGATCTGCTTCTGCACGCCGAGCTGCGCGCCATAGGTGCCGATCGAGTAGCCGGCGGTCGCCAGGCTGTTGGTGGCCTGCCCGCCGCCGGTCTGCGCCCACACCTGCCAGCCCATCGGATCGTCGCCGGCGGCCCTGCCGCTGTGCACCGGCCCCAGTTCAGTCGTCGAGCGCGAGGCCACCAGCTTCGGCCCCAGCAACGTCTGCTGGATCACCGCGCTGATCCCAGGCAGCACGACATAGGCGGTGTTGTTGCTCTGGCTCTGGATGCCGCTGCTGACGGCGGTCGATTGCGCCGTCACCGACGGCGAGGCCGGGGCGGCGACCACCGGTCCACCGGCCTGTGCGAGGACGGGGCCCGCCAGGACGATACTCGACGCGGCGGCGGAGACGGCAAACAGAGCTGATTTCATCGATCGAGTTCCTAAGGTTGTTTCTTCTTGGCGCCGAGAAAGAGAATGCGGCCGACGGCTTCGCGGTCGACGCTGGCGGCGGCGATCGGCTTGCCGTCGCGCCTGACGTCGGTGATCGGCGTGCTATCGCCCCAGTCGACCAGCGCGCCGCGTCCGTCCTTCGCCATGGTGATGCGCACGCGCAGCGTCTGGGCCGATGTGTCGGGCGCGTAGATGTGTTCGACGAGGTGCAGCCGGTCCTGCTCGCCGACCCGCGGCGGCCGTCCGCCGGCGTTGATCGCCTCGACGGTGGCGCGCGGTTCGAGCGGCAGCAGCAGCGCCACCTTGACCGGCGGCCTCGGCGGATCGCCGATCGGCAGGCCCAGCCGGAGCTCGCGCACGCCCGGCCGTAGCGAACCGATGTCGAAGGTCCCCTTGTCGCCGATCTGGGGCGGATCGACCTGGGGCGGGTCCTCGCGCGGCGGGTCGTAGATGTCGACGATCTCGATGATCGGGTCGTCGGGCGGCGGCGGGTCGGTCTCGGGCAGGACCTCGGTCCACGGATCGTCCAACGGTGGCGGATCGGGATCGGGCGGCGGCGCGCACTGCCACCACGGAATGCAGGGATCCATCTGGATGAACCCCATCTTCTCGAACTTGCGCACGAAGGAGACCGTGCCGACCGTATCGACCGGCCCGCGCCCACCCCCGACATTGACCGGCCAGCCGTCGCGCACCGCGTCGACCGGCGGCGTGCCGTCGCCCCAGTCCACGATCGCGCCGCCGCCGTCGCGTGGAATGGAGATGCGAGCGCGCACGTCCTTGGCCGGATCGAGCCCCGAATAAGTGTGCACGACCAGGTTGCCGCGCGGGCCGGCGCCCGGGGCGGCGGGAAGGACCAGACTGACCGTCACGCTGGGCAGCCGCCGCTTCGCGCCGTCGGGCCGCGCGCGCTGCAGGCCCGCGAGCGGAAGGGTGAGATCACGGATGCCGGGCGCGAGCGGGCCGACGCTGAACTGGCCCTTGTCGTTGGTCCGGACCTCGGTCCGGTTGCGGCCACCGCCGTCGGTCGAGACCACGGCGACGTCGCGCGCCGGCACCAGGCCTCGCGCCGTCGAGGCCAGCGCGGTCGATCGATCCACGCTGGGAATGACGGCAGGCGCGACGGGCGGTTTGACGGGCGCGGCGACGGGCGCGACCGGCGCCGTGCGGCCACCCGTTGCCCCCGTTGCCCCCGTGGCGCCCGTCGTCGCGGGCGCGCGGTCCGCCGCCTTGGGCAGCTCGGTGTCGGCCGTGCCGCTGCTGCCGACGGTCGACGAGGTGCGCGGCGCGACCGGCGGTGGGATCGGCGCCACCGGCGCCATCACGGGAGGCGGCGGTGGCGGCGGCGGCGGTGCCAGGCGCGGCTGCGGCGCCATCGCGCCACCGCCGGGTCCCATCGGGCCCTGGGCAAACGACGGCTGCCCCAGCAGGCCGATGGCGGCCGCGAGCAAGGGGAGCAAGCGGCCCGGCGGGTCGGTTTTCATGCCCGGCGCTATCTTCCGCCGCCGGTCCCGCCCACGCCGTTGGTTGGACTCGCCCCCAGGTTCGTCTGGAACCTTCCGCCGCCCGTCCCGCCTACGCCGTTGACCGGAGTCGCGCCCAGGTTGGTTTCGAATTTGAGGATGACGGTATCCTTGGCGCTGCTGACCGCAAAGGTGCCGACCGAGCTTCCGGCCGGAAAATCGCTGCGCGAAGCCAGCGTGCCGTTGACGAACGTCGTCATGCTCACGGTGCCGCCGCCGGGAATGTTGGGCAGCGCGACGTCGTAATTGCCGGGCTCCAGCTGCTTCAAGGTGAGCTGCCGGTTCCCCGTGATGTTGGTGTTATCGATGATATTGATTGACCCGCCATGCGGCTTCTTGGTTACAACGACGTCGATGCCCGATGTGTTTGAATAGTTGGGCGTCGGCGCTGCGGGGCCGGTCGGCGTGCCGGTTGTTCGGATGGAATTGGTGGTCTGGATGACCCGATCACCCGAGGGGGCCGGCGCGACGAGCGGCACCTGGGGTGCCACGACGGGCGCCTGAGGCGCCGCGACGGGAGCCTGCGGCGCGGGAGCGACGCGCGGCTGGGGCGCCATGGCCCCGGCCCCCGGCGTCATGGCGCTTTGCGCCAAAGGCGGCGAAGCGGCCAGCGCAATGCCCAGAACCACAAGCGTCGACAGCTTCGCGGCAGCAGACGCTGCCGGCGGAACCAGACGTACCGACCCGTCACCCATTGCGCAGCCCCGTCCAGTTGAGTCCAGAGATCGATTTCGCCGTAAACGCGAATCGACCGGCGGGCGAGCTATCGCACGGCTACTCAACATGCACAAGAAATGCAGAAAAATGGAGGGGATCTATCCGCGGGCCGGCACGCACGCGGCGCCGACGGATCAGCTCCCGAAGGCGGCGCCCAGGGTGCCGATCAGACCGCCCATGAAAACGAGATAGGCGAAGGTCGCGAGGAGGAGTTGGCGAGAGCTGTCGTCCATGTCGGTGTCCCGTTTCCCGTTCATTGTTCGAAATCGTCGAACGGCGCGCGGGCCCGGACCGTTCCGGCCGCGCCGGCCCTCGACGTCCCATTCGAGGGGAGCGTGTCCTGGCGGCCACAGGTCGCGGCCGCCGATGCAGCCCCCGGCACCCGGCTGCGTTACGGACGATGTCAGACTCCCGCACGGCCCCCGATCCGCCCATCGACGATCCGCCCATCGACGATCCGCCCATCGACGATCCCAAGCATCGCCCGCCCGGCAAGGAGATCCCGATCGGCGACCCTCCCGGCGCGGGCGAGCCGCCCAAGGAAGCGCCGCGCGAAAATCCAGACGACAAGCCGAAGCCCGCCGAGCGCATCCAGAAACTTCGCTTCGGGGCGCGCGCGATCGGGTGGAGCGCGCTCGTCCTCACCCTGGCCTTCGCGGGTGCCGCCCTCTGGATGGGCTTCGGCCAGCGCGATCCCTTCGCCCTGTTCTTCGTCCTCCTGTCCGGCCTCTGCGCGCTCGCGGGCTACGGCGCCGTCGCCTCCCTGCGCCAGCGCTAGCGAGGCCAGCGGCCGCCATTGCTAAAGGCCTACCGCCTTCGCATGATCCGCGGGACACATGACACGGCATGCCAGACTGCGAACCAAGGAAGAGCTCGGGCTTCCCAGATGGATTCCGGCGGTCGAAGGGTCGCTCGACGATCCGCCGATCGTGCTGCGGCAGGACCGGCTGAAACTGTCTTTACTGTGCCTCGGTCTGACGGTCGTGGGCGGTCTCGTCCTGCTGATCCCCGTGCGCGTGTACACCCCCTGGCATCTCATCTTCCTGGGCTTTCTGGGACTTGGCATCGTGACGTTCGGTGCGATGGCGGTTCGCCCCGCGACGCTCATTCTCGACCCGCACGGCCTGATCTGGCGCCAGACGTTCCGGACGTTCGCGTATCCGTGGAGTGCCTTCGCCCGCTTCCGCGTGTTGTCCCGACCGCGGCGGTCCACCGTCGTCGTCGGAGAGTTCAGGCACGAGGGCCCGCCGACGCCGGCCTGGCGGCGCTTCCTCACCGGAAATGCCGAGTTCGGCAGCTTCTGGGAACTCCCGCCCCAGCGCGTCGCCGACGTGCTGAACGAGGCCCGCGTGCGATGGGCGCCGGCGGCGGCGGCAACGACACAGGTTGAGGGCGCGACTTCCCGTACGACCTCATCCTGAGAACCATGCCGAAGGCGTGCGTCTCGAAGGATGGGCACCAAACGCGGTGTTGGTGATTCTGTCGCGCTCGGAAAGGCTGCCGCCCCTACCACCCCGGCAGATAGGCGCGCAGGTACTGGACGAGGCGGATTTCGGGGAAGCCCACGAAGGCGCGGCGGCCGAGCGGGCATTCGGGAAGACCGGTCGTGTCCTTGATCTCGACGAGGGCCTGGGCGCTCCAGCTCTTGTGGCCGCGGCTGAGGCTCGCGAGATCGTCGCCGCCGATGCGCGAGGAGGCGCCGCGGGTCAGCACGACCGTCCCGGCATGGCTGCGCGAATCGCCCTCCAGCAGCACGGTGGCCGGCATGCCTTCCTGCAGCAGCGCCGCCAGCGTCTCGGTCACCGGCACGTCGACCAGCAGCACCTTGCAGTCGATCCACGAGAACAGCTTCTCGCCCTGCCGCACGGTGGCGCCGTCGCTCACCGGCGCCGACCACAGGGTCATGAACGGCGGAATGCGGATGCTCGCGGTCGACAGCGCCTCGAGGTTGCGGCGCTCGTCGACCAGGATGGCGCGCGCGGTATTGAGTTCCTCCTGCGCGTCCGACAGCGCGCGGTTGGCGCGGGCGGCCTCGAGGTTGATCTCGTCGAGGCTGCGCCACGACCATTCCGGCTCCTTGGCGTCGGCCTGCAGGTAGACGCCCTCGCCCGCCAGCCGGCGGCGTTCGCGCACGCGGGCCAGCGCATTCTCCATCTGGGTCATCACCACCTGCAGCTCGCGATGGACGGAGGTGGCGACGTCCTCGTCGGCCTGCGACCCGGTGCCGGTCGCGCGCAGCGAGCGCCGGCGCTGCGCCGAGGCCTCGGCCAGCGCCACCCGCTCCTTCAGGAGCGCGAGCCGCTTGTCGAGGTCCTGGATGTCGATGTCGAGGTCGCGCCGAAAGCCCTCGGCATAGCGCGCGCGGCGCTCCGACCATTCCCGGGCGAGCAGGGTCACCCTCTCCTGGTAGAGCCGGAGCTGCACCAGCCGGGCCTCGGCGCGGCGCTCGTTGCCCTCGGCGCGGATCACGCCGCTGCGGTCGACGCTGCGATTGACGATGGTGGTGACGTCGCCGCGCGCGCCGACCTGCTGGCCGATGCGCGTGTCGAAGCCTTCGAGCGTGCCGCCGATCGGCGCCGTGGCGAGGCTGAGCCACGAGGTCACCGCGGCATCGCGATCGAGCATGATGTAGAGCGGCTGGAACACCGCCACGCAGATGGGGATGAGGCCGAGCCCGACCACCAGGGCGATCCGGCTCTTGCGCCCGAAGCGCTGCGCCAGCGGGCGGCGCGCCGCGCCCGGCCCGGCTACGGACGCAGTCGCGCGAGAATCCTCGACCGGCACCATCGGCTCGTCGCGCAAGCCGGCGTTCTGCAGCATGCGGGCGGTGATGATGCGCAACAGGTGGATGCCGAGCTGCGGGCTCTGCAGCAGGGCCGCCAGCACCGCCTTCTTGCTGAGCGCCATGACGATGCCGTTGGTGCGCGCGATGGCGGTCGCGGTGCGCCGGCCCGAGGCCGAGAACAGCGCGATTTCGCCGAAGAAGGCGCCGGGCCCGACCGTCTGCTGGACCTCGGGCAGGAAGACCTCGCCCTCCAGCACGTAGAACAGCTCCTCGGCGAGGTCGCCCGACGAGAACAGCACCTCGTTGGCCCGCACCACCCGCTTCCTCATGAACGGCAGGATCGCCGCCGCCGAGAATTCGTGGCTGGAGGCGCGCTCGACCTGCGCGCCCAGCTCGCGGATCTGCATGAGCCGCAGCAGGTTCAGCGGCAGCAGCGCCGAATGCAGGATCAGGATGGGCGTCAGCCCGTCGATGGCGGCGTAGGTGATGAAGGCGAGGTTGCTGGCGACCGCCACGATGCGCAGCGGCAGCATGGTGCGCATGTAGAAGGTGGCGAAGACCAGGACGGACGCGATGTAGCCGAAGATCTCGCCGCTGTTCATTTGCCCCGCTGCACCCTGCTCACAACACGCCTTCCTATGGCGCATCCGGCGAGGGGCAACAATTGCGTAGTGTGTGCGATTTCGAACGCAGGGGCGAGGAGTCGGGGCCGCAGACATGCGGTGAATAGGGCGCTTATTCTCCGCAGACTGTGCGGCGAAAATTGCCGTTGCGGCAAACAGATGTCATAATCGCCGCATATATTGCGGAGATTATGGTCGACTACATTCACCAGCACCCGGACTGGCCCCGCTTCACCTGGCGGCAGGATGAGCTGGCCACGCTGCTGGCGCGTGTCCGCCATCGCCAGGGCCGCCTCATCGGCCAGATGTTGGGGCTTGGCTTCCGGCTCCGGGAAGAGGCCGTCCTCCACACACTGACCGAAGACGTGCTCAAGTCGAGCGAGATCGAAGGCGACATGCTCGACAAGGATCAGGTCCGGTCCTCGATCGCGCGACGCCTCGGCCTCGACATCGGGGCGCTCGCCCCCACCGACCGGCATGTCGAGGGCGTGGTCGAAATGATGCTCGACGCCACGCAGAATTTCGAAGCCCCGCTGACCGCCCCGCGCCTGTTCGGCTGGCACGCCTCTCTCTTCCCGACCGGCTATAGCGGCATCAGCCGGATCAATGTCGGCCGGTGGCGCGACGACAGCGGCGGCCCGATGCAGGTCGTCTCCGGTCCCCTGGGCCGGGAGCGCGTCCACTACGAGGCGCCGGCAGCCCCGCGCCTCGACGCCGAGATGCAGTCCTTCCTCGACTGGTTCGACGCGCCCCACGACGGCGACCCGGTCATCAAGGCGGCCGTCGCGCATCTCTGGTTCGTCACCATCCACCCGTTCGACGACGGCAACGGCCGCATCGCGCGCGCCGTCGCCGACATGGCGCTGGCGCGCTCCGAGCAGAGCCCGCAGCGCTTCTACAGCATGTCCGCCCAGATCCGCCTGGAACGGAACGCCTATTACGACCAGCTGGAAGCCACGCAGAAAGGCTCGCTCGACATCACCAGTTGGATACGATGGTTCCTCGAATGCCTCGAGCGTGCCTTCGAGGGCGCCGACCGGGTTCTCGCCAAGGTCCTCGCGAAGGCCGCGTTCTGGCGCACACACGCCGACGCTGCGCTCAACCCGCGCCAGCACGACATGCTCAACCGGCTGCTGGACGGCTTCACCGGCAAGCTGACGTCGAGCAAATGGGCCAAGATCGAAAAATGCTCGCCCGACACGGCGCTGCGCGACATCACCGATCTGGTGTCACGGGGGATTCTCGAACGCGAGGACGCGGGCGGGAGGAGTACGAGTTACCGGCTGGCGGGGTGAGCGTAGCTGGTGGCGCGCTCGGCCTGCTGCCTAGCTCGCGGATTTCACCAGGCGCAGTACGTTCAGCGACAAATCACCAACTACAACCCAAACAATAATAATGCACTATTCGCACTACTTTTTTTCACATTATATTGGCGTCAAGCATTTTGAATCATGGCAGCCAATGCGATGGCAAACGACGAAGATATTCAACGAGCCAAACTCGGCGCCGAAGCGTGGAATCAGTGGATGCGGAGCGGTCCAGAAGGGACCCGCTCGCACGCAGACTTCTCAGAAGTCACGCTGGACGATATCGATTTCTCAGGGTTCCAGTTTCCTCAATTTTGCACATTTGAGGGAGCAGTATTCCGAGAGCCCGCCCGCTTTCAAAAGGCTGTATTTCGTCAACAAGCAGTTTTCAAGAATGCGCGATTTCACGACGAAGCAAGATTTACACAGGCAAGCTTCGCGGGCAGAGCCCAATTTCAAGGTGCCAAATTTGCGGAGGCAGATTTCGGGGGCGCAAATTTCTCACAGAAGGCAAACTTCGCTGACGCACGGTTTAATGGAAGTGCGGCATTTCCCTATGCGGCTTTCGAAAAGGGCGGGGAATTTAGACGTGCGAGATTCGAAGGCTTCGCTGACTTCAAGGGCATTCGCGCGAATGGAGACTTGTTCTTTAGTTACGCAAAGTTGCGACACGGCTTCTCGCTCGACAGCGCCACACTTCAGGGACGCGTTCATTTCTTCTACGCTGAATTCCTTAGCGATTGCCGCTTCGTTGCTTCGCGGTTCAATGGCCCTCGCACCGGCTTTGACGATTCGACTTTCGATCGAGTGCCTGATCTCCGCTCTACATTCTTCGCTGTTCCGCCAAGCTTTCACCATGTGGACATCGGTTACGCACGCGCTCCAACGCTAGCCGGCCGCCTCTTCAAACTGGCTCAAAATCAGAGAGACGGAGCCAAATACAGGCGCCTTAAGCAGCTCGCGTTCGAGGCAAAGGATCATGAGCTTGAGCTCAATTTTTTCATCCAGGAGCAGAGAGCAAAACGCTGGCATGAATACAGAGGGTATGGCCGTATTCTTCTCGACCTTGCCTATGATTGGATATCTGAATATGGCCGCAGTATCATCAAACCAGTTGCGTGCCTACTAGTGCTCACTCTCATATCATTCTTATCTATCGCCCAAGCATTTGTTGCCACTTGGTCCGAACTCTTACCCAAGTTTGCTCCTGTGCTAGTACTGGCAGCGACGAACGCCACTCTATTGCTCGGCTCGGACAAATGGCTGCTGCGGGAAAAAGCCGTCAAGGCCTTATACATCGACGGCAAGTCATTCAGTCTGTACGGGGAGTTGCTCGCGTACGGCCAAAGCGCTCTAAGTCTGCTGCTTCTCTTCCTAATTGGACTTGCGCTACGCAACAGATTCCGCATTGGATCTGGTGGTTGACGACACTCCAGCTACCCCGCCCAATAATCTCAACAGCTTAGTATGCCGCGTCAGCAGGTGTGATCAGTAAAGCAGATCAGACTCCTTCCGCGACGCCAATCGCCTAAGTGTCGCCTGACTTCCCCGACACCCCCACTCGCGCCGCCGACCGATCGCGCCCCCTCACCCCCGCCACGCCCACCGCCACCGTCGCCGCTACCATCACCCCCGTGATCGCGAGCAGGGCGGTCGGCAGCGAGGCCGCCGTCAGCAAGGCGCTGGCGAGGATGACGCCGCAGGCGTTGGCGGTGCGCATCAGGGCGAAGACTTCCGGGCGGCGGTGCGGCGGCGCCAGCGTGTCGAGGATCAGCGAGTAGTGGGTCGCCAGCGGCGCCAGCACGAGGCCGATCAGCACCGCGCCCACGAGCGTCGCGGCCACCGAGAGGCCGGCCGCCGCCAGCGCCGAGCCGGCGCACATCACCAGCAGCTGCGCCATCACCGTGCGGCGCGACGGCCGCCGGTTGCGCACGCTGACCCAGATGCCGCCCGCCACCGAGGCGAGGCACAGCGGCACCGTGAACAGGATCGCCAGCGCCGGCTCGTAGCCGAAAGCCAGCGCCAGCGCGACGGCGCCGATCTCGACGGCGGCCACGGTCGCGCCGCCGGCCATCGTGCAGGCGAGCCACAGCAGGATCGGCGGACTCAGGATCGAGGTTCGGTCGCGCGGGATTTCTTCGGGCGCCGAGGCCGGGCCGAGGTTCGGGATCAGCAGCGCCGGCAGCGCACCCACGGCCGCCATCGCGACGATGCCGAACACCGGCGAGACCGAGCCGAGGCCCGAGGCCACCACCGGCGCGGCGACGAAGGTGAGTTCGTTGAGCGTGGCCGCGATCCCCAGCGCCCGCGACATGCCCGAGACCGGCGCGAGCTGGTTGAGGACGGCGCGCAGGGTGCCGGCGGCGGCGCCGTTCACCAGGCCGGCGGCGGCGGCGAGCGCGATCAGTCCCGGCAGCGACAGGCCGAAGGCCGCGCCCAGCGCGATCGCCACCAGGGCCGCGGTGCGGGCCGCCAGCAGCAGCTTCAGGAAGGTGGCCATCGGCAGCGCCCGGCCGAGCCGTGTGAGCGGCAGCGCGCCCGCCACCTGCGCCAGGGTCATCGCGAGGATCATGGCGGCGCCGCCGCTCGCCGCGCCGCCCAGGCCGACGGCCAGCAGCGCGAAGGCGACCGGGGCCGCGGCCTGCGGGAAGCCCAGCGTCGCCGACGAGGCCGCCCAGCGCACCAGCCGCCGTCGGCCGGCAGGGGGGCCGGAGCCGGGATCGCCGTTCGTCATGACGCGTGCTGTCTACACAGGCGATGCCGTGCCGCCAACGGCCTTGCCAACGCCGCGCCCGCGGGAAACCATGCAACGTCGCCGGCCGCCGCCTGTTGGCAGGCCCCACAGCTCTTTCCTGGAGGTTCGCATGTCGATGAAGAAGATGCCGTTCGTGGCGTTGTTGCTGGCCTTGGCCGGCTGCAGCGGCACCGCCGACACCGGCACGGCCGGCCCGACCGGCGGCAACCCCGGCGCCACCGGCGCGGCGTCGGAGCGCTACATGGGCGTCCGCTCCAACGTCAACGCGACCTGGAACGGCACGACCAGCTCGTCGACCATGCTCATGCAGCGCATCAAGGAAGACTCGGCCCGCGGCGCCGCCAGCGGCGGCGGCGACACGAAATACTGAGCTCGCGCCGCTCGCTCGCGAAACTCTCGCTGTCCTCCCTGGCTCCGATGGTCGTGGGCGGTCTTGGCCTGCCGATCCGGAACGAGGCTCGCGCGCGATGGGCGTCGTCCTCGTGAACCCGAAGATGCAGCGATGGGGGACGTGGATCCTCTCGGCGCTTTTCATCGTCTGGATCGCCCTGATGTGGCACGCGGCGCTGCCATTGTTGGCGATCGCGTCGTTCGCCCTCATCGCTTCGGCGTCCGGAGGGCCCGAGCTTCTGGCAACGATCGTCTACTTCGGGATCCTGCCGCCGTGCATTGCCGCCCTGGGTCTGGACCTGTGGCGGAAGACGCGCTTCCCCTGGCTCGCTCTCGGCCCGGCCCTCGTGGCCGTCGCCACGATGCTCTCGACCGACTCCGTCTCGAATCTCCTCTTCCAGCGAACGTAGACAGGCGGCGCAGCGGGCTCTGGGTGCGGTGACTGGGACGCTCCTTCTCCGCACATTCTGCGGAAGAAAATGCCTTTGCGGCGAAGGGCGGCTGAAGGATCTTCCGTTGCACCGGCGTTTCGCGTTAATGGCGAATTTCCGTCCATGTCATTCTTTATGGTTGTATGGCCGCGCGGATTCCCCGTAGATGAACGCTCGGGGGGAGAAACTAATGAAAATTCAGCTATTGGGTGTCCTTGGGGCAGCCTTTGTCGTGTCCGCATGTGCCGGACGGGCGCCGGCTCCGGTTGCGGTCGTTCAGGCTCAGGACCGTTACATGGATTGCGCGGCGATCAACGCCGAGGTTCAGGCCAACAACAAGAAGGTGATCGAACTCGGCAGCGAGGAAGGCGCCAAGGTTGCGCAGAACGTGGCCGCCGGCGTTGCCGGTCTCATCATCTGGCCGCTCTTGTTTGCCATGGACTTCCAGGGGGCCGCTCCCAAGGAAGTCGCCGCGTTGCAGGCCCGTCAGCAGTATCTGGCCACGCTTGCCGAGCAACGGTGCGGCGCCGTCACGCCACTGCCCATACAGAACGTTCCCCCGCCGGTCACGACGACAACGACTCCTTCGGTGGCGCCTGCGCCCGTCGTCCCCGCTTCGTCGTCCCCGCCAGCCACCGAGCCCGCGACGCCGCCGGTTCGAGAGCTGAGCTGCATCAACCCGGATGGCTCCTTCCTGCGGACCACGGCAGAGAGCTGCCCTCCTCCCGCGCAGCCCCTTCAACTGTAGGCATCGACGAGTCCCGCGGGCACGGTTCGCGTCTCACCCGGCAGCCGGTCGGCCGGGCCGCACGCCCCTACCCCGCCCCCAACAACCGCAGCAGCTTCGTCTGCCGCTTCAGCAGGTCGGCCAGCGTGTAGCGGTCGAGCACGGCCATGAACGCCGCCAGCGCCTCGTCGAGGACGCGGGTCAGTTCGCAGGCCGGGGCGATGGCGCAGGTGTCGCAGTCGACCAGGGCGAAGCCGTCTTCCGTTTGGCGCACCACGGCGCCGACGTTGATCTTGTCGGGTGCCCGGGCGAGGCGGATGCCGCCGGCGCGGCCGCGCACGCCCTCGATGTAGCCCGCCTTGCCCAGGTCGTGCGCCACCTTCATCAGGTGGTTCTGCGAGATGCCATAGCCGCGCGCGATCTCGGCGATCGAGCAGACGCGGTCGGGCTGGGTGCCGAGATAGGTGAGCACGCGCAGCGCGTAGTCGGTGTAACGGGTCAGGCGCATCTGGTCGTGGGTCCCTGCGACACGGTGGCGAACGGGCGTTCACAATACATGTATCTTCTTTACATGTTTAGCCGCCCGCCATAGATGTATCGCAGATACATGATTGGAGCGAGGCGATGAGCGGCCTGGCGTTTGATGAGATCGACGGCGTCGACGAAGAGAGCCTGGCCCGGCTGGTCGACCGCTTCTATGCCGCCGTCCGCGCCGACGCGCTGATCGGCCCGGTCTTCGACGACGCGATCGGCGACTGGCCCCACCACCTCGACAAGCTCGCCGCCTTCTGGTCGTCGCTGATGCTGACCAGCGGCCGCTACAAGGGCTCGCCGATGGCGGCCCATCTCAAGCACCGCGCGCGCATCACGCCCGCCATGTTCGACCGCTGGCTCGTGCTGTGGCGCGAGGCCACCGAGGCGGAAATGCCGCCCGCCGCCGCGCGCTCGCTGCAGGCCAAGGCCGCCCGCATCGCGGAGAGTTTCAAGCTGGCGCTCGGCAGCCGCGCGCTCCAGGGCATAGGTTGAGAAGGAGAAGTGTCATGACCGTCACCGCCCCAGTCACCGCGCCCATCCCCGCCGTCGATCCCGCCCTGCACCACGAGGCGCGCGGCGTCAGCGACCGCCTGGCGCTCGGCTTCACCAAGACCCTGCGCTTCTGTGCCGACACCTTCTTCGCCCGGCGCTACGGCCATCGCGCCATCGTGCTGGAGACGGTCGCGGCGGTGCCGGGCATGGTCGGCGCCACGCTCACCCATCTGCGCTGCCTCAGGAACATGTGCGACGACAAAGGTTGGATCCGCACGCTCATGGAAGAAGCCGAGAACGAGCGCATGCACCTCATGACATTCATCGAGGTGGCCAAGCCCACGCTGTTCGAGCGCCTGGTGGTGCTGGGCGTGCAGTGGGTGTTCTATCTCGCCTTCTTCGCGCTCTATCTGGTGAGCGCGCGCACGGCGCACCGCGTCGTCGGCTATTTCGAGGAGGAGGCGGTGATCAGCTACACCCACTTCCTGGCCGAGCTGGACGAGGGCCGCACGCCCAACGTCCCCGCGCCCGCCATCGCGCGGCACTACTGGAAGCTGCCGGACGACGCCACCCTGCGCGACGTGGTGCTGGTGGTGCGCGCCGACGAGGCCCATCACCGCGACGTCAACCACGGCTTCGCCAGCGAGTTGGCCGGCCGTCCGGTCACCACGCCGACCGCGCCCTATCCCGAGCACGCGGATGACATCAGGCTCGCCGCCTAGGCACGACATGCCTACCCCCTACAGATCCACGCCGGTGTTCGACGAGACGACGCTGCCCGCGGCGCTGCGGCGCGAGCACCGGACGAAGGACGGCGTGTGGGGCGTGATCCGCGTGCTCGAGGGCGAGGTCCGGCTGGTCCTCGACGATGGCCCCGGTGCCGGCGGCGACGGGACGATCCTGAGGCCGGACCGCCCCGGCCTGATCGAGCCGCAGCAGCCGCATCATGTCGAGCCGCTCGGCCGGATGCGGATGCAGGTCGATTTCTACGACCAGCCGCCGGCCCGCGTCAGCCGGGCGTGCGGGCAATGATGGCGGGCGAGTCGAGCCAGGTGCGAGCCTTCGCCGCGTGCTTGAACACGCGCATCGGCCGTTTGGGGACGGCCAGGATTCCCAACACCCGCGCCACCTGCCAGTAGTTCTCGTCACGCACGACGAGAGCGAGCGGACCGAGCGCGCTGCCGGCGGCCTCGTGGATCGATCGAAGCCGAACGCCGATGGAGAGCAGATGCGTGGGCTCCATCTCCGTCACCGCCAGACGGCCATCGAACAGTTTGCGATAGCCCAGGATGTTCGAACCGACGATCACGTCCAGCATGCGGTTGATGTCGTCGAGGACGATGGGGCCGTCGCCGGTGGCGACCAGTATTTTCGCCCGCGAGTCGATCGTCCAATGGAGCGGCATGCCTTCGGTGTCCTGAGAGAGAATGACCGTCTTCTAGCAGCGTGCATGAAGAAGATGCAAAGGAAACGACGCGGGAAAATTCGCCCCCGGAGTCCACCGCCGGTTTCAACCCGTTCCCCGTCGCACAACGTCCGGACCGGGGCGAGGAGGCCGCAGCGGCCCACTTCAGAAGGCCCTCGCCTCGGCGCCGCCCGGGCGCGGGCTCATGAGCAGGACCAGAGTCCCGAGCAGCGCGGAGACGAACGAGCCCAGCAGGATGCCGATCTTGACCCCGTCCTGCAGCGCCGGACTCTCGGGGAAGGCCAGCAGGCCGATGAACAGGCTCATGGTGAAGCCGATGCCGCAGAGCAGCGACACGCCCAGCACGTGCAAGGGCGCGGCATTGGTCGGGCCGTCGGCAAAGCCCAGCTTCACGGTCGCCATGGCGGTGCCCCAGACGCCGATCACCTTGCCCACGACCAGCCCGCCGGCGACGCCCAGCGTCAGCGGATCGGTGAAGGCGCCCAGGCCGAAGCCCGCGAACGACACGCCGGCATTGGCGAAGCCGAAGACCGGAATGATGAAGAACGGCACCACCTTGATCAGGGCATGCTCGAGCGTGTGCAGCGGCGAGCTCTCCGCGGGCTCACGTCCGCCCGGTGCCGGCCGGCCGAGCGGGATGGTAAGCGCCAGCGCCACCCCCGCGACCGTGGCGTGGACGCCCGACAGCAGCACCAGCAGCCACAGGACTGCGCCCAGCATCAGATAGGGCCACAGCGCCCGCACCCCGAACCGGTTGAGCGCCAGCAGCGCCACGAGAACAGCGGCCGCGCCCCCCAGCGCAGCGAGGTCGAGATTGCCGGTGTAGAAGACGGCGATGATCAGCACGGCGCCGAGATCGTCGATGATCGCCAGCGCGGTCAAGAACACCTTCATCGAGGCCGGCACGCGGTTGCCGAACAGCGACAGCACGCCCAGCGCAAAGGCGATGTCGGTCGCGGTGGGAATCGCCCAGCCCCGGATCACCTCGCCGTTGTTCCAGTTGAGCCCGGCGAAGATCAGCGCCGGCACCGCCATGCCGCCGGCGGCGCAGAGGCCGGGCAGAATGCGGCGCGACCAGGTCGAGAGCTGGCCGTCGACGATCTCGCGCTTGATCTCCAGCCCGACCAGCAGGAAGAACACCGCCATCAGCGCGTCGTTGATCCAGTGCGAGACGCTGAGCGGCCCGACATAGGCCTTGAGCGCGGCGAAATAGGTGGGGGCCAGGGCCGAATTGGCGACGATCAGGGCCAGCGCCGCGGCCGCCATGAGAACGATGCCGCCTGAGGCCTCGTTGTCGATGAAGCGGCGCAGCAGGGTCGGACGCACGTGGGGATTGCGGGTCATGGGTCTCGCACGGAAAAGGGACCGCTGGCGGCCCGACCAGCGCTAGTCCCTGCCCGTACCGATGTGCGGACACCCGCGCCTGTTCTGGCCGATGTGGCGCGCGAGGGCAACAGGATCCGGCTGCAGCGGCGGGCACATTCGTGGCATAGGAACCTCCTCGGGGGAGGTTGCGATGGTTCGGCGTTCGCTGGGTCTTCTGGTGCTGGGATCGATGGTCGGTGCCTTGGGCGCGGCCGCGCCCGCGGCGGCGCAGACCAAGAAGATCGGCACGTTCGGCGGCTGGGAGATCAGCATCGTGCACGACAAGGGCAGGTTCGTGCACTGCCTTGCCGACACCATCGGCCCGGACAATCAGGGTCTGCGCATGAGCTTCGGCGACGACGGACAGCGCCACCTGATCCTGCCGGGTACCGGCACGGCCGGTGCCCGGGACGAGGCCGTGATCGTGCTCAGGCCCAGCGGCAAGCGCTTCACCTTCGCGATGGCCCAGCGCTCGCCCGACCGGCTGTGGAGCCCGGTGCTGGAGAACGGCTTCACCGACGTCTTCTTCGAATCGAAGCGCCTGGACGTGCAGCTCCCCGCGCGCAACGTCACGCGCAGCTTCGACCTCGGCGATCCCGACACGATGAGTGCCCGGATCGACGGCTGCGTATCCTCCCACCAATAAGCGACGACGGAACCGACCGATAATGCGTAAAGACCTGCTTTCTGCGGCGACGATGCTCGCCCTCCTCGGCCTTCCCGGCGGCGCGCAGGCCGAGCCGGGCGACGCCACGTTCTGCCAGCAGTATGCGGCGGCAGCGGCGACCGCGGCCAAGGACGCCATCGCCATCAACCCGGCCTGCCAGGATTTGGGCAAGGGCGTACATGCCGTCACCAAGGCGCATGTCGACTGGTGCCTGAAGACCGACCGCACCGAGGTCGAGGGCGCGTCGACCCATATCCGCCGGCTCGCCAGCCGCTGCACCAACGGCCAGCTGGCGGCGCCCAACGAGTATGGCGGCTATGACATCGTCGCCAACGACAAGTTCGAGAAGCCCTGGGGCGAGGCCGGCCCCTGGCGGATCCGGGCGGCACGCAGCGGCCAGACCTTCATGTACTGCGTGGCCGATTCGAATGCCGGCGGCCGCCGGGTCCGCATCGGCGTCGACCTCGTGCAGCCGGGCGATTCGCGGCAGTGGCAGGTCGCGGTGCCGATGAAGGGGACGAAGGACTGGGAAGGCTCCTTCCAGATCGACGGCAAGGGCTTCGGCAATGGCGGCGGCAACCAGTTGAGCGGCGTCGGCGTCGGCGGCTGGAGCATCGCCTGGCTGGGCGAGGCCGAACTCTCGGGCCTGCGCAAGGGCGGCCGCGAAGGGCTGGTGGGCGTCGAGACGCAGGACTACGAATTCCCGCTGACCGACGTCGGCGCGGCGATCCGCCAGCTCGAGGACTGCCGCCGCAAGCGCGGCCTGGGCGGCTGATCCGCCTCAGGCGTGGCGCAGGGTGCCGCGCAGCTGCTCGACATTGGATTGGGTGGCGACAATCCGGCCCATCAGGTTGACCCGCCGGATCACCAGGCTGGTGTTGCGCGGATTGACGTTCAGCGCCTTCGACAGATCGTTGAGATCGTCGCGCAACCGGTTGAGATTGGTCTCGAGCTCGGCAAGCTTCCTGTCGTCCCTGCGCACCGCTACCCTCGCAAAAACCGCTGCCCCCAGGATATCACGAGGTGCGGGGGCTCCGGCGCCTCTTTTGTATCAATTGTAACGGGACGCTATTCGACCGGCCGGACGCGACGCGAGGGCATGGCGACGGCGACGTTCAGCTCGCGGGTGAGCTCGTCCAGGGTGAGCATGCCGGGGCGCAGCAGCAGGCGGGCGACGCCGGAATTGCGGCGGTTCTCTTCGGGCCAGATGGCGCGGCGGGCCAGCGAACGGGACTCGTCGTTCTTGCCGGCGCGCAGCGCGATGATCGCGGCGGCGAGGCAGCGCTGTTCCCATTCGCCGAACGGGCCGACGCCCCGGCCGAGCGCGTCGATGATCGTCGTGATGGCGTCGACCGCCATCTTCTTCTTTTCTTCGGGCGGCAGCCCCTCGGACGAGAGGGCCAGCGATTTGCGGAGCGTTTCGATATCGGACATCGACGCTTCTTACCGCGTCTTGCCCCCCGCGCCTATTCCCCCGCGACGATCGACCGTTTCGGTCACACGGGCCGGTCGACCTTCACGGTTCTTGCACGCAGGGGGGCTCGAACGACAAGGTTCGTGCGCGGAACGCCCTCTCAGGCTTTGGGAATGCGGATCTTCTGGCCGGGGAAGATCAGGTTCGCGTCCTTGATGACCTCGCGATTGGCTTCGAAGATCTTCGGATAGGTGTTGGCATCGCCGTAGAACTGCTTGGCGATGGCCGACAGCGTGTCGCCCGACTTGATGATGTAATACTGCGTGCCGTCGTCGATCGAGGCGACCTGGGCGCCGTCGACCTTGACCTCGCTCACGCCCAGAATGTTGCCCGCCATCAGGATGGCCTTCTGCAGCGCTTCGGCCGGGCCGCTGCCCGTGAGCGAGACGGCGCCGTCCTTGAACGACACGCCCAGATCCTTGATGCCGGGATTGGCCTTCTCGATCTCGGCCTTGATCTTGGCCGAAGGATCGGCCTCGTCGTCGCCGAAGATCTTCCGGCCGATGGTCTTCACGAAATCGAACAAACCGCTCATGCGAGCTCCCGGGGTTCAGGGTGTGGCGCGTAACGAGCGCAGCCCGGTTTCGTTGCGCCCGTCGGCGCCGATCGATGACGCGGCTCAAGCCGCCCGCACGCCCGCCGCCGGAAACTCGTCCCAGGTCCGGCCATCGAGCAGGCGGCCCTGCTTCTTCTTGTTCGTCCCGCCCCACTGCTTGAAGAAGAACGCCGTGCCCTGCGCCCCGCAGGCGTCGCGGATCTCGCGCACCCAGGACGGATCGACCGGCCGCGCCCCGGGACCGGACTCGCCGCCCGCGATGGCCCAGTCGATCCCCCTCAGATCGAGTCCACCAGGATCGATGCCGCCCGGACCCGATGAAACCAGCGACGACAGAAGCGGCTCCAGCGACAGGAAGCGCACGGCCGCCCGCACGCGGCGAAGATGATCGATGCGGAAGAGATGGTCGGCATTCTCGACGCTCGTCCCCAACCAGACGTTGGGCAGCAGCGGCAGCCGCGCCGTCAGCTCTTCCATGCGCTCGGGCCGCTTGGTGAGGATCTGGTAGGTGTGATGCGGCGTCCGCGCCATGACGTCCCAGACATCGGCCACGAACGACTCCGGCACGGCCTCCCAGAAGAGGTCCGACATCGAGTTGACGAAGATCATGCGCGGCTTCTTCCAGCCCACCGGCACGCCCAGCGCCGCGCGATCGAGCCGCACCGCGCCCGTCCACTTCGCCCGGCCGCCGGACGGGCGCGTCAGCCCGGCATACTTCGCCATGCCCATCGCCTCGAGCCGCGCGGCCAGGCGCATCGCGTAGCAGTTGGTGCAGCCCGGCGACAGAACCGTGCAGCCCGCGACCGGATTCCAGGTCGCGTTCGTCCATTCGATCGAACTGGTGGCCATGGGACAGGACCATGGGCGGGCTTTCCGGCCTTTATGTGTCGAGCGCCGTCCTCCAGCCGGTCTCCTATGTGTCGCTCACCAGGACACCCTCGAACACCGACCGGCATTTCGGACTGGCACCTTGGCATCACGTCGGGATTGGGGACGCAGCTATGCAGCTTTCGTCCGAGTGACATTGTCACTTCATCATCCATTCGGGTGACAAACCGGAGCCGTTAGCAAGCTAGCTCTCCAGCGTGCCTCGTAAAGGGCTCCCGCGCGGCCAACTGAGCGCATAACGCTCGAAATCATCGGGAGGAGCCCATAGCCGTCGGGAGACTTCACGTGCGGGCATTCATTGTCGCTATGGCTATTGCGGGACCACTGCTTGGTGCTGGAATGGCCGCTCATGCCGCCAGCCTTCAGGCCTGCGAGCAGACCGTTGAGTACACCGTCCAACCGCCCGGAGCCGATGTCCCGGAAACACTCCGCGGATTCTCCGGGGTATGGATAGGCAAGATGGACACCGGGCTATGCATTGCAACGATCGTCAACAGCATATCGCCCGATGGCTCCGCGCAAATCACCTACGTCAATGGATCAATGGGCGGTCAGTATCCGGTCAAGGCCGGCAACAGAAAGATTACCGCCAAGATTGTGGGCGGAAAGCTGACGACCTCAGGCTCGAACGTCAGTACCGACTACACGCTACGAGGCACCAACGAGCTCGTGTTCAGCTACGTTCACAAGACCGCCGGCCGGTCCATGGGGTTGTTGAAGCGGCAGTAGCCTGTTCGATTTCTTCCGGCCTGCTCCGATCTGGAAGACGCCGAGCTGGTATCTTATCGCGGAGGCCACGACACGGCGACCATTCGGCTTGCGAATGGTCCACGGTCCTACCGACGCGGCCCGCGCAGCCCCGGTACGGACGTCAGGATGGTTCGTACCAGGTGTATCTGTCCGTCGGAGCCCATCTTCCCCGTCGCTCGCGCAAGCAGTGTGCGCGCAGTGTCGTGGGAAATACCGAGGCGGCGCGCCACGACTGGAAGTCGCTCGCCCATGGCGAGTCCGGCCGCCACCCGTGCTTCCGCGGGCGTAAGGTCGAACAGCTTTCTCAACTGATCCGGTTCGATGACCGGGGGCTGTTCGGGATCCACGACAAAGAAGAGTGCCGCTACGTCACCGGGAAAGAGAGTACCCTTTTCATGACCAACAGGCGTCACCAGGCACCGATATGAGTAGCGTCCGGATGAACGGCCAATAGAGATATAACCTCCCGCGGATGCTGGGCCGCTGGCCACAGCCGAGGAGCAGGACCGGACGAGGTCCAGCAACATTCTGGTTTCCTTCGCAGTGCCGGCAATCAGACCCTGAGACGTCTGTTGCAGTCCATCCTGCTCCGCGAGTATGCGCGCGCCTGCAATATTGGCCCACAGGATCCGCCCACGCGCATCGAGGAACAGAATGCCCTGTGTCGATTTCTGAAGCGTCTGGATGAAGGCACCCGACAAGCCCGGTGACTGCGTATGTTTGCGCACCTCCATCGACCGGCCGAGATGGGGCAGCAGACGGGTCAATGTACGCTGAGACGTCGGATCGAAATCCGGCGCATCGCTGGTTCGGTGCGTGCTTATTACGGTGAATCCACCACCCTCCATCCGCTGCATGGCGCCCAGAAAGCGAAAGCTGTCGTACTTGTCCCTGAGGAACTCGTTATAAAACACGCTTCGGCGGAGGGTCTTATCCGGCACGATCTGGGACCCGATAAGTCCCTGATTGAAAAGGCGGCCACCAAGGGCGGCGTTCGTCCAGAGATCGTGCGGGGCGAACTCCCGCGCATATCTTTGTAGATCCTGCATGTCCAGGTGGTGGGCGGCCACGAGATCAACGTCGTGCCCTGAGGGGTCGGTTACGAAGAGGTTGAGCGTCGTGCCCTGCAGGATGTCAGCGAGCCCAATGCCAACATCGTTCCAGGATACTTTTCCCAGCGCCGCGTCATAGAACATGCCGATGAGGTCGTTTTCTTTCAAACTCACCAGGCCATCCCCGAACTGGGTCGACTTCTGGTTGTATGGGTACCACAGGCCCGGGTGCCCAGAAGCATCAAAAGCGCGTGTGCGAATCACCGACTGCGGCCCGCAATCGGACGCTTCTTCGAGGTGGCCGTGACGAAAGAACGTGCGCGCCCTTTTCCGGCCTTTGTATGTCAACCGCAATTCGCGCGCCCGGCCCGCCGATTCCGGCCCCTCCCCGTCCCTGCGACATTCATTTCGAATGTTTCGACTATTTCGCTTATTTCGTTTATGGTGTTGCTTCCTGAGCCCCGACACCGACCAACTGGAGATCCCGATGCCCCCCGATGACTCGCTTTCCGAACGCCTCCCGACGCCCAACGAAGCCGAGAAAGCCGCCAAGGCCGGTACTATCCTGGCGAGTCATCGGGAGAAGCGCGGCGGACTCTCGCTTCACGTGAAGAAGGGAGCCAAGAGCGCCGACGTCGACCTTCCGCCGGCGGTCGCCCGCCTGGTGCTCGATCTCCTGGAGGCCATCGGCAAGGGCGACGCGGTCACCCTCGTGCCGTCCGGCGCGGATCTCTCCACCCAACAGGCCGCCGACATGCTCGAAGTCTCGCGGCCGTTCCTCGTGAAGCTGCTCGAGACCAAGGAGATCCCGCACCACAAGATCGGCACCCATCGCCGCCTCCGGGCGGAAGACCTGCTCGCCTACAAGCACCGTCGCGACAAAACCCGCACCGCCGCACGTACCCGGCTGGCCCGGCTGGGGCAGGAAATCGATGACTGAGTGAGCGTACGGCTTTTGGGAAGCGATACTGAGGGCTGGCCACTCGCCTGAAGGTTCCGAATTGCCTACGTAGTGAAATCACTCTAGTGCCGATTACGCGAAGACAATTTGCGCCATCGAGTTGCCGGGAAAGCCGTAAGCAAGGTTCCCGGATGGCCGTGAGCCGAAGGCATCGATTACTTCCAAGCCCTATTCATATATTCCCATAACCGAGTTGAATATCGGCGCTAGTTACTTAGGGAACTGCGACGTAGGGCGGCGGGGGAATGGCCCGGAACTCGTCCCAGACCTGAGGTGTGATTCCTCCAGAATTCACCGCCAATCAACGCGCGCACACACCCAGAGAGGCAGTTGGCCATTCATCGGAATGGCAACAAAGGTCGCCGTGATGGAACTTGCAACGACGTATGCTCTGCTGCTGGTCCAAGGCAAACGGAGAGGCTAGCTCACTAACGGTTGTTCGCTCCGATGACGGGGGTAATACTGCCGTTGGCGCGGCGCCGGCGACCGGTGCTCCATATCTAGAAAGGCGTTGTAGCATGCCTCTTGGGTTAGACCCGCGTTGCCTTCAACAGATGTGTAAAGTGCTTGCAGAAGAACTACGCGGAGTAGGCACCAAAGGTGGAAAATACTTAGACTATTCAACCACCCAAGGATTGGGTGCAATCGACCGTGTTCTTCCAACTAGTGGTCCAGCTCGCGAGCTCATTGTCTCAGCTCTGGGCGACTTGACCTGTTCCGACTTCATTGTCGGCGAAATCGAATTGAAGCTGCAGCTTCGTGAATTCCAGCAGAGATCAGATCCTCGGCTCATTGCGCTTGAGGGGTTCGAAGATCCAGAAACAATCGCGAGAGAGATCATCGATAGCTTCGAGAGCTTACCTTGGAATTACCGCACAACATTTGCATTGCCGAGCGCGATGTCCAACCTCCTGGGCCTTTTTGACGAATATCGGGTCGGAAGGTCAAACCTGCGGCTTTTGCGAAGTTCAATGCAAATGGCGACGGAGTTCCCCCTTCCTCCTAAATCACAGTATCAAAGCCTGCTCGCGGTGATGCTAGAGTCAGCGATACCTCCCTGGGAGTGGGAGGCTGACGGCATTTACATTCAAACGCAGAGCGAAGGCTATATTGGACAGTACGGCAACTCTCTTGCGGCCCACGCTGCGCAGAGCCAAGCTAAGTCGTTCCTTGGACTTGGATTGGCGGTGAACCTACTGAGCGCTGGTGTTTCGACCCATCCCAGTACGAAATGGAAGTTGGCGGTCGTCCATCGACAAACACCGGAACCAAGGTGGGTTTATCATACGAGCTATCGATTGGATGACGGCATCGCGCAGGGTGTGTCTCGTATGCAACTGAGGGAGAACGATAGTGACTTTCCGCCACAAGCAAGGTCGTTTTGGTCAAGTAGCAGGATGCGCCGAATAGCTGCCGCGTATGATTCAACGCTCGACACAAGCCAGTTGATGTCCGCCGCGCAGTGGCATTTCGACAGTTACTCAAGGCAAAATGAATTGCTAGCGTTCGTTCAGGCAATGGTCGTCTTAGAGATAGTCTTCGGCGATAAAAAAGTTTCTCACTTGCTCGGGATCAATGAGCTCATAGCGAGCCGGTACGCTTACCTCGTATCGAAGACCCCTAAGGAGCGCACTGCCTCGATGGCTGAGTTACGAAGAATATACGAGGTGCGATCCAATATTGTTCACTCCGGTAAATCCCGATTAAGTAGAGAAGAGAAAATGCTATTCTTCCGCCTCCAACATATGGCGGGGACGGCGATTTCTAAAGAGCTTGAGTTGATTGAGGCGACCGCAACCGATGAAACCACAACAGCGGTCCTTAGGGCACTCGAACGTTAGTTTGGATATGCTCGGCAACCACACGAGCCTTTATCGCGACTCGGAAACTGACGCCCCTTTTGCTGACGACCAGATCAACGAGAAGGAAGAGTTTTTGCTCGCTGGCTTAGCGTCGTCGCTTTCGAATCGCGGTTCCACGTTTCGAGAAGCGGACCCACACCTCTGGCCAAGCGCGGTCGCGATGCTCTAACAATCTTCGCGACCCACTCACGAAATCATATCCCCGGGGGACTCTTCGCTCATGCAACTCGACAAGACAGTGGCCGCGGTCGTTACGGGCGGCGCGTCCGGCCTCGGCGCCGCCACCTCGCGCATGCTGGCCTCGCACGGCGTGAAGGTCGCGATCTTCGACCTCAACGCGGAACAGGGCGAGACGCTCGCCCAGGAAATCGGCGGCGTCTTCTGCAAGGTCAACGTGACGTCGACCGAAGAGGTCGAGGCCGGGTTCGCGAAGGCGCGGGCGGCCCACGGGCAGGAGCGCATTCTGGTGAACTGCGCCGGTGTCGGCGGCGGCGCCCAGAAGACCGCATCGCTCGACCGGACCACCGGGTCTCCCAAGGAATATCCGCTGGAGAACTTCGAGCGCATCATCAACGTCAACCTGATCGGCACGTTTCGCTGCATCACCAAGTCGGCGGCGGGCATGCTGACGCTGGCCCCGCAGGCCGACGGCGATCGTGGCGTGATCCTCAACACCGCCTCGGTCGCGGCCGAGGACGGCCAGATCGGCCAGGTCGCCTATACGGCCTCGAAGGCCGGCGTCGTCGGCATCACGCTGGTCGTGGCGCGCGACCTCTCCAACGAGGGCATTCGCTGCAACACGATCCTGCCCGGCATCTTCGACACGCCGCTGCTCGCGCGGGCGCCGGACAACGTCAAGGCGGCGCTGGCCGCCTCGGTGCCGTTCCCCAAGCGTCTGGGACGCCCCGAGGAATATGCCCAGGTCGCCCATACGATGATCACCTGCGGCTATCTCAATGGCGAAGACGTGCGCGTCGACGGCGCCATCCGCATGGCGCCACGCTGAACCGGGACCGGGAAAGGACAGAACAATGACCGAAGCATGGATCATCGATGCCTGCCGCACGCCGCGCGGCGTCGGCAAGGCCGGCAAGGGCGCGCTGTGGGAGGTTCATCCGCAGCAGCTCGGCGCGACCGTCCTCAAGGCGATCGCCGACCGCAACAAGATCGACACGAAGGAAGTTGGCGACGTGATCTGGGGGACGGCCGCCCAGGTCTCGAAGCAGAGCGGCGATCTCGGTCGCATGTCCGCCCTCGATGCCGGCTATGACGTCAAGGCGAGCGGCATCACGATCGACCGCTTCTGCGGTTCGGGCATCAGTGCCGTGAGCCTCGCCGCCGCCTGCATCAAGTCGGGCATGGAAGACCTGGTGGTCGCCGGCGGGACGGAGATGATGTCGATGGATCGCAGCCGCGGCAGCGGGCCGCCGGTCATGGACAACGGCAATCTGCGCCTGCGTCTGCATCATCCCCAGACGCACCAGGGCATCTGCGCCGATGCCATCGCCACGCTGGAGAAGATCCCGCGCCAGGCGCTGGACGAGGCGGGCTATATCAGCCAGCAGCGCGCGGCGATCGCCATTGCCGAGGGCCGTTTCGCCAAGTCCCTGATCCCGGTCTACAAGGAAGACGGCACGCTGGCCCTGGATCGCGACGAATATCCGCGTCCGCAGACCACGCGCGAGGGGCTGGCCAACCTCAAGGCCGCCTTCGCCGCGATGGCCGACATCCCGCTCGACGACAAGGGCATGACCTATCGCTCGCTGATCCTGCAGGCCTATCCCGGCCTCGAGATCGAGCATGTCCATCATGCCGGCAATTCCTCCGGCGTCGTCGACGGCTCGGCCGCCGTGCTGCTGGCGTCGCCCGACTATGCCAAGGCCCATGGCCTCAAGCCGCGCGCCCGCGTCGTGGCCATGGCGAACATGGGCGACAGCCCCGAGCTGATGCTCAACGCGCCGGTGCCGGCGGCCCGCAAGGTCCTGGAGAAGGCCGGTCTCAAGGCGAGCGACATCGACCTCTGGGAGATCAACGAGGCCTTCGCCGTCGTCTCGGAGAAGTTCGTGCGCGATCTCGATCTCGATCGCGACAAGGTCAACGTCAACGGCGGCTCGATCGCGCTCGGCCACCCGATCGGCGCGACCGGCGCCATGCTGATCGGCACCGTCCTCGACGAGCTCGAGCGGCAGGACAAGCAGTTCGGTCTCGTCACGATGTGCGCCGCCGGCGGCATGGCCCCGGCGATCATCATCGAGCGCATCTGAGAAAACTCTCGGAGACCCTCAGGGCGATCACATGTCGCCCTGAGGGCCGTTGCGGTTCGCTTGTTCGCGGAAGAGAAAGGTCCCTCACTACGTTCGGGATGACACCGTTTGTTTGATCGGCGCACTGCGCAAATCCCAACACAATTGTCATCCCGAACGCAGTGAGGGACCTTTGTCTCACAGGCGACCGCCCTCACCCCGCCCGCAACCGCGCCACCCGTTCCCGCCCCTTCTCGATCGCGTCGCCGATCGACACTCTCACGGTCGCGTCGGGCAGCACCTTGTCGCCGTAGCGCCGCGGCGCGATCTTGGCGATGAGCCATTTGATCGTGTCGATCTGGAGCCGGCAGACGGCCACACTGTCGACATCGGCGTTGCGGGCGATGTGGATCGCTTCTTCGGCCAGCGCGTCGGCCTGCTGGTCGCGGGCGGCGGCGTAGCGGTCGCGGAACGGGCCGTGCTCGCTTTGCCAGCGGCGCACCGTGTCGCGGCTGGGCATACGGGCCGGGCGGCAGATGTCGCACAGCAGCTCGCCGTCGGCCAGGCGGCGGCAGATTTCGGCGGCCAGCGCCTCGCTGTAGTGCGTGGGTCGCGCGGCCATCACGGGCTCTCCGTGTCGTACTTGCCGGCGACCTTCTTGCCGAGCCGCCGGCGGTTCACCCGCATCATCATGATCGTGGCCGCGCGCGACTGGCCGGGCGCGAGGCCGGCGGCGCGGCGCTGACGGCGGATCATGTCGGGATGGCGGTCCATCGCCTCCCCGATCCGCGCATCGGTCTCGCCGGCGGCGACCAGCCGGCGAAGCTGCGCCGCATCGTCGGCGCTCCAGCGACGGCCGCGGCTCATGGCGTCGCTCCCTCATGAACGTACGGGGTAAGCCCAAGCTTGATCGTTCTGGTGCGTGCCATCGGCCTTTACCTCGCCTCAAACGGAAGTCACGGTCGGCGCATGAAGAGACTTGCCCTCGCCGCCCTCTCGCTCGCGCTGCTGGCGCCCGCCGCACTGGCCCCCGCCGCTTGGGCGCAGAACGCCAAGCCGCCGGCCGCTGCGCCCGCGGCTCCGGCCGCGGCGGCGCCCAAGCCGCAAGGCTGCACCGCCAGCAACGGCGCGCTGCCGCAGAACTGGTCCGGCCAGGCCTTCGCCCTCGACGGCGAGACCCTGGGCGGCAGCGGCCTCAAGACGCCGCTGCGGATCTGGGGCGTGCAGGCGCCGGCGCTGCGCGATGCCCAGCGGGTCGAGACCGTGCCCGGCATGCGCGCGCGGGCGACGCTGGAGGACCTCCTGGCGCGCGCCGACCACAAGGTGAAGTGCCGCATCGCGCGCTACGATTCGGAATGCCGGCTGGTGGCGCAATGCGCGCTCGACGAGGCCCAGCCGATCGATCTCGGCGGCGCCATGCTGGCCTCCGGCGTGGTCTATGGCCACGAGCTCGACGAGCCGCTGTCGTGGGAGCCGCGCGCCGCCCAGCGCTACGCCGACGCCGAGTTCGAGGCCCGCAAGGCGCGCAAGGGCAGCTGGCCGCACTGGCTGGGCGAGAAGTAGCCTCGCCGCAAATCCCCCGTCGTCTCGACCGGAGCTCGCAGCGCGGAGTGGAGAGAGCTTCTCTCCCCTGGAGTCTTTGCGATGCAGATAGATCATACACCCACCTCATCCTGAGGAGCCGCGCATGCGCGGCGTCTCGAAGGATGGGCAACAAACGCGGTGCTCGTGCCCATGCTTCGAGACGGCTGCTCCGCAGCCTCCTCAGCATGAGGTTGGTGGTGTGATCGCAGCTTGTTCGGAAAGACCCGAAAAGCCGGCAAATCGTAGAGGGAAGGTCTCTCCGCTCCGCCTCGCTGCGCGAGGCTCCGGTCGAGACGACGGGGGTTTGGGTGATGGGGGTTTGGGTGACGGGGATTGCTCATTGCAGCACCGCCGCCGCCAGCGCCGCATCGACCACCCGCTCGATCTCGCGATCGGGATAGCCCAGCGCGCGGGCGCGGTCGGCCAGCATGTCGCGGGTCGCCATCCGGGCGGCGCGGGCCGAGTAGCCGCCGGCCCGTTCGAAGCCCAGGCAGTCGGCGGCGTCCTCGACCAGGAACGGGTGCAGGACGGGCGGGGAAAGCTTCGGAGAGGCGACCATCCCGGAAAGGTATCCGGATTATTGTCCGAATTCAAGACGGATTCCGGAAAATTCCCCTCTCGGAAACCCGTCCGGAAAATGCCAGACTGACGGTATGGCCTTCGACGCCAACCAGCGCCGCCAGGCCCTGCGTGCCTTCATGGCCGGGGCCGGCCTCAACGTTGCCCAGTGGGAATCGCTCTCAGGCCTGGGCGACGGAACGCTGCGCAAGTTCCTGGACGATCCGACCGGCGCCAAGACGCTGACCGACAAGACCTATGCGCGGCTGGCCGCCGGTGCTGCCAAGAAGACCGGCCGTCCGGTCGGCGTTGCCGAGCTGCAGGGCGAGTTCGCCGCGACGGCCGACGGTGCGGCCTCCGCCTTCGCCACCGATCTCGCCGGCAACGTCGTGCCCGCCTTCGACGCGCCCGGCCGGCCGATGCTCGGCCACATGGCCAACGACGTGCCGCTCTATGGCACGGCGATGGGCGGCGACGGCAACGGCGAGTTCGAGATGAACGGCACGGTGATCGACCATGTCGCCCGTCCGCCGGGCATCCATGGCCGCGGCGACGTCTTCGCGCTGAACGTGGTGGGCGATTCGATGTGGCCGTGGCGCAAGCCCAACAGCCTGATCTATGTCGAGCGCGACCGCGCCCCCAGCGTCAACGACCATGTCGTGGTCGAGTTCAGGCCGATCGCCGGCTCCAGCGTGCGCCAGACCGTGGTCAAGCTGCTGGTCGGCATCTCGGCCAAGACCCTGAAGCTCGCGCAGTACCGCCCGGCCAGGGAATTCGAGGTCGACCGCAAGATGGTGTTCCGCGTCTACCGCGTGCTGGAGTGGGATGAGCTGATGAAGGGTGGTAGGTAAGCCGAGCTTCGCTCGGCTTACCAGTTAGCGTCAGGACATTGCATGGCAATGTCCGGGAGCGTCGAAGGCAGAACGAGCCGTTCACGCACCCTGTCATCGCGGGCGGGGTAATCCCCGCCCTGGAGCGCAGCGAAGGATCTCGCGCCCGCAAGGGAGTCCTCTGGTCGCCCTGTCAGGTCCTTCGCTGCGCTCAGGACGACAGAGAGCAATCCGGATTTATTTCCGGTTTCCGGCTTGAAAAATCCGGACCACGATCCGATACTGTCTTCATGCCCGACAGTCTCTCCCTTCGCCCGAAAGAGACCGCCGCCGACCTGATCCGCCGCCACCGCCGCCCCCTCCCCGCGCTCGCGATCGACATCGAGAATTTCCGCGCCCGCGCCGTCGCGCTCTGCAGCGCCGAGGTCGAGCACCGCAGCCGCGACTTCCAAAGGATCGAACGCACCTTCGCCCTCGCCTTCGACCGCTGGCTCGAGCCCGACTGCGAACAGCTCGGCCAGTTCCCCCACGAGGCCCACGCCGCCGCCGCCCTCGTCTGGCTCTCCCACCTGCAGACCCACGAAAGCCAGAAGCGCACGCCATGGAGTGGCGCCCCGTTCCGATCCTGGCGCGAGGATGAGCGCACGGCCTGGTTCACCAAGCGTCGCGAGCTCTGGCGAGGCTTCGTCCGACAGGTCGAGCGGTATCGGACGGTTCGTGAGGGACACATCTACCGCCCCACCAACACCTCACCCTGAGGAGCGGCCCGCAGGGTCGCGTCTCGAAGGGTGGGCACGAGCACTACGCCCGTTGCCCATCCTTCGAGACGGCCGCAGGGCGGCCTCCTCAGGATGAGGATGGTGGATCAATCCCAACACTTAGCCATTTGTGAAATTTTTTCTTGACCGCGCCTCCGCGCCGGCAAATAGTTTCCGTCATGGCTAACCATTCTCCCGACCTCGACCGCACCTTCGCAGCCCTTTCCGATCCGATCCGGCGGGCGATCGTCACTCGGCTGTGCGAGGGGCCGCGGTCGGTGAGCGAGTTGTCCGAGCCGTTCGAGATCGCCCTGCCCTCGCTCCTGAAGCATGTGCGGGTGCTCGAAGAGAGCGGGCTGATCAGTTCCGAGAAGACCGGGCGCGTGCGGACCTGCCGGATCGAGCGGCGCGCGCTGCAGCAGACCGAGGCCTGGATCCACCGGCACGTCGCCACCTGGGAGCGGCGCCTCGATCGCCTCGAAGCCCACGTCCAACGCATGAAGAGGAAGCACTAGGACCATGAGCGCGACTTTCACACCGCCGCCGTCCGCGTGGCAGGACTGGCCCCTCGACCGCGAGATCGTGCTGACCCGCGTGATCGATGCGCCGCGCGCCCTCGTCTATGCCGCCTGGACCGATCCGGCGCAGATCCAGCTCTGGTTCGGGCCCGAAGGCTTCGAGATCGAGAGCCGCGAGATCGATCTGCGGCCCGGCGGGCTGTGGCGCTTCGACATGGTGGCACCCGGCGGCACGCGCTACGACAACCGCATGCGCTTCCTGCGCCTCGAGGCGCCGTCGCTGATCGAGGTCGAGCATGGCTCGGACCGCGACGACGACCCCGGCCGCTTCCGCATGCTCGTCACCTTCGACGAGCAGAGCGACGGCAAGACCGTCCTCACCCTGCGCCAGATGCATCCGTCAAAGGCGCAACGCGACGGCGCGATCGGCTTCGGCGCCGTCGAATATGGCGGCCAGACGCTGGCGAAACTGGCCCGCCACGTAGCGAAGCTCCGCGGCGCCTGAGCGCCGCCGGATCACACGAGGTCGTCGAGATCGACCTTCATGAAAGCAAAAGGTCCCTCGCTGCGCTCGGGATGACAATTTTGCTCGGGTTGGCGCCGTGCGTCGATGCACGCATTTTTGTCATCCCGAACGAAGTGAGGGACCTTTGCGAGACGGGCAGGCTCCACTCACCTTGGCGCGGGCAGCGGCCTGATCTCCTCCTTGGCCAGCATGCCGAGCGCGAAGGTGCGGCGGGCGACGACCAGGGCTTCGCCGGCGGTGCCGACGACGGCGGCGGCGAGGCGGTCCTGGGCGGCCTTCATCGCGAACTCGACGACCGTGCTCATGACGGCGGTCGAGGAGGCCGAGAAGAGCACATGCGAGATGATGCGCCAGACGGCGCGGGCGCTGTGGCGCAGGCCGTAGATCTGCATCAGGTCCTTGACCAGCGCGACGCCGATGCCCAGCACGACCAGCGCGTCGAGCGCGGGGTGCGGACAGGCGGCGACGCCCAAGCTGGCGCGCAGCGCGGCGCGCTGGATGCGGTCGTCGGCCCGCCGGTCCATCGGCACGAAGATCTCGCGGTTCAAAAGATCGATCACGTCGGCGTCGGTGTGCTGCGGCTGCAGCGCGGCCGAGACGGCGCCGAGCTTGCCGCGCACCTCGGGATTGCCGGCGTAGAGCGCGTCGAGGACGCCGACCAGCCGGCCGCCGCTGCCGACGCCGCCCAGCCGCGCCAGATGCTCGGCCAGCTCGCGCGCCCGCTCGGCCGACTTCAGCCGCGCATAGGCGCGGGCCTGGCCGGCCAGCAGCCACAGCGTCGAGCCGACGAGGGCCACGAGCACGGCGAACTGCGCGAGGTCGAGCAGGCTGCCCTGCTCGATCGCACTGCGCAGCAGCGAGACGGCGCCGTCCACCACGAAGAGCAGCAGCAGCAGGCCGGCGGAGCCCAGCGCCAGCTTGGCCGGCCAGCGGATCGCGGGCGGGCGCATCGTCACCTCGGGCAGCGTCTCGTCGAGCGACGGCGCATCGGCGGGCGGCAGGTCGCCCGGCCGGAACTCCATGTCGACGAGGCGGCGGGGCGTCTCAGCTTGTGGGGTCATGCTCATGGGGATGCTCACGCGAGGAGGAAC
The DNA here is from genome assembly GCF_965228225.1 of Reyranella sp. GTDB lineage: Bacteria > Pseudomonadota > Alphaproteobacteria > Reyranellales > Reyranellaceae > Reyranella. The sequence continues at coordinate 836,599 of NZ_OZ245801.1, read as the reverse complement.
TGGAGGACCTTGTCGAGATTGACGTGCGGCAGCGGCCGGTCGCGGAAGGCGGGCCCCAGCCGCGGCGGCTCGAAGCGGCGGATGTTGAAGCCCAGCTCGGCCCACTGGTCGGCGGCGGGAATGGTGCCGGGGATCACGCCGGGCTGGAGGTCCAGCACCTCGTCGCGGCCGGCCGGGATGCCGCGCAGGAAGGGCGTGGCAAGTCCGTTCACCTTGAGCTTGAGATCGGTCGTGGCCTTCACCGAGGCCACGGCCATCAGGCCCGACTGCCGCGCCGTCGCCTGCAGGAACGGCTCGCCGATCAGGTCGCGCAGCAGGTTGACCAGATTGGCGTGCTGATCGGCGGTGACATGGTCGGCCTTGGTCGCGGCCAGCGCCAGCCGGTCGACGCGGGCGATCGGCAGCAGGCGCAGCAGCGGATGCCTGAGTTCGTCGAAGGCGTCGCTGATGCTGCGGATGGCCAACCCCAAGTCGGCGAAGGCCTCGTGGCCCTGCTGCAGCGCCGAGAGCAGATCGACCAGCAGCACCTGCTTGCCGAGGCGCCCGAAGACCTCGCCGTAGAACTGCCGGACCCTCTTCAGATAGTCGGCATGGCGCCGCAGCAGCGCCGCGCCCATCGTGCCGCGTTTGGCCGAGAGCAGGCCCGAGCGCACGGACGAGAGCGGGAAGAACAAAGCGGCGGGATCGACCGCCCCGTCTCCTGTACCTTCGTCCGCGAGCGCAAAGCGTCCCGGCTGCACGAAGCACAGGCTGCGGTCCTGCCGGCAGCGCAGGAGATAGTCGCGGTAGAGGGTTCCGATGCGCGCCAGTTCCGCCTGGTTCTCCGGCGCTCCCGGATCGAGCGTGCGCACCGCGTCGAGCCACGGCGTCGCGAGATCGTGCCGGCCGGCGCTGTTGGCCAGCTCCTCCATCTGCAGCGACCAGTCGCGGAACGACTGGGTCAGCATCGGCAGGTCCAGAAGCCATTCGCCGGGATAGTCGATGAGATCGAGATCGGTGGTGGCGTTGGACGAGAGGGCCGAGCGCAGCAGCCCGACATCGCCATGACGGATGCGCACCCTCAGCCCGCTGAGACCGGTGGTCGGCGCCGGCCAGGTCGGTTGCTCGGACAGGAGCTGGTCCAGCCGCTCCTCGAAGGGAAAGCGCGGGACGCCCGGGATCTCCAGCAGCTCGACGTCGCGTACATGCGTGCGCCAGGGAAAGAACGGGAAGGACGCCATCGGCGCGTGGGCGGCCGTGCGCAGCGCATGGGCGAAGGCGGTGATGAACACGGTCTTGCCCGAGCGCTGCAGCCCGGTCACGGCGATGCGATGCCGCCGCTGCGACAGCGGCGAGGCATCGAACGCCGCGGCGAGGCCCTCCAAGGTGGAGCCGGCCGCGGTTCTAAGACGGGAGAAAGGTGTCACCAGATCGTCGCCTCGAAGCATGACTGTCGATGTGGGGTGTCACCACGTCCGAAAGATGGCAAGGCGGAAAGGGAGGTCATAAAGAAGGTTGAATGAAGATCTCTTCGACACGGCTCCTCAGGAGCGCCCTGTTCGCAAGCCTGGCCGCCGGCGTGATCCTCGCCGCCGTGGCGATCGGCCTCGCGCCGCCTCGCCCCGCGCCGCCTTCGTTCGAGCGCCTGAGCGCCGCGCAGGCCTGGGCGGACCTGGAGAGCAATCGCCCGGTCGGCCATCTCATCCGCCTGGTCGCCTTCGATCCGCAGAAGGAGCCCTGGCTGGCGATCGACCGGCTGACGCGGCTCGGGCCGCCGGACCAGCTCTATTCGTTCGTCGCGAGCTACGAGGAGATGGCGGGCTATACGGCCAGGCAGGCGCTGGAAAAGAACGGGCTGCGATTGAGCGAGGGCCAGCACGTCTCGGCCGTCATATTCCCGCGGCGCACCGAGCTTTATCCCGCCAATGCGCGCGGCCTGCTGCAGATCATCCGCGCGGTGGAGCAGGAGAAGGGCGAGGCGATCGGCGAGCGATTCCTCGACGGCGCGAACGTGCTCAGCGAGGCCGAGGCGAAGGACCTGCAATCGACCGACATCGCCTCGTATCGCGTGAGCGATTTCAAGGACAAGTATCCGCGCTACTGCGAACTCGCGCGGCGGTTCAACTGCGGCCCGGCCTCCTATCCGGCCAGCCGCTTCATCGGCAGCCTGTATCACGACTGGCACCCGCTGGGCTTTTCCCAGATCGAGCCGGCCCGCGATCCCTGCACCCTGCCGGCCGCGCACTACTGCGCGTTCGTCGACTGGGCGACGACGAAGTCGGAGTTCCTGCCCCGCTTCGGCAGCCGCGCCTTCTTCACGAAGAACCTCGAGATCGCGAAGATTCCCGGCCGCATCCTGATCGACTTCGACCAGCCGGACCGGCAGATCATTCCCTACATAGGCACGACCGCCGACTGATCCGGAGACGAGCATGTCCGAGACGACCCGCGCCTTCGCCGTTCGACTGATGCAGGAGGTCTGGCAGCCGTTCGACGCCTCCGCCGTACCGCGCTTCTATCGCGCCGACATGGTCGGTCATCATCGCACGCAGGTGCTGACCCGCGACGACGTCGTGCGGCGTCTCGAATGGGACCGGCACAATTTCAGCGATGCTGCCTATGACATCCAGGACATCGTTGCCGACACCGACCGCTTCGCGATCCGTTTCCTCTATGCCTGCACCCTCGTCGCCACCGGCCAGCGCTTTACCACCGAGGTGAACTACTTCTACCGGCTGCGCGACGACAGGATCTCCGCCTTCTGGCTGCTGAGCGACGCCGACTTCGACTACAAGGCGACCGGCTGAAAAGCCCGCCGACTGCACTGCTTTCAGCCCACATTTAGCGGGTTTTCGCAGCGACGAGCCCCTGCATTAAGTGGCTTGTTGTTCCTGTTTTGTTCGAATACGAGTCGGTCCCACAAGGAGGTGCTGGATGACCGCTCTCACGCTTCACGACGTCGCCACAGGGACCCATCCCGTCGGCATCGAATGCGACCGCTGCGTGCGCCGTGTGGTCGTCACCGCCGCCGCGCTGAAGGCGGTGGCGGGCGACCGCCGGACGCTCGAACAGGCCGGCGTGGTCTGCGGCAAGTGCGGCTCGCGCACCTTCAGCGTGACGCGCTTCCTGTCGGCGGCCTCCGTGCGCTCCTTCGTGCGCAATCACTGAGGGAGGCGACGATGCTCGGTGACAGCCTGCCTCCCCCGCCACCGCCGCCGGTGCGCGTGCGCTGCGATACGTCCGAGGAACTCGAGCGGGCCTTCCCGCATACCACCGCCATCATCCGGCGCGGCTACTGGACGGCGACCGAGCAGGCCGAGCTGAACGGCTGGATGCGCCAGTTCGACGACACGCGCTGCGTCGAGTTCAATTCCATCCGCCGCTATTACTTCACCTGCCCCGAGCAGGCCGCGAAGCTGCGCGAACATGCGCTCGACCTGCGCCTGCACCGGCTCCGGGTCCAGTGCGGCGAGGGCGCCACGCGCGAGGAAGTGGCGCTGGAATGGGAACGCAGGGCGGCGGAACGCGAGGAGATCCTCGCCTGGGGCCGCCTCACGGGCATGACCCGCCAGGTGGTCGCGCATTATCGCGCCGAGCGTCATGTCGGCACCTATTCCTACACCGCGCATTTCAACGCCGCGAAGATCATCGAAAAGGCCCATCCCACCATCGCCGATCCGCGCAACCATGCAGGGGTGATGATCGAATGGGCGGAGCGGGAACACCGGTCGTGGTTCTGGCGTTGCTGCCGCGGCCTGCACCATCTGTAAGGGAGAGCCCATGTCCGTCGCCTTCGATTGCCTGCCCAATGCCCGGGACCTGGGGGCAAGGGATCCGCTCGAGAGGAATGCCAGCCGGATCCGGCGCGCCTTCGACCTCGCCGCCGAACAGCCCTACGGCTTCACCTTCGAAGATCTGGAGCAGGTCGAGGCCTATCGCACGCGACATGCGGGCACCTTCGGCACGCTGGCCTTCAGCACGCTGGACTGCGTCGTGAGCCTCACCGACGGCCGCCGCTTCCACCTCGCTTACCTCGCGGGCCCGCACCGGCCGGACTCGGTGACGGTGAGGCAGATGGTGACCACAGAGCCCTTTCCGTCGATCGGTGCCTCCGGCCGCCTGTCGCCCTGGATCGACGACGTGGCCGAACTCAACCACCGTCTCGGCCTGCCCCTGATCCCGCCGCCGCCCGTCCCGGTGATCCTGCCCCTGCCGGCGCGGCACTGACGGACGGGTGTCCCCGCTCAGGCGAAGGAGCGCAAGATGTTGGCGGCCGCGGTCTCGATGTGGCGTCCGATGGCTTTCGAGATCGGCACCGGCAACAGGCGCTTCTGCTCCAGCACTTTCCAGTTCTCCACGATGCGCCCGGCCGTGTCGGACACGAGACGCGCGAGGGGACTGACGGCGAGGCGTGCCGTATCGGCGAAGCGGCGGATCTGATGGGGCTCGATGCCGGTCAGGCTGCGGCTGCCGCCAAAGCCGAGCGCCAGGGCGTCATCCGGCAGATAGGCGACCGTCGAGACGAAGTCGTAGGCCGGCGCGAGAACGGGCGTGCGGCCATCGGGATAGAGCAGCGACCAGTTCTTGAGGTGCATGTCGGCATTGCCGATCACCACCGAGAAGACGAGACGCCGCACGAACGCCTCGACCCCGGCGTCGCCCGTCTCCGCCGACAGCACGCTTGCGATGTTGGCGTAGCTCGCGCCTTCGTATTTGTCGGTGGGATAGCGTCCGAAGATCTGCGCGAAATCCTCCATGTGGATGCGCCGGCCGCCCGCGGCACGATCGAAGCGTTCGACGGCGAGCGCCTTGCCCTGGAGGCGCGCCGTATCGTCGGGCAGACCACCGATCGCGTCGATGTCGACCAGGCGATTGCGCGGGACGTCGATGCCCGTAGCTCGGGCAAGCTCGAGCATCGCGTGCTCGTTCTCAGCGACGGCCGGATGCTGCGCCGAGGGGAGCTTGACGATCCAGGAGCCGCCTTCGCCATCGACCGGTATGGTGAGTCCGCCCGTTGCCTCGTTGACCGCGGAGAATTTGAGCTGCACGCCGGCGAGGGAGAAATGCAGGCCCTGTGGCTCGCGCACCTGCGCGCCGTCGTCCGCCGCCGAACTCCCCTCGTCCATCGGCGCCACCGTCACAGCGCCGGGCAGGTCCGCGCCCAATGCGGTCAGCAGAAAGAACTCGCGCTCGGGCTTCACGCCGGCGCGCTTGGCGAGATAGGCGCGCAGGTGACCTTCGGGCAGCAGATTGGCGAAGAAGGGCGGCAGGCGCTGGCTGACCGGACGGGTCGCCGTCACAAGACCGCCGTGCCGCCCCTTGAAGGCCAGGCTGAGCGTCGGGCGCTGTGGATCGTCGATATAGTCTTGCTCGAAGGAAAAGAGATGACGATCTCCCCCGAGACGGTTGATCACGCCCACGCGCCGGCCGTTCAATGCGACGGAGAGACTCCGGACTTCAGGCATCGTCGACCACATCTGCGTAGAGCGATTGCTCCTCGCCACCCTCGCTTTGCTGCTGGTCGCGGATGAGCGCCTGCACCGCAGGCACGAGCGAACGCGGTACCATCATCAGGTCGAAGTCGAGCGCGCGGACGAGATCGAGCAGCGTGTCGAATCGCGGGACGATCTTGCCGGCCTCGATGCCGGAAACATGGGCTTGGGGCAGGTCGACTTTGCGGCCGAAGGCTTCCTGGCTCCATCCGCGAGCCCGTCGCGTCTCTCTCAGGGCTTCCCGCATATCCTGAGGTAGACCGTTCAGACGAATGGGTTTCATGTGTTTTTCTATATGGAATTGCTAATTTCATTAATTTAGGCACATCAGCATGATGTCAAGATCATATGCCAAGCAATATTAATATTATTATATCATATAATTTAACATATGGATATGCCGCCGCCTTGCGCCTCTTGCCGGTCTCGCCCACAAGCTCCCCGGATGTCGAAGCAGCATTCCCAAAAGCGACCGCCCTCCTCCGCCCGCGAACGGCCCGACGTGATTGCGGCGCGCAAGGTGCTGGCGGAGATGTGGCCGGGGCCGGCGCGCGAGAGTTCGGTTACGCTCCTCAAGGCGCTGCACGTGCTGACCCGTGAGGGCGGGCTGAACCTCGACACGCGGCGCAAGCTGAAGCAGGTGCTGCACCTCGTGCAGCTGCTGCGGCCGTCGATCGATGCGCTGCTCGCCGAGGGAGCTGATCCGGTGATCGCCGATCTCGGCACCGGCAAATCCTATCTCGGCTTCATCCTCTACGACCTGGTGGTCGGTCCGGCCGGGCGCGGCTCGATCGTCGGCGTCGACGTGCGCGCCGAGCTGGTCGAGCGTTCGCAGGCGCTGGCCCGCGACGGCGGCTTCGAGCGCATGTCGTTCGTGGCCGGCGGCATCGCCGACACGGTGCTGGCGAACGGCCGCGCCGACATGGTGACGGCGCTGCATGCCTGCGACACCGCCACCGACGACGCGATCCGCTTCGCGCTGCGCCACGAGGCCAAGGTGGTGGCGCTGATCCCGTGCTGCCAGGCCGAGGTCGCGTCGCTGCTGGAGCATACGAAACCCGGGCCGATCGACCAGCTGTGGCGCCACCCGATGCACCGCCGCGAGTTCGGCGCCCATGCCACCAACGTGCTGCGCGGCCTGGTGCTCGAGGCCAGGGGCTACAAGGTGCGGGTGACCGAGTTCACCGGCCTCGAACACACGCTGAAGAACGAGCTGATCCTGGCGACCCGCCACCAGCAGAGCAATCCTGTCGCGCGCCGCAAGCTCGACCAGCTCGTCGAGCAGCTGGGCGTGCGGCCGGGCCTGCTGGATGTGATGGACGCTGCTGCCTGAAGCCGCGGGCCGCGATCGTCGTCCGTCAGCGCACGACGATCGTGGACGCAGGCGTCAGCGCCTCAGGCTGGCGCTCATCGTCTGTCTCGAGGGGAGTTGAAGAAACTCCTGGGGAAGGTTCACGGCCGGCCCTTCCGCGGCAAGCCACCGTCTCGCGAGGCTTTCGTCGGTGAAGAGGCGCACGCGGCGGCGGTGCCCGATGCGCTCCCTCAGCAGGATCGCCATGTCCACCAGCAGAGGGGGCGGGGTCCTGCCGAGATAGATCGCGATCGGCCCGGATTGAATGGGCCCGCGCAGACGCGTACTCGCGACCATGGTCTGCAGATCTTCGTTGCTGAGGTGAATGTCGGCCCGGCTGAGATCGAACAGCTTGCAGAAGCCGGCAGCACCCTCTTCCCGCATGGCCTCCCGGAACGACGTGGCGAAGTGGATGTCGAATACGCCGATGCCGCGAATAACGACCAGATGTTCCGGCCGGTAGATCGTCCACGCCAAGGCACCCATAACGCTACTCCCCCTTCTGACTGCTCCTGTCGCCTCTTGATTTCCCCCTCGGGCATCCTGCAACCAGTCCGGGCGCGAGTCATGTTGTTTCGCGTCAACAGGATCAATGGCCGAACCTATTGTTGCTGAGCGGCCGCCCATTTGCTTCGCCACTGCGATAATCAGTTCTCCCGAGCAGAATTCTCTCTTCATCTTGAAGCATCACTGAAGCTTTCGGCGCGTGCTCGACGTGATGACGCGTGGTCGGTGGACGTAACGGTCGAGCGTTGCCGCCATCGTCTCGGACGGCGCGCCATCAGCAGCGACGCCAACGTTCGTCTCTGCAACGATTGCAGGTTTTGCACGTTACGGCGGCGACCTTTCATTAGTCCGCTAGCGACTTTTCCTTGATCTCCATCAAGGCGACTTCACGGACCGGCTCAACGAGGATCGCCACGATGTCGACGATACTGATCATCATCCTGCTGATTGTGCTGCTGGGCGGCGGCGGCGGCTACTATGGCTACAATCGCTATGGTGGGCGCGGGCTCGGCGGCGTCCTGGGCCTCATCCTCGTGATCCTGCTCGTTCTCTGGCTCGTCGGCGCCTTGGGCGGGGCCGGCATGGGACGGCTCTGACACGGGCCCTGGGATCGGTGTCCTTCTGAGGCGGCGATGCCGGTATCCACTGTCGAAATTCGCAACGTGGCGGGAACGCAGGCCGCGATGGGATGGGCGGACGCTCACACGGTGATCGTCGACCGGCCTGAGGGGCGTGCCGGTGGCATGGGTCTCGGCTTCAATGGCGCTCAGCTGCTGGGCCTGACCATCGGTGGGTGCTTCGCCAACGATCTGCGCTACGTGGCGGAGGACCTCGGTGTGTCCGTCGGCGACATCAGCATCTCGGTCTCCGTGGCCCTCGAGGGTTCGCCGATCCGCGCGGTCGGCGCGGAGATGCTGATATCGGTTTCGATGTCCGACGGGTCCGATCCCACGCCGCTCATCGCGAAAGCGAAAGAGATCTCGATGGCGATGAACTCGTTGATCAAGGGTCTGCCCGTCTCGGTGTCGGAGCGTCCTTTCGAACGCCAGTCCCGCCCCCTCTGAGCGAGCCCTGATCCCCGCATCGATCGACAGGCACGGCGCGCCGATATAGCAGGCCGCGCGCGGGCAAAAGCGGCGCGGGATTCGGCGCAACGAGGACGGCGAAGGCGGCGTTGAGCGGCCTGAACCTACACCGGCGCCACCCGCAAGCAGGAGCCAGCCATGGCAAGCCCCCGCGAAAACGATGTGAAAAGACGTACTCTGATGGCGGCCACCGTCGCCACGGCCGCGGTCGGCGCCGTGGCCGCACGGGCCGGGGCACAGACGCCTCCGGCGGCTTCGGCCTCTTCTCCCGCCGGCGCCGCCGCGCCGACGCTGAAAGTCTCCTTCACCGTGAACGGCAAGCCGCGCGATCTCGATCTCGATCCGCGCACGACGCTGCTCGATGCGTTGCGCGAAGGGCTACATCTGGGCGGCACCAAGAAGGGTTGCGATCACGGCCAGTGCGGCGCCTGCACGGTGATCCTCGACGGAAGGCGCATCAATTCCTGCCTCACGCTGGCGGTCATGCACCAGGGCGGCGAGATCACCACCATCGAGGGGCTGGGCACGCCCGAGAAGCTGCATCCGATGCAGGCCGCCTTCGTGAAGCATGACGGCTATCAGTGCGGCTACTGCACGCCGGGCCAGATCTGCTCGGCGGTCGCGGTGCTGGCGGAGATCGAGGCCGGCATTCCGAGCCACGTCACCGCAGACCTGAATGCGAAGCCAGCGCTCGACGATGCCGAACTGCGCGAGCGCATGAGCGGCAACATCTGCCGCTGCGGCGCCTATTCCAACATCGTCGAAGCCATCGGCGAAGTCGCCGGGAGGAAGGCATGAAGCCCTTCACCTACGAACGCGCCGCCTCGCCGGCCGAGGCCGCCAGCGCCGCCGCGCGCCAGCCGGACGCCCGCTTCATCGCCGGCGGCACCAACCTGCTCGACCTGATGAAGCTGCAGATCGAGACACCGGCGCATCTGATCGACGTCAATGGCCTCGGCCTCGACAAGATCGAGCCGACGCAAGACGGCGGCCTGCGCGTCGGCGCTCTGGTGCGCAACACCGATCTCGCGGCCGATGCCCGCGTGCGGCGCGACTATGCGGTGCTGTCGCGCGCCCTGCTCTCGGGTGCCTCGGGCCAATTGCGCAATCGCGCGACGACCGCGGGCAATCTCCTGCAGCGCACGCGTTGCCCGTATTTCTACGACACCAACATGGCCTGCAACAAACGCCGCCCCGGCAGCGGTTGCTCGGCGCTGGGCGGCTACAGCCGCCAGCTCGCCGTCGTCGGCGGCAGCGACGCCTGCATCGCCACGCATCCCTCCGACATGGCGGTGGCGATGCGCGTCCTCGACGCCACGGTGGAAACCGTGAAGCCGCAGGGCGCCACCCGCACCATCCCGATTGCCGACTTCCACCGCCTCCCCGGCGACACGCCCGAAATCGAGACGGTGCTGGAGCCCGGCGAGCTGATCACGTCGGTAACCTTGCCGAAGCCGGCCGGCGGCATGCATCACTATCGCAAGGTGCGCGACCGCGCCTCCTACGCCTTTGCGCTCGTGTCCGTCGCCGCCATCGTCCAGCCGGACGGCAGCGGCCGCGTGGCGCTGGGCGGCGTCGCGCCCAAGCCGTGGCGCAACGAGGACGCCGAAGCGGACATGTCGCGCGGCGCCAAGCCGGTGATGGCGAAGCTGCTCGCCGGCGCCAAACCGACCGAAGAGAACAAGTTCAAAGTGCCACTGGCCGAGCGCGCACTCGCCGCCGTGCTGGCCGAGCCGAGGGGCTGAGCCATGAAATTCGATACACCCGCCGCCACCAATCCGATCGACCGGCTGAAGATCGTCGGCCAGCCGCTCGACCGCATCGACGGACCGCTGAAGACCACGGGCACCGCGCCCTATGCCTATGAACGCCACGACGTCGTGCCCAACCAGGCCTATGGCCATGTGCTGGGATCGGCCATCGCCAAGGGCCGCATCGCGTCCATGGATATTGCCACCGCGAAGGCCGCGCCCGGCGTGCTGGCCATCGTGACCGCGGAGAATGCCGGCAAGCTCGGCAAGGGCGAGTACAATACCGCGAAGCTGCTGGGCGGGCCCGAGATCGAGCATTATCACCAGGCCGTCGCGCTGGTGGTCGCCGAGACCTTCGAGCAAGCGCGCCACGCCGCCGAGCTGATCAAGGTCCAGTATGCGCCGGCCAAGGGCGCCTACGACCTCGCCGCGTCGCGCGACAAGGCCAAGCCCGCCGGCACCGACGACGAGCCCGCCGACAGCGCAGTCGGCGCCTTCGACGGCGCTTTTGCCGCCGCAGCCGTGACGCTCGACGCCACCTACACCACGCCCGACCAGGCCCATGCGATGATGGAGCCGCACGCCAGCATCGCCGCGTGGGACGGCGACAAGCTCTCGCTCTGGACCTCGAACCAGATGATCGCCTGGAGCATCGGCGACATGGCCAAGACGCTGGGCATCTCCAAGGACAAGGTCCATCTGATGTCGCCCTATATCGGCGGCGGCTTCGGCGGCAAGCTGTGGGTGCGCGCCGACGCGGTGCTGGCGGCGCTGGGCGCGCGCGCGGCCAAGCGCCCGGTCAAGGTGGCGCTGCAGCGTCCGCTGATGTTCAACAACACGACCCACCGCCCCGCCACCATCCAGCGCCTGCGCCTCGGCGCGACGAAGGACGGCACGATCACGGCGATCGGCCATGACAGCTGGTCGGGCGACCTGCCCGACGGCAAGCCGGAAACGGCCGTGATGCAGACGCGGCTGCTCTATGCCGGCGCCAACCGGCTGACGCGGCTGCGGCTGGCCGTGCTCGACCTGCCGGAAGGCAACTCGATGCGCGCGCCCGGCGAGGCGCCCGGCATGATGGCGCTCGAGATCGCCATGGACGAGATGGCCGAGAAGCTGGGGCTCGACCCGATCGAGTTCCGCATCCGCAACGACACCCAGGTCGATCCCGAGAAGCCGGAGCGCAGCTTCTCCCAGCGCCAACTCACCGAATGCCTGAAGACCGGCGCCGAGCGCTTCGGCTGGTCCGCCCGCAAGGCCCAGCCCAAGCAGGCGCGCGACGGGCGCTGGCTGGTGGGGCTGGGCATGGCCGCCGCCTATCGCGGCTCGCCGGTGATCAAGTCGGGCGCGCGGGTGCGGCTCGACGCCAAGGGCACCGTGACCGTCGAGACCGACATGACCGACATCGGCACCGGCAGCTACACGATCATCGCCCAGACCGCGGCCGAGATGATGGGCGTGCCACTGGACAAGGTGGTGGTGAAGCTGGGCGATTCGGCTTTCCCGGTCTCGGCCGGGTCGGGCGGACAGTTCGGCGCCAACTCCGCGACCGCCGGCGTCTATGCCGCCTGCGTGAAGCTGCGCGAGGCGGTGACGGGCAAGCTCGGCCTCAACGCCGCCGACGCGCAATTCGCCGACGGCCAAGTCCGCTCAGGTGAACGCAGCATCGCACTGGCCGACGCCGCGAAGGCGGGAGAACTGGTGGTCGAGGATTCGATCGAGTTCGGCGGCCTCGACAAGAAGCATCAGCTCTCGACCTTCGGCGGGCATTTCGTCGAGGTCGGCGTCGATGCCGCCACGGCCGAGGTGCGGATCCGGCGCATGCTGGCGGTGTGCGCCGCCGGCCGCATCCTCAATCCGAAATCGGCGCGCAGCCAGGTGATCGGCGCCATGACCATGGGCGCGGGTGCGGCGCTGATGGAGGAGTTGGCGGTGGATACGCGCCACGGCTTCTTCGTCAACCACGACCTCGCGGGCTACGAGGTCCCGGTCCATGCCGACATCCCGCACCAGGAGGTGATCTTCCTCGACGAGACCGATCCGCTGTCCTCGCCGATGAAGGCCAAGGGCGTCGGCGAACTCGGCATCTGCGGCGTCGGCGCCGCCGTCGCGAACGCGATCTACAACGCCACCGGCGTCCGGGTCCGCGACTACCCGATCACACTCGACAAGCTGCTGGAGAAGATGCCGGACGTAGGATGACCCGGCCTCACCCTGAGGAGCGCTCCTCCGGAGCGCGTCTCGAAGTGTCGAACGAGCACCCCGCCTGACGCCCATCCTTCGAGACGGCCCTTCGGGCCTCCTTAGGATGAGGTTGTGTGCGAGGCGCGCGCGCGAACCGCTCTCACCCCACCACGCACTTCGCCGGCAGCGGTGTGCCGTCGAGCACGTAGAAGATGTTCTCGACGGCCTGCACGGCGACCCGCTCCAGTGACTGGCGCGTCGAGCCGCCGATATGCGGCGTGAAGACCACGTTCTTCTGCTTCCACAGGGGATGATTGGGATCGGGCGGCTCGACGACGAAGGTGTCGAGCGCGGCGCCGGCGAGATGGCCGCTCTCCAGCGCGGCGACCAGCGCAACGTCATCCACCAGCGGGCCGCGGCCGGCATTCACCAGGAAGGTGCCCTTGCGCATGCGGGCGAGTGCCGCCGCATCGATCATGCGGTCGGTCTCTTCCGTCAGCGGACAATGCAAGGTGACGATGTCGGCCCATTCGAGCAGCTCATCGAGCACATCGACGCGGCCGACGCCCTCCGGGATCGCGTCCGGCGCGAGGTAGGGATCGTAGATCCGGATGTCGAGATCGAACGGCCGGCAGAGCGCGACCAGCGAGGAGCCGACGGCGCCGCAGCCGACGATGCCGAGCTTCGAGCCCGACAGCTCGCGGCCCATGAAGGCCGATTGCGGCCAGGTGCCCTGCTTCAGCGCCGTGTCGAACGGCACCATGTAGCGCAGCACGGAGATCATCATGCCCAGCGCCAGCTCGGCCACAGAGCGGGCATTGGCGCCGTGCGTGCGCAGCACCGCGATGCCGCGCGCGCTGGCGGCCGCGACGTCGATATTGTCGTAGCCGACCCCGTGCTTGGAGACGACGCGCAGGTCGGGCGCCGCGTCATAAACGGCCGGCGTGATCCTGGTGGTGCGCACCAGGATCGCATGCGTCGGCGCCTCCGCCACCGCCGCGATCATCTCGGCCTCGCTGGCCCGCGTCGGCAACATCCGCACCTCGGCGCCACGTGCCTCGAGCAACGCCATCGCGGCGGGTGCGAGCACGTCGGAGTTGATGATGATTCGTGGCGTGTTTTTCATTGGGGTGCCCTCTCCCGCTGCAACATTGGGATGATGTTTAGCGGGATTGACAGCAAGACCCTAGCCCGTAGTCCGGGGGTGTCGCTTACCTTCTCTCTTGCCCATCATCGAATTTCGACTTCATTGCCGACGGGCCGATGGCGAACGGCCGACCAGCAGTAGGCGAATGTGGCGGCGACAACAGGCAGAACAAGCGCACCTATCCGCATGCGACTTCAATAAACAGATAGTCAGGGCGTATTTTCGTTATCCGACGATAGCCGCAGTACACGATGTTCCGAGTCAGTCGATTCGATCCAATCGACGCCTTCAGGCCTTCTGACCATTGCTCTACTGGCAGGAGTAGCTCGCTGGAAGCGCTTCGCAGCAGAATCCGATCCCATGGAAATCGCTGATAAGCATAGCAAACGGTGAAGGCAGAACTTGAATGTGCCTTTTCCGGAAGATCGCAATCGACCAGCTTTGCCAGCGCATAAGGCACCAGCCGGTCTTCGGCGCTTCGATAGATTTCGGGGTCAAAAATTCGAGAGACGGTTATCGCGGCGACAAGCGCCCAGGAGAAGGCGCTCGCAAACTCCATCCGCCACAGGCGCATCGACATCATGACCGGGCTTACAACAAGATACCAACCTAGAAAAAACAGCCATGCGAAGTCATACCAGCGCGCTCTGCTTCCTCCAGTGTGGAACTCATTTGCCAGTTCACCAACAAGCACCAGGGCAAGAGCGAGACATACGAAGACCGCTATTGGACCAAACGCCCGCGCAACATATTGCATTCGAGGTCTTCACTCTGGATTGTCTTGTTCGAAAATTTATCACGCCAAAGACGTATGTGTCCCTTGGCATCAACATCCCTGAGTTGGACAGTCATTCTAAAGGGCAAGACGCCACCAGCCCGCCCCAGAACAGCGGCAGCACCACGACGGGAAACCAGACAAGCGGCGCGATCCGCAGCGCGATCAGCACGACACCGGCGATCTGTGCGGCGACCAGCCAGGGGAACAGGCTTCGAAACATCGCCATGGTCAGGGTGTGCCCCAGGGCGTGCAGGCAATATACACCCTTGTCGATGTAGTCGGGCGGTACGTAGTCGAGCGCCGAAACCTGAGAGAAGAAGATCGCCCACGAGGCAATGAAGACGATCGCCAGCCGGATGAGCACGGCCGGGCGATCCACCCATTCAATCAATCGATTGTACGCTTCGAACAACGACACGCCTCGCCGGCTCCCTTCGAGCTGGGGGCAGCGTAGCACAAGCGTGGATTGTGCGGCGTGGCCGCTGACGGATCAGCTTCCCGCGCCGCCTACCCCGCCTTCAACACCCCATCTTTGATCATCTGCGCCGCGGCGGCGTCTTCCGTCTTAAGGAGCCCGTCGTACGCGTCGGGGCTCATCGCGCGCGGCTCGCTGCCGAGGCTCTTCAGCTTCGCCTGGACCGCCGGATCGTCGAGCACCTTCTGCAGCGCGTCGCCCAGGATCCTGACCGTGGCGGGCGGCGTCTTCGCGGGCGCGAGCAGGCCCGCGACGGTGGCGACCTCGAAGCCTTTCAGGCCGAGTTCGTTGAGGGTGGGTGTCTCGGGCAGGTCGGCGGCGCGCTTGAGGCTGGTCACCGCCAGCGGCTTGACCGCGCCGGCGCGCAGCTGGCCGAACGAGTTCGGAAGCTGGTCGACGACGGCGTCGATATTGCCGGCCAGGAGGGCGGCGATGGCCGGCGCCGAGCCCTCGTAGGGAACGGCGGCGAACCTTGCGTCGAGCCGCTGCTGGAGGCGCAGGATCGCCAGATGGCTGGTCGTGCCGTTGCCGGCATGGCCGATGCGCACCGCGTCGGGGTGGCTCTTGGCGTGGGCCGCCAGCTCGGCGAAGCTCTGGAAGCGGCTCGAGGCCGGCACCTCGATCACCAGCGGCGTCTCCGACACCGAGCCGAGGCCGGCGAACGCCTCCACCGTATAGGGCGGCGGCGCCACCAGGCGCGGCGCCAGCACCAGGCCGGTCGTGCCGGCCAGCACCAGCGTATAGCCGTCGGGTTTGGCCTTCGCGGCGGCGGTCTGCGCGCTCAGCCCGGCCGCGCCGGGGCGGTTCTCGACGGTCACGGGCTGGCGCAGAACCTTCGACAGCGCCGGACCGACCGCGCGCGCGGCCCCGTCGAGCGTTCCGCCGCGCGCATCGCCTACGAGGAGCGTGATGGATCTGGTCGGGAAGGTCCCGGCGTTCGTCTTCGCCGAGACGGGACGCGCGAGCGCCGCGCCGGCCAACGAAAGACACAGCGCGACGAAGTCTTTCCGCCCGACCGTTCCGCGCGCCGGGCTTCGGCCATCGCGCCGACTTAGCAGTAGGGCGCCGTGCGGGTGCGGTAGCCGTCGTAATACTGGCTGCCGCAGACGACCTGCTGCTGCACGACCTGGTCCTGGTAACCGTTCTGGCCGCGATTGGTGACCGTCACGTTCGTATAGCGGCGGCCGTCGGCCTGATTGTAGCGGCCCTGGCCCTGCTGGTAGGGGTTATAGGCCGGCTGGTTCTGGTAGTAGTTCGGCGCCGGCTGGCCGTAGGCATAGCGCGGCGGGGGCGGCGCGTTGTTGTAGTAGGCCGGTGCGGGCTGATAGGCGCCGGTCGGCGGACCATAGGCATCGTTCTGGCAGGCCGCAGCCGCCAAGCCGATAGCGGCCACCAGCGCGAGCCTCGCAGACATACCCATCATCATCCTATCCTCCGGCGTTCGGTTCCTTGCGCTTCAACGCTCTTCGCCCGGGGGAGTTGCCTGATGCCGCCACGCCGCCGGGGACAGGCCCATCCTGGCCCTGAAAGCGCGCGAAAAAGCGGCAACGTCGGAGTAGCAAGTAGTGACGGCGATGTCGGCGACGGTCAGGTCGGTGTCGCGCAGGAGCTGCCGGGCGACCTGGAGGCGGACCTCGGCGATCAGGTCGCGGATCGAGCTGCCGCGCTCGGCGAGGCGGCGGTTGAGGGTCCGCCGGCTGAGGCCGGTGGCGGAGGCGACGGCGTCGACGCCCACGATGCCCCGCGCCATCGCGCGGATGATGGCCCGGCGGGCGCGGACCACGATGTCGAGTTCCTCGCCGGACGCGGGCGGCGACGGCGGTGCCGCCAGTCCCGGCGGCGTCGACTGGGGCCGCCGCGGCAGCCAGCCGGCATCGAAGTGCACGGCGCTGAGCGGCGCGCCGAAGGCGAGCGGCGCCTGGAAGAAGGCGTCGTAGGGCCGGCGATCGGCCGGCTCGCGATGGGCGAAGGTCACGCGCAGCGGCGTCCATTTCGGACCGGCCAGGAAGCGCAGGACGTTGGTCGCCGCCGCCAGCGAGAAATCCTCGAGGTGCGCGGTGCCGCGCCGGTGCCAGGCATAGGGGGTGAGGCTGAAGCAGGCGCCGTCGGGCCCGACGCTCAGCGCGGGCACCAGCGCCTCGCCGTTCAGGTGCAGGTTCATCGTCAGACCGCGCAGCGCCCGCTCTACGGAGAGCGCGCCGCCCAGCAGGCGGGCGAGCGGTGCGCCGAGGGCGGCGGGGCCGAACGGCATGGCGAGCAGCAGCCCCAGATGCGGACAGTCCATCCGCTCTCCCGCGCGCGCCACGAGATCGAGCAGCCGGTCGACCGGCCAGCGATTGTCGGGATCGCCGAAGCAGTCGGGCGGCAGGCCGGATTCGGCCAGCAGCGGCGCCAGGCCGACGCCGCGGGAGGCCAGCAGCGCCTCCAGCCCCATCATGGGCCCGACACGCATGGTGCGGCCCGCAGAGGCGCTGGAGCGGCCCGGTGTACCGGCTTCTTCGGATGTCGCGAGACTCGTCACCTTGGCGGGATGGTTGCACTTTTGGCGCAAACTGTCATGGCGTCGCGCGAGCTGCTTTGGCACACCGCGGCGACGTATCGGGCCCATCGCACGTGTCGGGGAAGCCTCGTTGACGTCGACGTTGGCGGCCGCTGCGCTCGTCGTCGGGGGTGTCTTCGCCTGCAGGGGCGTTGCGACGGCGGAGCCGGCGGCCGCCGACACCGCAACGGCCGATCCCGACGCCTGGCGCGCGTTTCCGGTTCTGAAGAGAGAGGTTCGATCATGACCATCAATCGTCGCAACGCCACCCTGGGCGGTCTCGCCGGCTCGCTCTCGGCCCTGGGCGGCCTGCTGCCGCTGTCCGGCGCGCGCGCGCAGGAAGGCGTGCCGATGCTGGGCGGGCTGGAGGAGTTCTGGCTGGCGACCGATGCCTACGTCTACGGCTACCCGCTGGTCACCATGGAGATGACGCGGCGGATCATGACCAACGTCGCCGCCCCCGCCGGTACGCGCGCACCGATGGGCCAGTTCGCCCGCATTCGCGAATATCCCAACGCCGCCTTCCGCGACGTCACCGCGCCCAACGCCGACACGCTCTACACGATCGCCTGGGCCGATGTCGGCAAGGAGCCCTGGATCCTCAGCCTGCCCGACATGAAGGGCCGCTACTACCTGTTCCCGCTGCTCGACGGCTGGACCACCGTCTTCCAGTCGCCCGGCGCGCGCACCACGGGCACGGGCGCGCAGACCTATGCGATCACCGGGCCCGGCTGGAAGGGCACGCTGCCCGCCGGCGTGACGGAATACAAGTCGCCGACCGGCCTGGTGTGGATGCTGGGCCGCATCTACTGCACCGGCACGCCGGAGGACTACGCCGCCGTTCATGCGCTCCAGGACCAGTGCAAGCTGGTGCCGCTCAGCGCCTGGGGCAAGGACTACACGCCGCCCGCCGGCACGGTCGACGCCAAGGTCGACATGAAGACGGCGGTGCGCGAGCAGGTGAACGCGCTCGACGCCGTCTCCTACTTCACCCTGCTGGCCGAGCTGATGAAGACCAACCCGCCGGTCGCGGCCGACGCCGCCGCGGTCGCGCGCTTCGCCCGCATCGGCCTGGTGCCCGGCCAGGACTTCGACAAGACGAAGCTCAATGCCGACTTCGTCGCGCGCATCCCGCACATCGCCTTCGACCGCATCATGCTGCAGCTCAAGGTCGGCACGTCGGTGAAGAACGTGAACGGCTGGCTCTACGACACGGTCACCGGGATCTACGGCACCGACTATCTCAACCGCGCGCTGGTCACGGCGATCGGTCTCGGCGCCAACCGCCCGCAGGACGCGGTCTATCCGATGTCGCTGAAGGACGCCGACGGACACGACTATGACGGCGCGAACAAGTACGTGATGCGCTTCGCCAAGGGCCAGCTCCCGCCAGTCAAGGGCTTCTGGTCGCTCACCATGTACGATGCCGACTTCTTCTTCGTCGCCAACCCGCTCAACCGCTACTCGATCAGCGCGCGGCAGAAACTCAAGACCAACGCCGACGGCTCGACCGACCTCTACATCCAGAACGAATCGCCCGGCGCCGACAAGGAGTCGAACTGGCTGCCCGCGCCCAAGGGCAAGTTCCAGCTGATGCTGCGCCTCTACTGGCCGAGTGAGACGCCGCCGTCGATCATCGACGGCACCTGGTCCCCGCCCCCGGCGAGGAAGGTGGGGTAGACCGGGGCGTCACCGGAGCGCGCCACCCGGGGAACGCGCTCCGTCGATCCCGGAAGCCGCGCGCCGCGCGAAGACGCGCGTCACCTCGGCGAGGTTGTCCGTGCCCCAGGTGCAGAGCGGCACGAGCGCCTGGGCGAGGCTCTCGCCCAGCGGGGTCAGGGCGTAGTCGACCCGCGGCGGCACCTCCCTGTAGTCGGTCCGTTTGACGAGGCCGTCGGCGGTCAGCTCCTTGAGCTGCTGGATCAGCATCTTGTCGCTGACGTCGCGCATGGCGCGGCGCAGTTCGCCGTAGCGGGTCGGGCCGCCCTGGGCCAGGAAGTAGAGGATCAGCGGCTTCCACTTGCCGGCGACGACCCGCAGCGTCGCGTCGAGGCCGCAGGTGAAGCCCGGCAGGGTCGGGGTGCAGGTCGGGGCCTGCGTCGAGGTCTCTGACATTTTCTGACCACTTACCAAAAGGTGCATACTTGTCCTTAAGTGGGTACGCCTCAAGTTCTGTGCAACCTCAAACACAGGAGCACAGGATGAGCAGACTCAAAGGAAAGACGGCGGTGATCACGGGCGGCGGCACCGGCATCGGGCTGGGCGCAGCGCAGCGCTTCGTCGAGGAAGGCGCCTTCGTCTATCTCTTCGGCCGACGGCAGGAACAGCTCGACGCCGCGGTGGCCAAACTCGGCGCATCGGCGCGCGCCGTGCGCGGCTCGGTGACCGACCTGGCCGACCTCGACCGGCTGTACGAGACGGTCAAGACGGAGCGCGGCGGGCTCGACATCCTGTTCGCCAATGCCGGCACCGGCGCCTTCGCCCCGCTGGGCGCAATCACGCCGGAACACTACGACCAGATCTTCGACGTCAACGTGAAGGGGCTGATCTTCTCGGTGCAGAAGGGCCTGCCGCTCATGACGGCCGGCGGCTCGATCATCCTCACCGGCTCGACCACCGGCGAGATGGGCACGGCGCAGTTCAGCATCTACAGCGCCACCAAGGCCGCCGTGCGCAACCTGGCCCGCAGCTGGGCGCTCGACCTCAAGGGCACCGGCATCCGCGTCAACGTGCTGTCGCCGGGACCGACCCGGACGGATCTGGCGCTCGAGGTGGTGGGCAAGGAAGCCTTCGAAGCGATCGGCGCCATGACGCCACTCGGCCGCATCGGCGAGCCGTCGGAGACCGGCGCGGTGGCGGCGTTCCTCGCCTCCTCGGATTCGAGCTTCATGACCGGCGGCGAGGTCTTCGTCGACGGCGGCCTGGCGCAAATCTAGGAGACGCGCAAGAGGGGCTCGAACGCCCGCTTCAGCGCGAGCGCTGCAGCGGGGTCGGCGTCAGCGGGCTCGGCGCCAGCGGTGCGGGCGCCGGCTCGGCCGAGCTGGGCGGCCGGCCGCGCGTCGCGTCGTAGGCGGCGGGCGCGCCGGTCGCGGGGTCGCCGAGCGGGGTCGACTTCACCGTCATGTCGGCCTCGGTTGCCGCGGCCGGCGTGACGGCGGGGCCGAGGGGAACCGGGGCCCCTGGCGCGGCCTGGACGCCGGGTGTCGTGGGCATGCCCGGCGTGGCCGGCGCGGGCCGCCCCTCCTGCTGGGCGACCGCCTTGGCGGCGGAGCTGGTGTAGAGCCACTCGTCGGCGCCGCGGGTGGTGCCTTCCTTGAAGATGGCGATGGCGCGCTTCCTGTCGCCGGCCTTCCAGTAGGCCTCCGACACGTCGCGATAGACCATGCCGGTGGCGCTGGGCTTGTTGTCCTTCGGGACGCGCTGCAGCGCGCCCTTGGCACGGTCGAAGCTGCGCTCGCCGGCGGCCAGGTTGCCGCTCAGGATCTGGTATTCGGCCAGGCTGCTATAGGCGAGCGCCAAGGTGCCGCAATTGTAGTTGGTGGTGGAGGAGCACTGGTCGGTGGCCGAGTATTTCTCGACCTCCTTCTGGGCCAGGAGCGTCGCTGTCTTGAGGTCGCCGCCCTCCGACGCCCGCAGCGCCTGCTCCTGGTAGGAGGTGCTGTCGCTGGCGCAGGCCGGCAGAAGTGCGGCGGCCGCGCCGACGACGACGAGCTTCAGGACCTGCGTCCAACGATCCCCCAGCAGCCCGGCCATCTCAGTTCCCTGTCGAACCCGAAGGCCGTCGATCGGCCCTCCCCCACGCGACTTATGGCGGGCGCCTTGGCGGAACGGAAGGGGGGATTTGTGGGCCGGGCGACGCCCGCCCCCCTTGGTCGCCGCCTCTCCCTGCGGCTAGATTGCATTCGCATGCGCCAATACTGGTGGGTCAATCACAAGCAGACGTTCAATCAGGAGATTGAACATCAGTACCTGTGGTCGCCAAAGACCTCCAGCAACGGCGCCCGCAACCGCTTCTACGACAATATGCGCGCGGCGAATCCGGGGGACCTGGTCCTCTCCTATGCCAACCAGCTCATCCGCTATGTCGGGCGGGTGGCGGATTTCGCCTTCACGGCGCCCAAACCGTCGGAGTTCGGGGCGACCGGCGCGTACTGGAACAACGAAGGGTGGCTGCTGCCTGTTTTCTGGGCCCGCCTCGACCCGCCAATCCGCCCCAGGGACCTGCTGCCGCTGATCGGGCCTTTGCTGCCCGAGAAATATTCGCCGCTGCAGTCGCAGACCGGCAAGGGTAATCAGGGCGTCTATCTGGCCGCCATTGCGCGGGAGATCCATGACGTCGTCAGGGCGCACACGCGGGTCGACGACGTCCGGCTCGAAACCGGCGGCGCCAACCGGCTCGCCTTCGGCACCGTCCGGGACGAGCTCGACGATCGGGTCGAGGCCGCCCTCCGCGCCGACCTCTCGCTGGACGACACGATTCGCAATGCCACGATCCAGGCACGCCGTGGTCAGGGCACCTTCCGGTCAAACGTGCAGAAGCTGGAGAACGCTTGCCGGCTCACCGGAATCACCAACCCTGCCCTTCTGATCGCCAGCCACATTAAGCCCTGGCGATCTTGCGAAACGCCCAACGAAAGGCTCGACGGCGCCAATGGGCTCCTGCTGACACCCGATGCCGATCTCCTCTTCGACCGAGGTTTCATCTCTTTCGAGGACAGCGGCGAGGTGCGAGTGTCGCCACGCTTCGACCAGGGCGACCTTCGTCGGCTCGGGCTCGGCGAGCACGCCTGGAAAAGACTGGGCTTTTCCGAAGCGTCGATGCCGTGGCGGGCGCAAGGCTTCTCGGACGGCCAGCGGGCCTATCTCAACCATCATCGTGGGCAGGTCTACATCACCTGACGCCGATACCATGGGCGCACGCCTGTGCTTGCCCGGCGCCCTGACCACAAGCTACTGCGGGGACCAAGGTGTACACGCAATGCGGTGCAATAATCGGCCGCCCGATCTGCGTAGCCTGGGGCGGCTTCACGGGAGAAACCGGATGACGACGCCCGAAGACGACTCCTCGTCCCTCCCGTCCCGCCGCATGGCCATGACGTCCGGTGCGGCCCTGCTGGGCACGACGCTGCTTGCGGGCAGCGTTGCTCAGGCGCAGGCGCCGGCCCCTTCGCCGGCCGCTCCCGCCAGCGCCACGATGCCGGCCGGCTACAACATCCTCTTAGTGCTGGTCGACCAGGAACATTTCTTCCCGACCTGGCCGTTCCCGGTGCCGGGGCGCGAGGCGATCAAGAAGAAGGCCGTCACCTTCCTCAATCACCAGGCCGCCTCCTGTGTCTGCTCCTCGGCGCGCTCGGTCGTCTATACCGGCCAGCACATCCAGCACACCGGCATCGCCGACAACCTCAGCTCCATCTGGCAGCGCGATCTCTCGACGAAGATCAAGACGATCGGCCACCGGCTCGCCGAGCTGGGCTATCACGCCGCCTATCAGGGCAAGTGGCATCTTTCGGCCAACCTCGATCTCAACGACAAGCCGGTCGACGCGCCGCTGCTCGACTATCGCAAGACCCTGCAATCCTACGGCTTCCAGGACTTCTTCGGCATCGGCGACATGATCGACGGCACCCTGGGCGGCTATTCGTACGATGACGGCACGCTTGCAACGTCGATCTCGTGGCTGCGCACGGAAGCCCAGACGCTGCGCACCAAGGGCCAGAACTGGTACCTCGCCGTCAATTTCGTGAACCCGCACGACACGATGTACTTCGACTCCGACATCGGAGCTGAGAACATCCAGGGCAAGCGCCATACGTTCGGCATCGCCCGCGCCCCGGACGACGAACTCTACCGCGCGACCTGGGACGGCGTGCCGCTGCCCGCGAGCCGCCACCAGCCGCTCGACGCGCCGGGCCGGCCGAAGGCGCATCTCTATTATCAGCAATCGATCGACCTGCTGGTTGGGCAATGGCCGGACGAGGATCGACGCTGGCGGGCGCTCCGCGACTACTACTTCAACGCCATCCGCGATTGCGACCGCAAGGTGGAGCGCCTGATGCAGGCGCTCGAAGACAACGGCATGGCGCAGAACACCATCGTCGTCTTCACGGCGGACCATGGCGAGCTGGGCGGCAACCACCAGATGCGCGGCAAGGGCACCACCACCTACCGGCAACAGAACCACCTGCCCCTCATGATCGTCCATCCCGCTCTCGCGGGTGGCAGGCAGTGCCAGGCCCTGACCTCGCAACTCGACCTCACGCCCACGATCCTGGCGCTCACCGGCAAGGACGGAGCGGCTCGCGCCCGGGCTGGCGAGGGGTTGCCCGGCAAGGACTTCTCGGCGCTGCTGCGCGACCCGGAAGCCGCGGGAGAGAAGGCCGTGCGACCGGCCACCTTGTTGAATTTCGACATGCTGTCCTATGCGGATCCCAGCTGGGCCGCGTTGACGATCGACACGCGCCTCTACAGGACGAAGCCCCCCGCCCAGCAGGAGGCCATGCTTGCGGGGCATCCGCCGGACTTCCGGAACCGGACGTCGATCCGCAGCATCTTCGACGGCCGCTACCGCTTCTCGCGCTACTTCTCGCCGGTCGGTTTCAACACGCCGAAGACGATGGAAGAGCTGCTCGCGAAGAACGACCTCGAGGTCTACGACCTGCAGGCCGATCCCGACGAGATGGCCAACCTGGCGCTCGACCCGAAGAAGAACGGCGACCTCATCGTGGCGCTCAACCAGGTGACGAACGAGCGCATCGCCGAGGAGGTGGGCGTCGATGACGGCTCGTTCCTGCCGATCCGGGATGGGAAGTGGAAGTTTCCGCCGTTGGATGAAAGATAGTGGTGGAGAGAGCCATACGTCGCTCCCGGACATTGCCGAAGGCAATGTCCTGACGCTCACCGGCTTAGAAGGCCGGGCTTCGCTCGGCCTTCTAAGCCGATCGCTCGAAAGTCCCCGTCAGCGCGGCCTTGGCCAAGGTATTGAAATGCAGCTGGAAGCCGACGACCGCGGCCGACGTGTCGGCAGCCACCGGCAGGCTCTCTTCCTTCACCGCGAACACGGTGAACACATAGCGGTGCGGGCCGTGGCCCGGCGGCGGGCACGGGCCGCCATAGCCCGGCGCGCCGAAGTCGGTGCGCGTCTGCAGCGCGCCCTTCGGCAGAAGGCCGGCCTTCGGGTTGCCGGCGTCGAGCGCCAGCTCGGTCGTGCCGGCGGGAATGTTGACCACCACCCAGTGCCAGAAGCCCGAGCCGGTCGGCGCGTCGGGATCGAAGCAGTGCACCGCGAAGCTCTTGGTGCCCTCGGGCGCACCCGACCAGCGCAGGTGCGGCGACTTGTTGCCGCCGCCGCAGCCGAAGCCGTACTCGGCGGAGAGGATATGCTCCATGCCGAGGGTGGCGCCTTCCTTGAAGCTGTCGCTGGTTACGGTGAAGGACATGGTGGGTTTTTCCTACAGAGTTGCGTTGCAGCACCGGGCGTCGCTCCCGGAGCTTGCCAGAGGCAAACTCCTGACGCTCATGGGCTGAGTGAAGCGCGCGCGCCGCGCTCGCTTTACTCAGCCTTGATCCCGATCTCCTTCATCACCTGGAGCATGATCTTGGTGTCGCGCTGGAAGACCTTGTTGGTCGCTTCGAAGTCGAGGGGGCCGACGATCAGGTAGTTGGCCATCAGTGCCTTCACCTTCTCGTCGGTGCCGGCTTCGAACAGCGTGTCGGAGAGTTTCTTCACGACATCCTTGGGCGTCGCCGCCGGGACGGCGAAGACGGCGAAGGCGCGGGTCTCGTAGAAGCCGCCGACCGCGCCCTGCTCGACCATCGTCTCGACACCGGGATAGGCCGGCAAACGGTCGCCCATCATGGCGATGGCCCGGCCCTTGCCCGAGCCGATCACCGAGGCCGCACCGGCGGGGCTGCCCGCCGCGCCGTCGAGCGCCTGGGCCGCGACGTCGGCGAACATCGCCGCCTCGCCGCGATACTGCACGACCTCGACCTTGAACCCGTACTGGCGCGCCATCGTCTCGATCAGCATCTGCGGCGTCGAACCGGGCCCGTAGGCGCCGAAGTTCAGCTTGTCGACCTTCTTGGCGTATTCGAGGAACTGCTTGAGGTTGGTCGCACCGGTCTTCTCCGCCGCGACGACGGGACCGCCGAGGCTGGTCGTCATCGTGAGATAGGTGAAGTCCTTCTCCGGATCGTACGGCAGGTCCTTCACCGTGACCCGGTTCTGGATCAGCGACGAGGAGATCGTGCAGAGGATGGTGTAGCCATCGGGCGCTGCGCGCTTCACCTCGGCCACGCCGATCGTGCCGCCGGCGCCGCCCTTGTTCTCGACCACGACGGAGGTGCCGAGCTTGCGGCCGAGATACTCGCCATAGACGCGCGCGATGCCGTCGGTCTGGCCGCCCGCCGGATAGGGCACGACGATGCGGATCGGCTTGTTGGGGAACGCGCCCTGGGCGCGCGAAGCGGTGGTGAAAAGAGCCGGCGCCGCGAGAGCGCCCGCACCCGCAACGATGAGCCCGCGCCTGGTCGGTGTACGCATTACAATTCCTCCCTGATCCATAGGGCCTTCGCGCCCCTTCGATCGTGTGGCGGGACACTAGTTCAGGAGGTGTGATTCGGGCAAGGCGGGAGACGCCGGGCGAAACGGATTCGGCACGACGTTTCAAGAGGCGAAAGCCGCCACGGTCGAGCCGTCGCGTCAGAAGTCCGCAGTGAGCGACAGGCGGACCGTCCGCGGTGCGCCGAGGAACATGAAGAACGTGCTGTTGTTGCTGCCGGCCCAGTAATTCGCGTCGAGAACATTGTCGACGTTCAGACGCGCCACCAGCAGCTTGCCGGGCGCCCCCGGATTGTCGAAGGCATAGCGCGCGCCCAGGTCGAAGCGCGTCCACTCCGGCATCGTGCGTCGCGGGAAGGCCGTCGCGTCGATGTACTGTGCGCCGGTGTAGACTGCACGACCGGTCAAGGTCAGGCCTGGCACGAAATCCACGTCGACCTCGCCACCGAGATTGAGCGTCACCTGCGGCGTGAAAGGCGCGATCCAGCCATCCCTTGCTCCGCCCTGCGTCTTGGCCAGGACCGGATTGATGAACATGGCGCCGCCGAGGACACGAAAGCCGGGAGAGACTTCGCCGAACACGTTCAGCTCGAGGCCCTGGTTCACCTGTTCCCCGCCCAGGAACTGCGTATTGCTGGCGGTGTTGGTGAGGATGCTGGGCTGGGCGATCTGAAAGACGCTGGCCGTCGTGGTCAGCGTTCCCCAGTCGATCTTCACGCCGGCCTCGTACTGCGTGGACTTGTAGGGCGGGAAGATCGTGCCCGCATTGGCGAAGGGCGCCTGCACGATCGCGCCCTGCTGCAGTCCCTGGATCCAGTTGGCGTAGAAGGAGACGTTGTCCCAGAACGGCTTTATCACGAGTGCCACCGAGGGGCTGAGCGCGGTCTCGTTGTAGGACGAGGTCGTGGCGCCGCTGACGGCGTTGTAGTTGACGCCCACCACCTGCTGCAGCCGGGCGCCGACCGTGAGCTGCACGCGCTTGTTCGCCGCCGACAGAGTATCGGCGATCGCCAGGCTGTTCAGACCCGAGAACGACGTCTTGGTCGAGTTCGGCGTCGCGATATTCGGAATGCCGACGACGGTCGGATTGTAGATGTTGGTCGCGAAGGCGGGCTGCGAGCCGGTGGCCGTGGCGGAACCGTCGGTTTGGGAATAGATCGTCCCGATCACCGCCGCTTCATGGCCGATGATGCCCGTGTCGAAGTTGGCGCGCACGCCACCTTCCGCTGTCAGATAGCTCGTCCACGAGCTGATATTGAAGGGTGCCTGGACCGATGCCGTTCCATTGAAGTTCGTGATGGTGGTGAACGGCGAATAGACGCCACCCACCCGATTGTCGTGTGCGCCGAACGACGCGAAGGCCGTCACGTTCGGCGCCAGATCGACCTCCGCCTTCACCATCGTGAAGACGTCCGTGCGGGTCTGGAAGCCCCAGGGCTGTGCGGTTGGATTGCTGCGGGCGTTTGGCGCCCATGGCAACTGCACGCCCGCGCCAAGCGACAGATAGGGCGAGATGCCCGTGATGTACTGCGACTGGTAACCGAGATCGGCCGACAGCCGGAAGCCGTCGCCACGATAGTCGAGGCCCAGCGCCGCCAGCGCTCGCTGATCGGTGTTGTATTGAAGCTCCGTGCCCCCTGACCTGAAGACGCCGTTGAAGCGGACGCCGAATTCCTTGTCCGGACCGAACCGCCGGCTGAGATCGGCGTGTGCGCCGAACTGGCCGGACGAGATGTAGCTCGCCGTCCCCTGGGTAAGCGGCTCATCGGCCGCCCGCTTTGGCTGGACGTTCACCGTGCCGCCGATCGCGCCCAATGGGGCCATGCCGCTCAGCATGGCGCTCGGGCCCTTGAGGATATCGACGCGCTCGGCGAGTTCCGCCATGGGCGACAAAGTCGGCATGATGTTGAACAGACCGCCGAAGGCCCACGAGCTCGAGTTGACGGGAAAGCCGCGGATGTTGGCGCCATCGGCACCCGGGCTGGTCGCCGGACGCATGGCCCGGACCGAGGGATCGTCGGCCAGCACCTCCTGAACACTCTTGGCCTGCTGATCCTTGGCCTTCTTCGCCGTGTAGCTGGTCTGGTTGAACGGCGTATCCATGACCGCGCGCGCGCCCAGCAGGCCCACCTGGGCGCCCGTCGCGACCTGTCCGCCGGCATAGGGCGGTGGCAGGTTGTCGATCATTGCCTGTGGGGGAACCAGCGCTCCCTGGACCTGCACCGGATCGAGCTGGAGAGCGCCACTCGCATCCGGCGCGCGGCTCAGCATGACGCCACCGTTGGGCGTGAAGCGCGCGACGATGCCGGTGCCCCCGAGCAACTGGCGCAGCGCAGCGTCGATGGTCATCGTGCCGGCGACCGCCTGCGACTGGAGCCCTCGCGCGACGGAGGCTTCGACCGAAACCTGAATCCCCGCCTGCGTGCCGAAGGCATTGAGCGCCGAAGCCAGCGGCTGCACGGGAATGTCGAAGGTCCGCTGCTGGCCCGAGGCCTGCGCAAGATCCGGCCCGGTGGGTTCGCCCTGCCGGCCCTCTGCCCATGCGGTCGACGAGGCCGCCAAAGCCACGACCGTCGACATCACCGCCACGCTCTTACGCATATCGCCCCCAAAGCAAACTCGTGGAACACGGCTGGCGATGGCTGCGTGTCACAACAGAGACGTGGAGCTGCGATTTTTTTTCGACGGTGCCGGCAGAGCGGCGATCAGGATCCCGAAACGACGGTGAGGAGCGGCGGGACCGGGCGCACCTGCGCGCGGAAAGGGCCGACCAGCACGCGCAGCGCCTCGGTCGGCTCACGCAAATCGTAAAGACCGGTCACGCGTCGGCGAAGAAGGGCCTCGTCGGTCACGACGATCCAGCCGCGATCGTAGCGGCGCAGATCGTTGATGACTTCGCCGACGGTGGCACCGTCGACGAACAGCCTGTGGCGACGCCACGATCCCGCTTCGGCCACAGGGACAATGCTCTGCTCGATCGCGCCATCGGGCCGCGAGACCAGCTGATCGCCGGCCTTCAAGGTTCGCAGGACCGGCGTCTTTGACCCGGTGCCCCACGCGATCCCCTCCATCGTGACCTCGACCGAGCCATGCTCGACGAGCACGATCACGGCACCCTCGTCGATCCGGACATTGAAGGCCGTGCCCGTCACGACGACCGACACCTCGCCGGCATGCACAATGAAGGCGCGCGCGTCGCCCGGCTTCACCGAAAAGAACGCCTCGCCCCTGAGGAGCCTGACGGCGCGGATGGTGCCGCTGAACTCCACGCCAATCGCGCTGGCCGCGCCCAGCTCGACGGTCGAACCGTCCTGCAGATCGACGCTGCGATGCTCGGCCGTCCCGGTCGAATGATCGGCACCGAGATTCATGATCAACGACGGCGCGGAGAAGGACAGCGCCAGCACGGCGAGCAGCGAGACGGCAACCATCATCCAGCGTGAGGTGCCGGTCCGGGGCGTGCGCGTCACCGACGAGACTTTCGACGGGGCAGCTTCGTCCGCCGTCGCCCGATCGACCTGGGCTTCGGTCGGCGTCGCGAAAGCCACCGCGCGCCAGGCCCGCTCGGCCTGCTGCCAGGCCACGGCATGCGCGGGGTCGCGCGCGCGCCAGGCTTCTGCCGCGTCGTGGAGCGCGCGGTCGGCCGGCGCGGCCGACAGGCGCATCATCCAGTCCGTGGCCTGCCGCAGAAGCTCTCTGTCCGGCCTGCTTGCCGTCATTGTCCGATCATCCAAACCAGCCGCAAGGCCGAACCATCCCTGACCATAGACGATCAGCCCGCAAATTTTTTCGGTGCGTGTTTTATCCCCCGACTCAAGTGTCGGACGACGCCAGCGCGACGGCGATCTCGACCAGCGCCTCACGTATCAATCGATGGGCCGTGTTGATCGAGACGTCGAGCTGCTCGGCGACCTCTTCCAGCGTGTAGCCCGCGATCCGGTGCATCTTCACGGCTTCGCGCGCCCGTGCCGGCACCGTTTCGAGGATAGCGTCGATCCGCTCGATATCCTCCCGCAGGAACAGGTCATCTTCCGGCGTGCGCGGCTCCTGCGGCACGATCCAGAAGGCCGACCTCGAATAATCCTGGCTGTACCTGGTCTCGGTCGCCCGCTTGCGTGTGACGTCGTAGGCGAGATTGCGGACGATGCGGTAGAGATAGAACAGCGGTTCCTTGATCGGATGCGCCGCCGCGCCATTGGACGGCGCGAACCGCAGGAACGCCTCCTGCACGACGTCCTCCGCCCGAGCGCGATCACCGACGATGGGCAGAGCGAAATTCACCAGCGCCGCCCGGTGCTGGATGAATATTTCCGCCCTCTCGTCAGCGCTGCTCACCCTCGGAAATCCCAATTGCGAATGGTTCGCAAATCATTAAGTCATGCCCGTCCGAAGCGCAAACATCTTCGTTGTTTCGCCGGCAGCCGGTTTTGGGCAAGTAAGGCTGGCTGGTTTACGGAGTTCCCATGGGTCAGTCCCGCCCCTCTCCTCTCTCTCTCGACGGGCCCGTGCTCGTGTTCGGCCGGTGCTACAGCGATCTCGCAGCGACCCTCGCGTTGCCGCACGCGTTGTCGGGGCGCGGCACGCGTCTCGCCTCAAACTCAGTTGGTTGGAACAGCGCCGTGCCGGCATGACCATGCTCTTCTGGGCCGCGTGTGTTGCCGGCGTTGCTGTCGCCTATCTCCTGGGCTCGCTTCCCACCGGCTATCTGGCCGGCCGGCTGCTGCGCGGCATCGACATTCGCGAACACGGTTCCGGCTCGACCGGCGCGACCAATGTATTGCGTACACTGGGCAAGGGACCGGCGCTGGCGGTGCTGCTGGTCGACGTTCTCAAGGGTGTCGCGGCGATCCTGCTGGCGCGCTGGCTCTTTCCCGGACTGCAGGCGCCGGCGGCGTGGCTGCCCTGGGCGGTCTGCCTGTGCGGCCTCGCCGTGCTGCTGGGTCACAGCCGCTCGATCTGGCTGGGCTTCACCGGCGGCAAGTCGGCGGCGACCGGTCTTGGCGTGTTGCTCGCCCTGTCCTGGCCGGTCGGCGTGGGCAGCGCGGCCGTCTTCCTCGCCGTGCTGGCGCTGGGGCGGATCGTGTCGCTCGCCTCGATGCTGGCCGCGGTGACGGCCGCGATCCTCGTCTGTGTCTTCCCCGAGCCGCTGGCCTCTCGCCTGCTGGTCGTCGCCGGCGGCCTCTACGTCATCGCGCTCCATCGCACCAACATCGCGCGCCTGCTCGCCGGCACCGAGCCGAAGGTGGGCCGCAGCAGCCCCTGATCCTCGTCAGCCGGTCGAATTGGGTCGCCGCCGCATCACCTCGGCGATGGCCCGGTCGAGATGGGCCTGCAGGAAGGGCTTGTTGAGGCGCGGGAGGTCGGACATGCCGCCGTCGGCCAGCTCGGCATAGCCGGTGGCCAGCAGGACCGGCAGGCCGGGGCGCTCGCGCCTGATCTCGGCGACCAGTTCGGTGCCGGTCATGCCGGGCATCGCCTGGTCGGTCACGACCAGATCGACCCGCTCCAGCCGCGCGAGCGCCGCCAGCGCCTCGCGACCGGAATAGGCGGTGGTGACGTAGTGGCCGAGATCTTCCAGCATCGCCGCGGTGTTCACCAGGATCAGCGCGTCGTCGTCGACCGCGAGGATGTGGAGCGACATCGCCTCGGGCGCGGGCGCAGGGTCGCCGCGATGCGGCGGAACGTCGGCGCCGGCGGCCACGGGGATCCACAGCGACGCGGTCGTGCCGGCGCCCGGCGTGCTCTCGAGCTGCAGGCGGCCGCCCAGCTGCTCGGCCAGGCCGTGCACCATCGAGAGGCCGAGGCCGGTCCCCTTGCCCACGCCCTTGGTCGTGAAGAAAGGCTCGGTCGCGCGCACCAGCGTGGTCGCATCCATGCCGTGGCCCTGGTCGCGGACCGAGAGGCGCACGTAACGCCCGGCCGGCAGCGGGAAGGACGAGGCCGGCCCCGCCACGAGTTCGCTCGCGGTGATGGCGATGGTGCCGCCGCGCGGCATGGCATCGCGCGCGTTGACCACCAGATTGAGCAGCGCCATTTCGAGCTGGTTGACGTCGACCCGCACCGGGGCGAGCGACGCCGGGCAGTCGACGTCGAGCACGACCGAGGGCCCGAGGGTATGGTCGAACAGCGTCGTCATGCCGGACACCAGCGCAGCGACCGAGGTCAGTTCGGGATCGAGTTCCTGGCGCCGCGCGAAGGCCAGCATGCGCTGCGTCAGGGCGGCGCCGCGGCGCGCCGCCTGCATGGCATTGTCGATCAGCAGGAGGTTCTTCTCGTCCGGCGGCAGCCGCTTGCGCACCAGTTCGAGGCTGCCGATCACGGCGGTGAGCAGATTGTTGAAATCGTGCGCCACGCCGCCGGTGAGCTGGCCGATCGCCTCCATCTTCTGCGACTGGAACAGCGCCTCGCGTGCCCGCTCCAGTTCGAGCAGCGCCTCGCGCCGCTCGGTGATGTCGCGCGTGACCTTGGCGAAGCCGCGCAGCGTGCCGTCGGGCTCGCGCACCGGATCGATGACGATGCTGGCCCAGAAGCGCGTGCCGTCCTTGCGCACCCGCCACGCCTCGTTCTCGAAGCGACCCTCGTGCAGCGCGGTGGCCAGCGCGCGCTCCGGGGCGCCGGCGGCGCGGTCCTCCTCGGTGTAGAAGCGCGAGAAGTGCTGGCCGACGATCTCTTCCTCGGTATAGCCCTTGATGCGCTGGGCGCCGGCATTCCAGGTCGCGACGTTGCCCTCGGGATCGAGCATGTAGATGCCGTAGTCGGTGACGCTCTGCACCAGCAGGCGGAACTCCTCCTGGCTGCGACGCAACTGCTGCTCGGCCGCCCGCCGCTTGGTGAGGTCGCGCGTGATCTTGGCGAAGCCCAGCAAGGTACCGTCCGGACCGCGGATCGGGTCCATGACCACATGCGCCCAGAAGCGGGTGCCGTCCTTGCGCACGCGCCAGCCTTCGTTCTCGAAGCTGCCTTCGCGCAGGGCGATGTCGAGGGCGCGGGCCGGCAGGCCGTCGCGGCGATCCTCCTCGCCGTAGAAGCGCGAGAAATGGCTGCCGATGATCTCGTCGGCGGTGTAGCCCTTGAAGCGCTCGGCCCCGCTGTTCCAGGTCACGACGTTGCCCGCCGGATCGAGCATGTAGATCGCATAATCCAGCACGCCCTCGACGAGCAGCCGGAACGAACCGTCATCCATGGGTTCGCGAACGAACGATGGCGCTTTCCGGGAAGGGGCCAGCATGGCGCCTCTGTATCACATGTCGCGCCGGCCGGAACGACCACGGCGCGCGCACGCCCGCTAGCCGAACTGCAGCGAATCGAAGAACTGCGCGACCAGCGGGCTGCCGAGCTGGGCCATCGGTCCCTGCGCGACCTGCGAGTAGACCGCCTGCGGCGTGAGATAGAGGCGCGCGCGCACGAAGCGGTCGCCCGCCGTCGCGAGCACGAACTCTCGGCCTGTGAGCGGGCCTGTCTCGATCTGGCGCTGGTCCCGCACCGTGCTGCCCGGCCAGCTCTTCATCATGCCGCCCTGCGCCTGCTCGAGGGCGGTCGCGAGGGCCGCCCCCGAAGGCACCGACGGCGGCGTGGCCGGCACGACATCCACCAGCTCCAGCGTCACCTTGTCCGGCAGCATGTAGACGTAGGAATTGAGCGTGCCGTCGTGCGTGGGTACCTGCAGGTAGCGATAGCCCAGCGGCATCTTCAGGCGATAGCGGTTACCGGGACCGGCGACGGCGACCCAGACGGCCTCTGCCCTTGCCGGTATCGACGCTCCGAACAGTCCGGCCGCGGCGCCTGCCGCTATGAAGTTTCGACGATTCATCGTGTATCCGCCCCGGTGGAGAGCCTGCATTCTGCTCTCCCCGCTGGCGCTTGCAATCGCGATTGCGCGTCCGGCCTCAGCGCATCCGCTCGACCGCCTGGGCGATGACCTTGAGTTTCTCCTCGGCCGACGTCGTGCTGCAGATCGGGTTGTCGGCGAAGGTGGCGAAGCCGCAGTCGGGATGGAACAGGAGGCGGTCCTTGCCGAACAGGTCGATGGCGCGGGCGATCTTGGCCACGACCTCCTCCACCGGCTCGGCCTCGGCGCATTTCTGGTTGACCACCCCGACGCCGATGCGGGCCTCGTCGGGCAGCGCCTTCAGGATCTCCAGCTCGCCGGCGCGCGGCGTGCACATCTCCAGGAGATAGGCGCCGACCCGCATCTGCTTCAGCGTGTCGACCAAGGGGCGATAGTCGCCGCTCAGCGCCACCGATTCGTCGGGCGTCCAGTTGCCGCGGCAGACATGCAGCGCGATGCGCTCGCGCGGGCTACCCTCGACCACGGCATTGACCAGGTCGCGCGCGAAGGCGAGCTCGTGTGCCGGCTCGCGCGATTCCGACAGCGCGCCGCACATGAAGCTGGGGCCGCTCTTGGCACCGCTGAACACCACCTCCGACAGGACGGGCTCGTCGAACTGGACCAGCGAGACGCCGGCGTCGAGCAGGTCCTTCAGTTCGCCGCGCAGCGCCGACACGATGTCCTGGGCCAGCGCCTCGCGGCTTTCATAGGCGCGCTCGTTGAGGCACTCCATCCACATGGTGCGCGTGAGCAGGTAAGGGCCGGGCAGCGCGACCTTGATCGGCTTTGAGGTCAGGGTGCGCAGGAAATCGGCCTCGTGGCCCACCAGCGGCCGGCTGCGCGCGATGCGGCCCAGCACCGCCGGGTGGCGCACGTCGGCGGCCGGCACGTCGAGCGCCCGCAGCTCGCGCTCGAATTTCTCGGGATCGTCGACCAGCGGCAGCAGGTCGGTCAGCGGGATGAGCTGGCAATTGTCGAGCCGCGTCGCCACGAAGCTCGCATAGGAATCGCGGCGCTGCTCGCCGTCGGTGAGGACGCCCACTCCGGCCCGTTCCTGCGCGGCGACCACGAGGCGCACGGCGTCGTTGGCGGTCGCGTGGAACGCGGCCTCGTCGAGCCTGCCTTCGACATGGGAATGCATCGCCTCGACCATCCAGCGCGGACGCGGCCAGGAGCCGATGCCCATGACGGACATGGGAGGCACAGGCGGCGCGGCGACAGGCTCGGTCCGAGTATGAGCGCCCCTGGAGTGGCGCGCTCCAGCACTGTCCGTCGTGCGGAGCGCGCCACTCCAGGGGCGCTCTTCCCTGCCGCCGCGCTCGGCGAGCCTGCCCTTGGCGATCACGAAGCTGCGCTGCTTGCCGACCTTCTGGAACGACACCAGCTCGTTGGACGTCAGGCGGCACCAGGCGGGCAGGTCCTCGTCGACCGAGATTTCCGTCGAGAGGATTTCCAGCAGCTGGCCGCGCGCCATCGGGTCGATGTGCTTGCGGATCAGCAGCAGAAGCCCGTTGCCGCAATCGAGATCGCCGCCGTCGAAGCTGACGTCGGGACCGGTGATGCCCTCGGGAAACGCATGTGTCTCGGTCGGCTTCATGTCGGAGTCTCGCTGTTGCCGTAGAGGTGGCCGAACGCGGCCTCGTCGAACTGGGCCACCGGACTATCGATCACCTTCCGCCCCTGCGACAGGCCGACGACGCGATCGGCGTAGGTGCGTGCCAGATGGACCTGATGGAGCGAGCAGACGACGCCGACGCCGTCGCTGCGCGCGATGCGCTGCAGCAGGTCGAGGACGCCCGCGCCGGCCGCGGGATCGAGGCTGGCGACCGGCTCGTCGGCCACGATCAGGCTGGGCCGCTGCGCCATCGCGCGGGCGATCGCCACCCTCTGCTGCTGGCCGCCCGACAACGTGTCGGCGCGCTGCATCGCCTGGCGCAGCAGGCCGACCCGATCGAGGCATTCCAGCGCCAGCAGCCGGTCGGCGCGGTCGAAGCGGCGCATCACGCCGCGCCACGCCGGCACATGGCCGAGACGGCCGGCCAGCACGTTGTCGAGGGCGCTGAGGCGGCTCACCAGGTTGAACTGCTGGAACACCACGGCGATGCGGCGGCGGGCGCGTCCGTGCAGCTTCGCGATGTCGTCGCCGCCGACGCGGACCTCGCCTCTGTCCGGCGGCAGCAGGCCGGTCAGGCAGCGGAACAGCGTCGTCTTGCCGGCGCCGCTGGGCCCCAGCACGGCAACGAACTCGCCCGCGCGCACGGTGAAGCTGATGTCGTCGATCGCCGCATGGCCCTTGAAGGCCTTGCCGAGCCCGACGGCGCTGAGGTGTGGAGCGCCCCTCATGACCGGATGAGCCGCTTGCGCAGCCAGGCCGAGACCTGGTCGAGCACGGTCACGACCACCAGGATCATGGCGATGATGGTGAACAGCCGCGGGAAGTCGAGCAGGTCCATGCTGTTCTTCAGTTCCAGCCCGATGCCGCCCGCACCGACCACGCCCAGCACGGTCGAGGCGCGGATGTTGAACTCCCACCAGAAGAGCGTGGTCGACAGCATGACCGGCAATATGTCCGGCACCAGCGCGTAGCAGATCGCGGTGAAACGGCCGGCGCCGGTCGTGCGGACGGCTTCGAGAGGCCCGAGATTGGCATTCTCGATATGATCGGCGAAGAACTTGGCGGCACTGCCCCAGGTGTGGAGCGCGATGCCGATCACGCCGGCGAAGGGGCCGAGCCCGACCGCCGCGACGAACAGCAGCGCGAAGACGAAGGAATCGATGCCGCGCAGCGCGTTCAGGAACCAGCGCACCGGGTAATAGAGCGCGGGCCACGGCGTGATGTTGCGGCTGGCCAGGATCGCCATCGGGATGGCGAGCAGCGTCGCGAGCGTCGTGCCGAGCGCCGCCATCGCCACCGTCTCGGCGATGCGATAGGCGAACAGCGGCACCTCGCGCGTGTCGGGCGGCCAGGCCGACGCGATCCAGTGGCCGAGCCTGGGCAGGCCGGTCGCCAGCCGCTCGAGATCGATGCCCGCGAGGTCCCACGACACGGCATAGAAAGCGAGGACGAGCGCCGCGACGAACCACAGCCGCAGGCGTCGGGCACCGAAGCCACGCCCCTGCGCCTCGAGATCGGCCAAGGCTTTCTCTGCGGCAGTCATAAACCTCCCCCGTCACACGGGGGAGGTGGCCCGAAGGGCCGGAGGGGGAGAGCCATGAGTCTGAACTCTTCCCGATCGACAATCATCGCGTTGCTTTCCCCCTCCCTGCCCTCCCCCGTATGACGGGGGAGGGAAAGAGCTTATCGCCCTAAGCCTTTGGCTTGATCTTGCCGACGGCGATGCCCGCCTTCTCGATCATGTCGTAGCTCTTGTGCGTCGCCGGCACGAAGCCGGTGTAGCGCGGCGGCAGCAGGGTCCTGGCCTGGTCGGCCGTGATGGAGGTGAGGATCTTCTGAACCTGCGCCCCCATCTCCTTGGGCGCATTGGCCGGCAGGGCGATGGCATCGTTGGGCAGCGGATCCGACGTCCAGATGATCTTGTTGCTGTCTTCCTTGATGCGGCCGGCGGCGATCATGGCGTTGCGCTGACGGTCGAAGTCGGTGGCCATGTCGACCTGGCCCGAGCTCACCGCCATCTCGTTGGCCGGATGCGTCGCGCCCTCGCTGTACTTCCAGAAGGTCCTGGGATCGATCTTCCAGACTTCCTTGGCGTAGTAGGTCGGGATCAGCCAGCCCGAGGTCGAGCCGACATCGGCGAAGGACATCGACTTGCCCTTGGTGTCGTCGGGGAACTTCGTCACCTGCAGGTCGGGCCGGGCGACGATGATCCCGAGATAGGTCGGCTTGTCGTCGTACTTCACCGTCGCCACGGCCTGGCAGCCAGTGGCGTTGTTGGCGATGATGTAGCCCCACGGGCCCATCCAGGCGACGTCGAGCTGGCCCGAACCCATGGCGACGGCCATGCCGGCCCAGTCGGTCGTGGCGACCAGGTCGAAGTCGGGATTGCCCAGTTCCTTGGCGAGATGCGCGAACAGCGGCAGATAGGCCTTCTTCGTGTCGTCGGGCGTCGGCATCAGCGGGCCGACGCCGAAGCGCAGCTTCTTCTTGCCCTGCGCGATCGCCGGGCTGCCGAGCAGCGAGGCGACCGACAGCGCGCCCGACGCGGCGATGAAGCCGCGGCGGTTGGACTTGGGGATCGTCATGGCGTCCGTCCGCTCAGTAGCTGACGCTGGGACAGGCTTCGCCCATGAATTCGACCAGCTTGGCGCCGCCGACCACCAGAGCGCCGTCGACCAGGTTGTTCTCGTCGAGCTTGCGCTTCTTGAAGCAGGGCGAGCAGACGAAGATCTGGCCGCCGGCCTCGACGAAGCTCTTCATCAGGTCCTTGAGCGGCGCGAAGCCTTCCTCGTGGATGTCGTCGGCATAGCCCTTCTGCGACAGCCGCGTGCCCTCGATCGACAGGAAGACCATGGTCTTCTTGTCCGACGCGACGGCGGCGTTGGCGACGACGAAGGCCACGGTGGCCTTGTCGGTATCGTTCTTGGCGTGGGTCAGGCTGACGACGAATGAACCGGGCATGTCTCTCTCCTCCTCGATGACTTCAGGACCAGTCGGCGCGCGACCGGATCCAGAAGCTCTGGGTCGCCGGATCGTGCGCGAGCAGTTGGTTGTTCGTGAGCCGGCACCAGGCCGGGATGTCGTGCGGCGCGGAGATGTCGAGCGCGATCACGCGCAGCACCCCGCCGGGCATCGCCTTCAGCTTCTTGCGCAGGTCGAGCACGAGCGGCCCGCAGCCGAGATGGCCGGCGTTCCATTCGTCGTCTGCTGCCGGAAATGCTCCCTGCTCCACCTGGCCGCCGTCCCACGAAATGACGCGCCCGCGCCGACGGCCTGCCAAATGGGCAGCAGTTCAGTCGGGCGGCGACAACGTCGGAATGATGATCTGGCGGACACGAACAACGCCCCGTCCCTAAGGACGACTGGCTCCCCCGGAGCACGGCGTTCCACTGGTGTCGCTCTGGGCCGGACAGTAAGCATCGGCCCGCAGAGGGTCAACGACAGGCGACGCGTCCGCCGCGTCACGCGGAACGAAGCGCCCTCGCGGACTATGCCAGCCGGTACTGCCGCTGGAAGAACGCCGAGTGCAGGCCGCCCTCGGGCGGGCGGGCGGAGATGTGTTGGGTGACCTGCGCGTTCTCCGCGCCGTTGCCGGCGACCATCAGCATGACGTGGTTCACTGGAATGGTCTTCAGCGTGCCGCGCCGCAGCAGCTCCTCGAAGACCTGCTCGGGCTGGCCTTCGGCAACGGGCGTCCAGTAGCGCAGCGCCTTCAGCATGCTCTGCGTCGCGGGATCCTGCGTGCGGTAGTCGCCGTCGACATAGTGCGTGCCCAGCGTCTCGATGCGCGCGATGCAGATCGGCTCGCCACCGGCCGCCGGATCCTCCAGACTATGGTCGGTGTGCAGCCCGTGCGGCTCGGGAAAGACGAACCTCCCATAGGCATAATGCTCCTTGCGATAGCGCGCCGGAGGAACGAGCACGCCCATCATCGCGTCGACGTCTTCGTTGTAGAGCCGCACCCAGGGCGCCATCGCATCGCCCGCGCTCGCCGCCACGCGCTGCTCCCAGTTTTCGTCGACGTTGACCGTCACGACGTCGTCGAACTGCCCGGCGGTTTCGAAGATCGCCTTCGCCGCATCGTCGCGGAAGCGGGCGATCGCCAGCGGCAGCTTCGTGTGCGCGGCGCGATCGTTGAAGCTCTGGTGCAGGCGTTCGAGCAGCGACCACGCCGCGTCGGAGAAGGTCACCGGCTCCAGCAGCCTGAGCCGCGACGGCAGGGCCGCCCAGGCCTCGCGAAGGGACGTCGTCATGTCCACAGCCTAGCACCTGCCCCCATGCGGATTGACAAAAAGCGGCAAGGGATCACGCTGCAGGGCAATACGGGGGGAGGATTCATGACGACCACCGTCTATTTCGCCACCAACAGGATCGCCAACCATCCGGCGGACCGGCCGGAGAACTACACGTTCTTCATGACGGCGCCCGACAATCCGCTGCAGGTGACCTACGGCACGGCCTTCGTCGACAGCGCCGGGCTGACGGCCGACACGGTGGGCGCCATCCGCTCGCTGCACGACCTGCAGAAGGGCGGCTTCAGCCCGGCGGCGATCGACGACCTGGCCGAGGGCGGGCGCAACATCCTCGTCTTCGTCCACGGCTTCGCCAACAGCTTCGAGGATGCGCTGACGCGCGCGGCCTTCAACCGCGAATGGCTGGCCCAGTCGGGCGTGAGCGAGGCGGACACCACGGTCGTCACCTTCAGCTGGCCCTCGCGCGGCCAGTTGTTCGCGGTCCCCTTCCCGACCCTGCCCTACCGCTCGGACCAGCGCATGGCCGGCGGCTCGGGCCTGCCGCTGATGCGCTTCCTGGCCAACCTCCTGCCCATCCTCGAAAGGGCGCGCGCGAACGGACGGCGGACCTTCCTGCTGACCCACAGCATGGGCAACCTCGCGCTGCAGGCGGCGGTGCAGGCCTGGTTCGACAGCGGCAATGGCGATGCCGGGATGTTCGACCACATCTTCCTGGCCGCGGCCGACATCGTCGACGACGCCTTCGACGCTTCCGTGACCAACAGCCTGGCGCCGCTCTACCGGCTCGGCCGCCGCATCACGATCCTCCATAGCCGGCGCGACCAGGTGCTCGACGGGCTGAGCGAGACGCTGAACTTCTGCCATCGCCTCGGCCAGGACGGGCCGCGCGGCGGCGGCGACGCCCTCCTGTTCCCGCCCGCCACCTACCGGATGGTCGATTGCAGCGGCTTCACCGACTACGACACGGGCTTCGCCGGCTCGCACCAGTATTACCGCCGCTCCGCCGGCGTCCGGACGGAGATCGCGGCGCTGATGGGGGCTTAGATCATCCAACCGCCCCCGTCATACGGGGGAGGTGGCCCGAAGGGCCGGAGGGGGAAGGCAACAGCAAGGATCAAATCGTTGCTTTCCCCCTCCCTGCCCTCCCCCGTGTGACGGGCGAGGAGAATGAAAGACACACCGTTTCGACACACCTTACCGTCATCATGCGGACGAGGCCCGCCCCTGCGACAGGAGACACGCCATGACCGCGCCGCGCCCGTACCGGACCCATATCGGCAACCACAAGCTCCAGCCCGAGACGCTGATGCTGAGCTACGGCTACGACCCGGCGCTGTCGGAAGGCGCGGTGAAGCCACCGGTGTTCCTGACCTCGACCTTCGTGTTCGGCTCGGCCGAGGAAGGCCGCGACTTCTTCGACTATGCCGCGGGCCGCAAGACGCCGCCCGCCGGCAGCGCCGCCGGCCTCGTCTATTCGCGCTTCAACCATCCCAACAGCGAGATCGTCGAGGACCGGCTGGCGGTCTACGAGGGCGCCGAGACCTGCGCCCTCTTCTCCTCCGGCATGTCGGCGATCTCGACGACCCTGCTCGCCTTCGCGCGGCCGGGCGACGTGGTGCTGCACTCCCAGCCGCTCTATGGCGGCACGGAGACCCTGCTGGCCAAGACCCTGTCGGGCTTCGGCATCGGCGCGGTGGGCTTCATCGACGGCGTCGACGAGGACGCGGTCCGCGCCGCCGCGACCGAGGCCCGCAAGCGGGCGGCGGCCCAGGGCGGCCGCGTCGCCGTCATCATGATCGAGACCCCGGCCAACCCGACCAATACGCTGGTCGACATCGCCCTGCTGCGCCGCCTCGCCGACGAGATCGGCACCGCCCAGCCCGGCGGCCCGCCGGTGCTGGTCTGCGACAACACCCTGCTGGGGCCGGTGTTCCAGCGCCCGCTCGACCACGGCGCCGACGTCTCGCTCTATTCGCTCACCAAATATGTCGGCGGCCATTCCGACCTGATCGCCGGCGCGTCGATGGGCCGAAAGGAGATCATGGGCCCGATCCGCGCGCTGCGCGGCAGCCTCGGCACCCAGCTCGACCCGCATTCCTGCTGGATGCTGGGCCGCTCGCTGGAAACGCTGGGGCTCAGGATGGAGCGCGCCAACTCCAACGCCCGCCTGGTCGCCGAATGGCTCGCGGCCCATCCCAGCGTGGCGAAGCTCCATTATCTCGGCCTGCTGCCGGCGGGCTCGCCCGAGAAGGCGCTCTACGACCGCCAGTGCACCGGCGCCGGCTCGACCTTCTCGTTCGACATCAAGGGCGGCGAGAAGGAAGCCTTCGCTTTCCTGAACGCGCTGAAGATCTTCAAGCTCGCCGTGAGCCTCGGCGGCACGGAATCCCTGGCCAGCCATCCCGCCGCCATGACGCACTCCGGCGTGCCGCTCGAAGTCCGCGACCGCATCGGCGTTCTGGACACGACGATCCGCCTGTCGGTAGGCATCGAGCATCCGGACGATCTGATCGCGGATCTCACGCAGGCGTTGGCGGTGGTAGCCACGAAAGATCGATAAGAAGGACTTGCGGGTGCCTCAGGCATTCCGTGCATAGATTGAGAAGTCTAAGTCGTTGGATCGCCGTCCATCCCACGATCCCAAAACTTCACCGCGGTGTCGCGAACGTATGCAACAATGTCGCGAGTGTCCGTGGTCTCCGCGTTCAACGTAATAGACATGCGATCGACCAGAACGAGCGTCGCCACCATCAAGCGGTTCAACGCGCGTGGCGTAGCCCCGTGACGGTCAATCTCCCGGTTATGGTGGGCAATCACATTGTGCCGGAGTTTTCGTAGCGAGCCATAGATTGGCAATGCC
Organism: Reyranella sp.; assembly: GCF_965228225.1. Lineage (GTDB taxonomy): Bacteria > Pseudomonadota > Alphaproteobacteria > Reyranellales > Reyranellaceae > Reyranella. The sequence goes on along the minus strand of NZ_OZ245801.1, from coordinate 794,198 downwards.
TTGATCCGCTCAAACTTACGAACGGCTTTTCGAGCAGCTGCCTCCACCTCACTATGTGTTCGATGCTGATCTCGTGCGATGGCCTCTAACAGAGGCGCGGTCCGGAATCGCTTAATGAGCTTCGGAATACTTATGACGTCGCCACTCGATTTTTCTTCGTACGTCGCAGCTAAGGTTACAGCGAAGGCCATATGGGTGCCCTTCTGATTGTATTCCATCGCCCACTGGCATTCCGAATTGGTCCAGCGCGATGCGAATCCAGGAACACGGAATACCGCTCTCGACACGGCCAAATAGCTGGCCGCCTTGCGGGTCTCTTCCTGAATGCGCCGCAGGTCGCGTCGCGAATGTGTGAGAACGTCGACCAAATCGATCCCAAGGCTTCGTGCTCAATAGTAGCCGACTTGCCGAGCCAAGCCATACGTTGATGCCATCACCGTTCAGGCATGGCCGATTGGACACCTTGTTCCTAGTTGCATGCACAAACTTGCGACGACCAATGCGCCGAGAGTGCAACGAACCAGCATAAGCCTAGGTTAGTAACAGCCTGGTCTTGCCGCGATCTCGGTCTTGCGTTACATGTAACCATGCATGGGAGGCTGAACGTGCCATCAGTTAGAGTCCCCAAGTCTACGCGGTTGAAGGTCCAGGAACATCGCGACCGACTGCGGGCGCTGGGGTTGCGGCCGATTCAGATCTGGGTGCCGGACGTGCGGGCGTCCTCGTTCCGGAAAGAGGCGCATCGCCAGTCCTTGGCCGTCTCGCGGAGTGCGCACGCGCGCGAGGATCAGGCGTTCATCGACGCGGTTTCGGACTGGCAGGACGAGTGAAGCGCGGCGAAGTCTGGAGCGTCTCGGGCGGCAAGCACTATGCGGGCAAGCCTAGACCGGTCGTCATCGTGCAGGATGACACCTTCGACGCCACCGATTCCATCACGATCTGTGCCTTCACGACTGACTCCAGCGAGGCACCGTTGTTCCGGCTTGTCGTCGAGCCGAACGAGCGCAACGGTCTGCGCGCTCCTTCGCGGCTGATGGTGGACAAGATCACCACGGTTCCGAGATCGAAAGTCGGCGAGAAGATTGGGCGGCTCGACGACGAGGACGTGCTTCGGCTCAACCAGGCGGCGATGGTGTTTCTCGGCCTCGCCGTGTCGCCACGCCTCAGCAGAAAAGGGCAGTGACGAGCGGACGCGAAATGTGCGGCCCATACAATCTCTGAATGTACAGAGAGCGCGTCGCACCCTAGCATGTATCCCGCAAAGGATTCGCAGTCGCAATCCGACCGGCGGGGGAGTGGGGCGTGCATTTCGTTTGGGTTGTTTTCGTCGTGCTCGGTCTGGTGCCGGGCAGCGCTGCACTGGCGCAGACGGCCAAATGCCCCGGCGGACCGCCGGATTGGAAGATCGACAGCCGCACCGGCTGCAAGGTCTGGAACCTCTGTCCGCAGCACAACGAGACCGTCATCTGGTCGGGAGCGTGCGTTGACGGCATCGCAAACGGTGTCGGCACCAGCGTCTGGTATCGTGACGGCAAGCAGACCGAATCCTATGAAGGAAACCTTAGGGCCGGCAAGAGCGATGGCCACGGGATCATGCGGCTCGGGAACGGCTCCATCGAGGGCGAGTGGCGCGACGGGCAGGTCGGCGGGCAGGTCGTGATGGTCACCCCGAACTACCGCTACGAGGGCGGGTTCAACGCCGGAAAGCCGCATGGCTACGGCGTCCTGACCCGCGCCAGCGGCACCGTGTACAAAGGTAACTGGACCAACGGATGCCTGAAGATCGATGCCAAGGGCACGATGATCGCGCTGATCGCGACGGCTGCCGAGTGCGGCGGGACCCGCAGATGAGCGCGGCGCGTCGAAACGTGCAGGTCTTGCTCCTGGTCGCGGCCGTCGGCATCGTTCCCGCAATGCCGGCGCTGGCTCAGTCCAAGGATTGCCCGGGAGGGCCACCGCGCTGGGTCGCCGACAACCGCACTGGCTGCCGAGTCGCCAATATCTGCCCCCAACTCAACGAGACCGTCCTCTGGTCGGGTACCTGTGTGGCCGGGCTCGCGGAGGGCAAGGGCATGCTGCACTGGTACCGCAGTGGCGCGGTGGTGAGCTGGTACGAGGGCGAAATGCGCCGCGGCATGCGCAACGGCCGCGGCACCCTGACGATCGTGAAAGGCAACCGCTACGAGGGTGATTTCATCGACGACGTGATGGAAGGACGCGGCACGCTCACCTATGCCAACGGGGGTCGCTACGAGGGCGAGTGGAAGCAGGGCCGTCCCGATGGTGTGGGGAAGGCCACGCTCGGCCGCCAGACCTTCGAGGGGACGTGGGACAAGGGCTGCTTCGTGCAAGGACAAAGGGCTGCCGCCATCGGCGCGGACACCAGCGACTGCGAACCTCGCTGAGGTTGCCCCTCACCTCTGCGCCGCCCCCTCCCGCGTCTTCCACATCGACCAGGCGATGCCGGTGGCGATCAGGCCGATGGTGACGGCGAGGCTGGCGACGGGCGGGAACTTCGCGTCGTCCAGCAGGAAGTCCGAGACGAAGATCTTGGAGCCGATGAAGACCAGCACCGCGGCCAGCGCGTGCTTCAGGTAGTGGAAGCGGTCGATCATGGCCGAGAGCGCGAAGTAGAGCGCGCGCAGGCCCAGCACCGCCATGATGTTCGAAGTGTAGACCACGAACGTGTCGGTGGTGATGGCGAAGATCGCCGGCACCGAGTCCACGGCAAACACCAGGTCCGCGAGGTTGATCACCACCAGGGCGAGGAACAGCGGCGTCGCGGCCAGGACCCTGCGGCCGGTGCGCTCGTCGGGCGCGGAGACGAAGAAGCGGTCGCCGTGCAGCTCCTTGGTCACGCGCAGGCGGGTGGAGATCCAGCGGATGGCGGCGTTGTTGGCGAGGTCCGGCTCCTGGTCGTTGGTGAAGAACATTTTTATGCCCGTCACGATCAGGAAGGCGGCGAAGAGGTAGAGCACCCAGTAGGCCTCGCTGACCAGCGCCGCGCCGGCCGCGATCATGAGGCCGCGCAGCACGATGACGCCGATGATGCCCCAGAGCAGCGCGCGGTACTGGTACTTGGCCGGGATGGCGAAGAAGGTGAAGATCAGGCTGATGACGAAGATATTATCGATCGACAGCGCCTTCTCGATGAAGAAGCCGGTGTAGTACTGCATGCCCAGCTCGGCGCCCTTCTCGACCCAGACCCAGGCGCCGAAGGCCAGCGCGATCGAGATGTAGAAGGCCGAGAGCTTCAGCGATTCAGCAATGCCCATCACCCGGTCCTCCTTGTGCAGGAGGCCGAGGTCGAAGGCGGTCAGCGCCGCCACCAGGGTCACGAAGGCCAGCCAGAACCAGACCGGCGTGCCGAGGAAGGGCTGGACCAGAAGCTCGGTCATACCGGAGTCCGAAGGATGGGGCGGCGCATGTCGGTTCGTCCTCTGCGGGTGAGAGGGCGAAGATGGGCGGCGGCCGTCGATTGTAGAAATAGAAAGAATGGGCCAGAGTTGATAGCCATGGACTATCATCTCTCAGGAGCCCGCCATGACCACGCTGCGCCAGCTCTCCTATCTGGTGGCCCTGGCCGACACCCGGAATTTCCGGCGGGCCGCCGACGCCGTGCACATCGCCCAGCCCACGCTCAGCCAGCAGGTGCGGGCGCTGGAAGCGCGGCTGGGCGTGACCCTGGTCGAGCGCAACGAGAGCCCGGTCCAGCTCACGCCGATCGGCCGGGACCTGGTCACGCGCGCGCGGCGCATCCTGCTCGACGTGAAGGATGCCGAGGACATGGTGCGGCGTTCGCGAGCGGGCATCGCCGGCACGATCCGCTTCGGCGTCACGCCGACGCTCGGCCCCTACCTGATGCCGCGCATCGTGGCCTCGCTGCACCGGCGGTTCCCCGACCTGCGGCTCTACATCCGCGAGGGCATTCCCGACGAGCAGGTGCGCGAGCTGGCGCGGGGCGCGCTCGACATGGTGCTGTCGCCCCTGCCCGTCTCCGGCAGCGACCTGCACATCGAGCCGCTGTTCCGCGAGCCGCTGCACATCGTCTGCCCGCCCGAGCATCCGCTCGGCCGCGCCGGCAAGGTGCGCCGCGGCGACCTGGCGGGCATCGGCTTCCTCAGCCTCGACCGTCGCCACCATGCCCACCGCCAGGCCCGCGAGATCTGCGACGACCTCAAGGCCACGCTGCTCGAGGACTATGAGGGCACCAGCCTCGACAGCCTGCGCCAGATGTGCGGCTCGGGGCTGGGCTTCGCGATCCTGCCGGAACTCTATCTGCGCTCGGAGGTCGGCGGCGCCGACATGGTCACCCGCCTCCCGATGGCCGGCTGGAGCGCCAGCCGCTCCCTCGCCGCGGTGTGGCGCGACGGCTCGGCCTATGCCGACAGCTACGCCACCATCGCCGAGACGATCGCCGCGGAGGCGCGGAGCATTCTTGCGGGGCCGGCGCTGTAGAGCATCCCAGCGAGTTTCCGTCGTCTCGACCGAAGCGCCCCTCGAGTACCTCGGGGTAAACTCCACGCGAAGCGGAGAGACCTCCTCTCCACCAAAGGCTGTCAGACTGAGGAGAGAAGGTCCCTCCACTCCGCTTCGCTCCGGTCGGGACGACGGGTGCTTCGCTCTAAATCCCCTCGTTCGGGATCTGCAGGACGATGCCGCAATGCTTGCAGTGGACGGCGTCGATGTCGTGCACCAGCAGGGCGCAGGAGGGGCATTCGAAGCGGATCTTGTTGGGCCGGAAGATGGCCTGCAGCAGGCGCAGGAACAGGCCGACGCCCACCACCATGATGATCACCGCGAGCAGCCGGCCGCCCGGGGTCTTCAGCGTGATGTCGCCGAAGCCCGTGGTGGTGAGCGTCGTGATGGTGAAGTAGAGCGCGTCGACGTAGTTGGCGATCTGCGGATTGATGTGGTGCTGGGTGACGTAGACCACCGACGTCACGATGAAGATGAAGACGCCGAGATTGACCGTGCGCTGGATGATGTCCTCGTTGCGCCGGAACCACTCGGAATCGTGCCGCAGGTCGCGCAGCAGGTGGTAGGAGCGCAGCAGGCGCAGCGCCCGGGCGATGCGCAGGAAGGCCAGGTTCTCGATGAAGACCGGCAGCAGCAGCGACAGGATCACGATCAGGTCGGCCGCCGAGGACAGGCTGAAGAGATGGCGCAGCGGCCGCCGCTGCACCCACAGCCGCGCCGCGAACTCGACCGACAGCAGGATGCCGAGGGCGAGGTCGAGGGCGATCATCCACGTCTGGTGGCCGCCGAAGGGCGCGACGAAGAACAGGCCGATGGTGGCGAGGTCGAAGCCCACGAGACCGTAACGAAACCGTCGCGCTTCCGGTCCGTCGCCGAAATAGAGATCCTGGAACTTTTCGCGCAATGCCGTCGTTGCCATGCCTCCAGATACCACGGCCCCGGCGTCGGGGCACCGGAGCCTGTCCGCCATGTCCCCGCCACTGCCGCAGGCCCGTCGTCACCCAAACGACCGCCAGATGCGCTACCGTGGGCCCATGAAGGAAACCGACAGCTCCGACGCGGCGAGCACCGACACGACGGCCCCGTACTGGCGCCGGGAGACCGCGACGCGGGCCGGACTGATCGTCGATGCGAAGGCCTATTTCGAGGTCGGCCGCCAGGCGATGCTCAAGGCCCGCAAGCGCATCATGCTGATTGGCTGGGACTTCGACGCCCGCATCGAGCTCTCCGACGAGCGACTGCCGGGCGAGCCGCAGACGCTGGGCGAGTTCGTGCTGTGGCTGGTGAAGCGCAATCCCGAGCTGGAAGTGTTCCTGCTGCGCTGGAACATGGGCGCGGTGAAGACCCTGTTCCGCGGCAAGACGATCTTCACGCTGATGCGCTGGATGGCCCACCCGCGCATCCACACGCGGCTGGACAGTGCGGTGACCCTGGGCGCGTCGCACCATCACAAGATCGTCGTGATCGACGACTGCGTGGCCTTCTGCGGCGGCATCGACATGACCAGCAACCGCTGGGACACGCCGGAGCATCGCGACGACGATCCGCGCCGGGTCGGCCCGGACGGCAGCCCCTACGCGCCGTGGCACGACGCGACCACCATCCTGGAAGGCCCGGTGGCGGCGGCGCTGGGCGAGCTGTCGCGGCATCGCTGGCGGAAGGCCGGCGGCGCCGAACTCGCGCCGGTCGAGGGCGGCGGCGGTTGCTGGCCCGACGGGCTCGACGCGGGGTTCCGCGATATCTCCGTTGCGATCTGCCGCTCGCGCCCGGAAGGCGACGGCGAGGCGGCGGTGCACGAGATCGAGGCGACCTACCTCGCCCTGATCGCGCGCGCCCGGCGCTACATCTATGCCGAGAGCCAGTATTTCGCGTCGCGCCGCATCGCCGAGGCGATCGCGCACCGGCTGGAGGAGCCCGACGGGCCGGAGATCGTCCTGGTCAATCCCTTCAGGTCGCAGGGCTGGCTGGAGCCGGTCGCCATGGATACGGCCCGCGCCCGGCTCTACGGGGCGCTGCACCGGCTCGACCGGCACGGGCGTTTGCGCCTCTATCATCCCTACACCGCGCAGGGCGAGCCGATCTACGTGCACGCCAAGATGACGATCGTCGACGACGAAGTGCTGCATGTCGGCTCGTCGAACATGAACAACCGCTCGATGCGTCTCGACACCGAATGCGACGTGACGATCGATGCCGCCCATCCCGGCAACGACGGCGCCATGGACCAGATCCGCTCCCTGCGCGACAGCCTGCTCGCCGAACATCTGGGAGTCCCCGCCGACGAGGTTGCCGCCGCGATCGAGACGAAGGGCTCGCTGATCGCCGCCGTCGAGGACCTGCGCGGCGAGGGCCGCTCGCTGCGCCCCTACGAAATTCCCGACCTCGAGGAGGTCGAGAAGTGGCTGGCCGACAACCAGGTGCTCGATCCCGAAGGACCCGACGACGTGTTCGAGGCCATGAGCAACGGCGGCCTGCTGCGCGGCCTGCGGCGGCGCCTGGGCGAACGCGCCGGCCGGATCAAGGAACGGCTGATGCCGGGCTGATTCAGCCCGCCTCTCCGCCCGGCCGCTTGGCACGGGCGAACGGCTTGCGCAGCATCTCGGGCACGGTCCGCCGCATCTTCTCGAAGGCGACGTAGAGGCCCGGGATCACGAAGATGCCGAGGCAGGAGGCCGCCAGCATGCCGCCGAACACGGCGGTGCCGACCGCGCGCTGGGTCGCCGCGCCCGCGCCCGAGGCGATCACCAGCGGCACCAGGCCGAGGATGAACGCGAAGGAGGTCATCATCACGGCGCGGAAACGCTGGCCGGCGGCCGAGGTGGCGGCCGTCACCGGGTCGCTGCCGCCCGCCCGCTCGTGCATCGCCACTTCGATCACCAGGATGGCGTTCTTGGCCGCCAGCGCGATCAGCACGACGATGCCGATCTGGGCATAGATGTTGTTGGCGAGGCCGGTCAGCCACAGCGCGGCCAGCGCGCCGAACAGGCCGACGATCACCGACAGCAGCGCCGCCACCGGCAGCGCCAGGCTCTCGTAGAGGCCGACCAGGAACAGGTAGGCGAACAGCACCGCGAGCGCGAGCACGAAGCCGGTCTGGCTGCCCGCCTCCTTTTCCTGCTGTGCGGTGCCCGCCCACTGGAAGCCGTAGCCCGGCGGCAGGCTGGCGCGCGCCACCCGCTCCATCGCCGCGATCGCCTCGCCGGAGGAATAGCCCGCGGCCGGTGCGCCGTTCAGCGTCACCGAACGCAGGTTGTTGTAGCGGTTGATGGTGGCGGGCGCGGTGGTGAGCTCCAGCGTCGCCATCGCCTGCAGCGGCACCAGCGTGCCGCTCGACGAGCGCACGCGCACGCGGTTCACATCCTCGACGGTGCGGCGGTCGATGGCGTCGGCCTGTACGCGCACCGTCCAGGTGCGGCCGAACATGTTGAAGTTGTTGACGTTGCGGCTGCCCATCGCGGTCTGCAGGGCGGCGAAAATGTCGGGAATGGCGACGCCCAGCGTCTCGGCACGGTCGCGGTCGAGCTCGAGCCGGATCTGCGGCGTCGAGGCGCTGTAGGTGGTGAAGACGCCGGCCAGCTCGGGCGCGGCCTGGGCGGCATTGATGACGCCGCGCGCCACCGCCACGAGTTCCTCCGGCGGTGCGCCGGTGAGGCTCTGGACCTCGAACTCGAAGCCCGACGAGTTGCCCAGCCCGGCGATCGGCGGCGGGTTGAAGGCATAGATGTTGGCCACGGCCACCCGCTGGAACGCCTTGTTGAGCCGCTCCAGCACCGCAAAGGCCGACAGGTCGTGACCGGGCCGCTCGGCATAGGGCTTCAGCGACACGATCATCATGGCGCGGTTGGGCAGGTTCAGCCCGTCGATCAGGCTGTTGCCGCTGACGGTGAAGAAGTTCTGCAGCCACGGCTGGCCCGTCAGCATGGCCTCGACCTCGGTCACCGCCTCCAGCGTGCGGCTGGTCGAGGCGGCGTCGGGCAGCTGGATCTCGGCCATGAAGGAGGACTGGTCCTCCTCGGGCAGGAAGCCGGTGGGCACGATCCGCAGCAGTCCGCCGGTCGCCAGTGCGAACAGGGCGACCAGGCCGACCGCCAGCACGCCGCGCCGGATCAGCGGCGCCGCCAGCTTCAGGTAGCCGTTGCGGGTGGCGTCGAGGCCGCGCTGGATGCGGGCCATCAGGCCGCGCGGCGCGCCGCGACGGGTGAGCAGCAGGGCGCACAGCGCCGGCGACAGCGACAGCGCGTTGACCGCCGAGATCACCATGGCGACCGAGATGGTGAGCGCGAACTGCTGGTAGAGCTTGCCCGCGATGCCCGGCATGAAGGCCGTCGGGATGAACACCGAGAGCAGCACCAGGGTGATGGCGATGATCGGTCCCGTGACCTCGGCCATCGCTTGTTCGGTGGCCTCGGCCGGCGTGAGATGCGGCTCTTTCTCCAGCTTGTGCTCGACTGCCTCGACCACGACGATGGCGTCGTCGACCACGATGCCGATGGCCAGCACCAGCGCCAGCAGCGACACGGTGTTGAGCGAGAAGCCCATCATCTGCATCACCGCGAAGGTGCCGATCAGCGCCACCGGCACGGCGATGATGGGAATCAACGTCGCGCGGACGCTGCCCAGGAACAGGAAGACGACGATGGCCACCAGCACGAAGGCCTCGATCAGCGTCTTCACCACGCTCTTGATCGTCGACTCGACGAACACCGTCGTGTCGTACATCACCTCCAGGGCGACATCCTCGGGCAGCCGGTCCTCGACCTCCTTCAGCACCTGGCGCACGCCCTCGGCGGTGGCCAGCGCGTTGGCGCCCGCAAGCTGGTAGATGTTGATGCCGGCCGCCGGCTTGCCGTTGTAGCGCGTGGTGACGTCGGCATTGGCCGAGCCCAGCTCGACCCGGCCGATGTCGCGGATGCGCAGCAGCGCGCCGTCCGGGTTGGCGCGCACGGTGATGTTGCCGAACTCCTCAGGCGAGGTGAGCCGGCCCTTGGCCGTGATGTTGATCTGGAAGTCGACGCCGTCGAGCAGCGGCGCGGCGCCGACGCGGCCGACGGCCGCCTGCATGTTCTTGGCCTCGATCGCCGCCACGACATCCTGCGAGGTGACGCCGAGGCTCGACATGCGGTCGAGGTCGAGCCACACGCGCATGGCATAGTCGAGCCCGCCGAACAGGCCGGCCGAGCCGACGCCCGGCACGCGCTGCATGGCGTCGATCACGTTGATGGTGGCGAAGTTCGACAGGAACAGCGCGTCGCGGGTGCCCTTGGGCGAATAGACGGCGACCACCTGCAGCAGCGCCGAGGACTGTTTCTTGACCAGCACGCCGTTGCGCTGCACCTCGTCGGGGAGCTGCGGCATGGCGCGGCTGATGCGGCTGTTGACGTTGACCGTATGATCCTGCGGGTTCGAGCCCACCTTGAAGTAGACGCTGAGGGCGTAGCTGCCGTCGCTGCCCGAGGTCGACTTCATCGAGATCATGTTCTCGACGCCGTTGACGTTGCGCTCGATGATCTGCGCCACGCTCTCCTCGACCACCTGGGCCGAGGCGCCCGGATAGCTGGTCGTTACGGTGACCTCCGGCGGCACGATGTTGGGGAATTGCGCGATCGGCAGGCTGCCCAGCGCCAGCAGGCCCGCGATGACCATGATCGCGGAGACGACGAAGGCGAGCCGCGGACGGCGGATGAAGACGGCGGCGATGCCCATGGGATCAGCGCTTCGGCTGGCCGGCGGCGGCCGGCGCGGGCTGCGCCTCGACCGCCATGCCCGCGCGCACCCGCTGCTGGCCCTGCACGATGACCCGGTCGCCCTCCTTGAGGCCGCCCGTCACGGCGATCATGCCGTCGCGCACGAAGTCGACGGTGATGCGGCGCTGCTCGACGACGCCCTTGCCGTCGACGACGTAGACGTAGCGGCCGGTCTGGTCGATCGCCATGGCCGCCTGCGGCACGACCATCACCTTGGCCGGTTCGTTGCCCTCGACGATCACCCGCACCGTCTGGCCGTCGGTCAGCAGCTCGTCGGCATTCTCGAACACCGCGCGCGCCATCTGTCCGTCGGTGGTGGGATCGACCGCGACGTCGATGAAGTCGACCTTGCCCTTCTCGGGGTAGAGCTTGCCGTCGGCGAGGCGCAGCCGGACGGACAGCGCCTCGCCCGTGCGCAGGTCGCGGCGCACGTTCAGCAGGTCCGCCTGGGGGACCGAGAACAGGGCGCGGATCTGCCGCTCGTTCACGATGGTGGCGAGAACGCCCGATTCCGGTCCGACGAGATTTCCCGGCGAGACGCTGGAGCGCCCGATCAGGCCGGCGATCGGCGCCGTGATCTGCGTATAGGAGAGCTGCAGCTCGGCATCGTCGAGCTGCGCCTGGGCGTCGTCGAGCGTGGCCTTGGACTGCAGCTGCTCGGCGAGGCGCTGGTCGTAGGAAACCTGCGAGACGTTGTTGGTGCGCAGCAGCTCGACGGCCCGCTTGAGCTGCGCGTCGGCATTGATCAGCGCCGCCTGGGCGCCATCGCGCAGCGCCCGCTTCTGGTTGACGGCGATGCGGTAGGGCGTCGGATCGATGGTGAACAGGAGCTGGCCTTCCGCCACCTTGGTGCCGTCGGCGAACTCACGCCTGCCGAGCACGCCCTTGACGCGGGCGCGCAGCTCGACCTTGTCGAACACGGCGAGGCGGCCGACATATTCGGACTGCGGCGCCAGGGTCCGCACCTCGACCGGCCGCACCAGCACGACCGGCGGCGCATTCTCGGTGGCTTTGGTCTGGGCGCCGGCCGGCAGCGCGAAGGCGAGTGGGAGAAGGAGACCGGGAAGCAATCCGACAAGTCGTCGACCGAGAGCAAGGGAAAGCTGCCCAAAACCGCGCGCCCCGAATCTCATCTCTCAACTCCAAGTCTTTGTCGAAGCCGACGATGAACGGGCCTCGAGGCGTCACAAACCATATTTCGACGCCACGGAGGCTGCATGACTTATTCAATAACCTTTTGCAACGAGGCAGATGGCTCGACGACGCGCCGGGGACGGTCAGCGACCCTCCGACGCCACGGAACGCGACTGACGGTGCGGCGTTATCGGCGCGACGGTGGAGAGAATGACATGAACTACAGGGTTTTGGCGGTCTGCGCCGCGTCCCTCTCGCTGTCGGCGGCCGTGCCGGTTCTCGCCCAAGGCTCCTTCGGCCCGCTCTCCATCGAAAGCTGCCCCGATTACGTGGCAAAGGCCACGAGCCAGGTTCAGATGGCGGCCGGATGCAACTTCCCGGGTTCGCGCTGGAGCGTGGATCCGGCCGACCATATGGCATGGTGCAAAGCGGCATCCGCCCGTGACCGCGGCCGGGAAGACGACGAACGTCGCAAGGCCCTGGTGACCTGCCGGGGAGATTTCGGGGCTGTTCCGATCATGAACTGCAAAGAGTACGCGGCGAGGTCACGATCGCAGGTCGAGCTGGCCCAGTCGCTTGCGTCGGATTGCGTCTTCGAAGGGATGCGGTGGAGTTCGAACCTGGTTCAGCACGTTCACTGGTGCAATCGGACCCCCGCAAACCGGCACGAATTCGAGGACGCCGAACGCCGCAAGGAATTGGCCGCGTGCAAGCCGAAGCCCAAATAGGACCAAGGGCAGCACGAGTTCATTGTCCGCTTTGCGTCGGACGGCGCGAACCAGTACGGGTTCGGGGGCCCCATGACCGAGATTGCCGTCCCGACCTTCGACGATCTGCCCGTTCCCCTAGAGCTGGGCTCGACCTTCTTCAGCCCGGCGATCGAGCAGGTGCGGAAGTTCGCCTGCGCCGTCGAGGACCAGACCGGCTGGCTGGTGGGCGATCGCGCCGACGCGCTCGTGCATCCGCTGTTCCTGTCGACTTACATGTGGTTTCCATCCGGCTTCTACCGGCGTGCGCCGGGGGAGATCGGCCACTTCGAGCTGTTCCGGCAGCGCCATGGCCATCTGGTCGGCACGCCGTTCCTGCACGGCAAGTCGTCGGTGCGCTTCCGGCGGCCGTTCCGCCTCGGCCGGCCGATCCGAGCCGACGTCGCGGTGACGGAGAAATACCGCCGGCGCGGGCGCGACTTCATCGTCATGCGCGCGTCGTTCTTCGACGCCGACGGCGAGGCGCTGGCCGTCTATGATCATGGCTGCGCGATCCGCAGCGAAGAGGTGCGGCGCGCGGCGGCGCCTTCTCCATCGCCTGTCGCGACGTCCGCGAGCGGGCTTCCGCCCCGTCGCATCGAAATGTCGCTGGAGAAGTCGCGCCTGTTCAGCCTGCCGGCCGAGAACTATCACACGCACGATCATCTGGCGCAGGCGCTGGGTGTGCGCGTCGCGATCCCGGCGGCGATGATGTCCTTCGCCTACCTGTCGCGCTTCGCGCAGGACAATTTCGGCGACGATGACTGGATCTCGCGCGGAAGCCTCGACGCCACCTTCACCCGCATGCTCCAGCGCGACGACGTGCTGAGCGTCGAGGGCCATCGAAAGGCCGGGGGTGCGCTGTCCTTGAGCATCCAAAACGTCCGGCGCGAGACCGTCGCCGTCGCCACGGCGCGTCTGCTCGACGTGCCTTGAAGAGCCAACGGCCGGCTTGAGCTGCCGAGGCCGCTGGCCCGGATACCGCAACCGCATCCGGCGGGCGGAATGGCGATGCGCGCGGCAATTGCGATACGCCTTCTCTATCGATAGCACTTGGGTCAACGAACCAACGCGCCACCGGCTGGGCCGGATGAGAAAGCGGGAATGGACAGAGGAAACGCTTCGTGATGTCGCCCGGCATGAGTAGGGGCATCCGGCGGCAGGCCGTCATCATCGTGGCGACCCTGGCGACCGCCTATGTCGCCAGCCATTTCTTCCGCGCGGCCAACGTCACGATCGGGCTCGACCTGATGCGCGACCTCGGCATCGGACCGGAGGCGCTGGGGGCGCTGACGGGCGCGTTCTTCTTCGGCTTCTCGGCCATGCAGATTCCCTGTGGCTTCCTGTTCGACCGCTACGGACCACGCCGCACGGTGACCGGCATGCTGGGGGTCGCCGTGCTCGGCGCGGCGCTGTTCACCCTGGCACCGGGCTGGCCGCAGCTGCTCGCGGGCCGGGCGCTGATGGGCGCCGGCTTCGGCGTCATGCTGATCGGCAGCATGGTGGTGATCTCGCGCTGGTTCCCGCCCGACCGCTTCGCGACGTTGGCGGGAATCGTTCTGTCGGTGGGCCTGCTGGGCAACCTGCTCGCCACCACGCCGCTCGCCTGGGGCACCGAGATGATCGGCTGGCGCGGCGTGTTCGGGCTGATGGTCGCCTTCACCGCCCTGGCGGCATTGGGCGTCTGGGTGATCGTGCGCGACGCGCCACCCGGCCATCCTTTCCTCGCCCGCACGCCGGAGACGGCGGCCGAGATGATCCAGGGGCTGGGAGAGGTGCTGAAGAACCCGCAGATCAAGTTCATCATCGCGCTCAATTTCTGCAACTATGCCTGCACCTTCACCGTGCAGGGCCTGTGGGGCGGCCCGTTCCTGCGGGAGGTCCATGGGCTGACGCGCGTCGAGTCCGGCAACGTGCTGCTGGTTGCGGTGATCGCCTACCAGATCGGCATGCTGACCATCAGCCCGCTCGACCGGGTGTTCGACACGCGCAAGCGCATCGCCATCGCCGGCACCCTGCTGATCGCCGCCATCCTGGCGACCCTCGCCCTCTGGGCGAAGGCGCCGCTCTGGGTCGCCATGGCCGCCATCGTCGGCATCGGCTTCCTGAGCGCCTCCAGCACCATGGTGATGACCCATGGCCGCGGCATCTTCCCCGACCGGCTGATCGGCCGCGGCATCGCCACCATGAACACCAGCGTGATGCTGGGCGTCGCCTGCATGCAGACCCTGTCGGGCGTCATCGTCGGCGCCTTCACGCCCCTGCCCGACGGCGCCCGCTCCGAGGACGCCTACCGCACCCTGTTCGGATTCATGGTCGTGGTGCTGCTGATCGCCGTCACCGTCTATGGCCGCTCCCGCGACATCCGCCCCAGCGACGAGCTGCGTGCCCGGCAGGCGGCGCTCAAATAGTCGGTGCGATCGGAACGGGTTGCGTGCCCCCGCAATCAGAGCCGTCGACTCAAGAGAAGCGCCGTCATCAACGCCTTGCATGAGGCTTCGATGAGATTCAGCGCCACGTGGTAGTCCACCGGCGCGCCACCGAAGGGATCCACGATGTTGTCCCCGCCCAGCGCCGTGTAGCGTGCCAGCAATCGTGGACGGTCACCAAGCCCGTGCGGCGCCATGTTCCTGAGGAAGGCGAGGACGAGCGTGTCCATCGCGAGCAGGGTCGCGCCCTCGAAGTCGCGAGATTCGACCGTGCGGACGCGAATGTTGCCGATGTCATAGCCACGGCTCGAGGCGGCATCGACCGCCAACGGGTGAGGCGCATCGCCGACGTGGATGTCGCTGATCGCGGCCGAGTCGACCTTAACGTACCGGCTGAACCGGGTATCCTTGAGCAGACGGAGGAACACTCCAGCCGCCATCGGAGCCCGGCAGATTCCCCCGGTGGACACGAATATGACCGTTTGCGCCGGAAGATACGTCAAGCTCACGGGGCCAGCACTTCCGCCCCGGCCACGGCCGGGAAAACGACCCGGAAGACACATCCTTGTGCGCTGTCCAGGAGCTCCAGCCTGCCGCCACTGTCGCGTACGATGCCATAGGATATCGAGAGTCCCAGACCCGTTCCCTTCTCCGCCGACTTGGTCGTGAAGAAGGGCTCGAATACCCGGTCGCGCAGCGCGGCGGGGATACCGGGACCATTGTCGCTCACGATGATGATGACCTCGTGATCGACGCTTTGGACGTCGATACGGATTTCGCGCGCCGGCACGGAAATGCTGGCCGTCGCATCGCGTGCATTGAGCAGGAGATTGACCAGGACCTGCTCGAGCAGCACCGGATGGCACTTCACGAGCTGGGGCGTGTCTCCCAGGCGGAGCACGACCTCGACCTCGGAATCACGCAACTGATGGCCGATCAGCTGCAACGCGGACCGGCAGGTGGCCGCGGCATCGATCACGGGCGGCCGGCCTGCCGGTACCCGGCCGAAAATGCGCATGTGGTCGATTATCGTCGCCGCACGATCCACCTGCTCCACGACGCGCTGCAGCCGCGCCTTCACGAATAGGGCGGAGTCCGGGGAGGCGACGAAGGGCCGGTTCGCGCCGGTATCGGATTCCTCGACGTCTTCGATCTCGAAAAGCGCCGCCTGTGCCGCCATCTTGATCACGTTGAGCGGCTGATTGAGCTCGTGCGCCATGCCCGTGGCCATTTCACCCAGTGTGATCAGCTTGGAAGACTGGATGATGTGCGCCTCGGACTTCATTCTCTGCGTATCGTCGTATCCCAGGAGAGCGACCCCCTGGTCGCCCTGTTCCAGGTCCACCCGCGCGCCGGAAATCCGCAGGTAGGCCGGCGAGCAGTCCTCGCCCTGGACGCGCAAGGTGAAATCGGCACGAGACTTGTCGCCCGCCATGAAAGCCGCCAGGGCGTCGCTGCCTTCCACCTCAGGTCCCGACACCAGCCGGTCGTCGCGGATGATCGGGCCCAAAGTCTCCGAAAAGGCGCTGTTGCAGTAGATCACTCGGCCGTCACCCGCGACCAGCGCTGCGAGCGCCAGCGGCGATCCGCAAATCGAAGAGAGAATCCGCCGCTCGCCCTCCTGCCGCAGGACACGATCCCGGACCTGGAGGAGATGGTAGCTCCGCCATCCGATTCCGATCGACAACAGGGAAAGCACGGCTCCCGCCGATACCATCGCCCATGCCGTCCGCCTCCACTCGAGCAGCAAGGGGGCCGGGTTGGTCACCGCAACGACGTAGGCAGGAAAGGTCGTGAGGGGCGACGATGCAATCAGACTGTCGGACGGCAGGCCCAGAGCGGCAGCCGCGGCCGGCATCCGCTGGGCATGACCTTTTGTCTCCCGCCGCGGAAATGCGCGCGTGCCCATGGGCGCGTCGTCGGATGTGGCGGCGAGCAGCACGCCGTCATCGCGTACGAGAAAAGCGGCACCGACGTGTGCGGAGTCGTCACCCTGGTGCCGATGAAGCATACGGCGAAGCTGAGCGGCAAAGTAAGATGCCCCGGCGCCGGTGATCGCGACGCCCACCTTGGTGCCCGTCGTCAGACGTACTTCCCTCGCCAGATAAAACGTCCACTGCCCGGTTCCCCTGTTTGCAACCGCTTTGCCCAGCGAGTACGGAGGACCGCTCTCGCGCATCTGTTCGATGAAGTAGTCGCGATCGGCGAGATTGATCGGCGGTGGAGGAAAACGCCTTGAGTAATTGAGCAACGTACCGTCTGTCGCGATGAACGTTGCGACATCGATGGTCGGCAACTTCGCGATGCGCCCGATCAGCCGATCGTAGAAGCTGCGGCTCGAGACGATCCTTCGGTAGTCCTCCTCGGTCTTGACCTCCTCTTCGGCGATCCAGTCGAGCATGGACTGGATGACCAGCTGATTGACCGTAAGGCTTTGCTCGGCGAGTTCGGCCATGACGTCGGAAAGATCCCGGGTGGACCTTTCTGCATTATCCATGCTAAGTTTATACTGTTGCCACAGGAACGCGCCCGTCAGCAACCATATGGCGAGTATGGCGAGCATGGTTCCCGCAGTCGCCCTGAGCGGGGACAGAGGCTTAACCTCATTTTTCATATGGCTATTGACCCTCTGCGGGTAACCCAGCGGCAAGGCCTATGTGACGTGGAGGGTCTCATGAAGAGGGCCGCGAAGTCTCGTCACCGAACGTTCGTGATGACAATGGAGGCAGGCGATGCAGCCGGACAATGGCCTGAGCATAAAGTGCCGCAAACGTCGAACCGGCGATGAGCACCCTTTTGTAGTCTCCGCGTTTAGAGCACTTTAAGCCCGGCCCCGCCACCACCTGCTGGTTGGAACGGCCTACAAAGGCTCTGTCTCATAATTTAATGTTCTCCACGAAAGTTTTTGACTCCAGTTTGGCTATAAGATGCACCGGAGCTAGCCCGGATATTGCAGGGCGCTCGGCGTAACGAGGGTGTATTTCATGATCGGTCACGGGCGTGGCTCACGGCACTGTGGCAGCCGAATTCTGCTGGTTGAGGACGATCGTCCCACATTGGAAATTCTTTCGTTGTATTTGGAGCGATTTTATACAATCGTCGCTTGCACCAGTGGCGAGGGGGCGCTCGAGGCGTTACGCTCCGATCGTTACGTTTCTGTAATCGTGACGGATCTGCGTATGCCCGGAGTGAATGGGTATGACATTCTTCGCTGGACAGCCGAAAATGCCTGGTGGCAGGGCCGGACGATTCCTGCGGTCGTTCTCACAGGCCACGGCACGCCCGAAGACGAAGAGCGGGCGAGATCGTTGGGCGTGACGCAGTTTCAGCGCAAACCCATCGATCTCCGGCAGCTGCGGGACGCCATCGAAACGTGCCGCGGCTCGACCGACGCCTGCAGCCTCGGGCGGGCCGGTATCGTCCAAGCGGTGGAAGCATGGAAGTCCTGACCGCCGAACCGGGCGACAGGCTCGACGTTCTCGTCGTCGATGACGACCCGGCGGGCCTCGACGGTCTGACCGCCGGCCTCAAAAGGGCTGGCCTCGTTTGTGCCGGCGCCCGCACCGGCTGGGAGGCTCTGGAGACCCTCCTGAGGGGCACCATTCCCTACGTCATGATCACCGACATCAGAATGCCTGAACTGGACGGGCTGGAGCTCGCACACCGCCTGAAACGGCTCGGCGCGGTCAGGCTGCCGGAGATCGTATTCATCAGCGGAAGCGCCGAACTCGATCACGCGGTCGAGGCGATCCGGCTCCGCGCCCGCGATCTGCTGACGAAACCGATAGACCTTCGAAGACTGATACAGATCGTCAGGGAGGTTCGGCTGGAGCGAGAGGCACCATCCTCATGGATGGAGAAGCCCACGCGCCGCACGACGCAAGTCGACGGAGCGGTCGAGGGCCGGTTCCAACCGAAGACCATCGACGTCGGAGCCATGTCGAGCGTCGTGCTGAATCACCTGAGAAAGCTTCGGCGCGTGTGTGGCGAAAATCTGCCGCCGGGAATGACGGTCGAGGCGAGCTGGGAAATCCTGCTGGATCTCTACGTCAGCGAACGCCAGGGCGAGCGCATCTCTCTCACCGCACTGGGGGGCTCGGCCGGAGTCCCCTTGACCTCGGCCCTGCGGCGCATCCATGAACTGGAGCGCAACGGCATGATCTCACGGATCCCAGATCCGACGGACAAGCGCCGGGTGGCTGCTCTTCTCACGGAAAAGGGAAGAGAGGCCGTTCAAACGTTCATACGCTCCTACGCGAATTCGCACGGCGACGCCGGCACCCCCATGTCGTTCGAGGAGCGGATTTGGCCTGGATGAGATCCAGACCGACCGGGAACCCTGCCGGAAATCCGAGAGGCAGAGACGTCCTCTTGATCGAAGACGATGTCCTTCAGGCGCACGAGATCGAGACGCACCTTGCAAGCAAGGGTTTCACCGTGAGCAAGCGCGCGGGCGGATCGGACTCCCTCCACAATCTCTCGCGGCTCGATCCCAAGGTCGTCATCGTCGACTACCATCTGCCGGATATCGACGGAATGACCGTCGCGAGCCGCATCCTTCGCCTGGCGCCGCAGGCCGCCGTGATCCTCATCTCGGGCCGGATCGATTTCCCGCCTGCCACAACTCTCGACCGTCTCGGTGTGGCGGGATTCTTCAGAAAGCCGCTCGACATGCGGGCGCTGCGGGGCCTCGTCTCCAAACTCGTCCGGAACGCCGCCCTGTCGCGGCCATAGCTCCCCTCGCCTCGCGCGGACGGCGGCGCGAAAGGCGATGGCCGGGAAGGTGGGGTCCGACCATCGCCACCCGGTTGAGCCCCAGTGGTTCAGTGGGATGAACGGGGCTCCGGCGGAGTCAGGGCATCGTGGGATTATGCAGCTGACGAGCCGCACTCTAAACGAGGGGGCTCCAAAGCCTGACACCGAACGTAACCGTTTTGGTTTCTTTGGCGCTTCGCGGCTTCGAGGCGACAGCGCGACCCATCATCGAATCGTCAATTCCAATGAAGCGCGCTCGTTCACGCCCGGTCCCGCTGCAATTACTTAGTCTCCAAGCTGGTGCTTTCTGTACGCGCAACGGGGATTGCTGACGAATATGATCATCATGACAGGTGCTGCAAGCTGCCGCCATGCACCATGACGTGAGTAGAGTTTCGAAGAGCAAGCGGAAAGCGCACCATCGTGTACCTTGAATGGCGTTTCTCAGACTCTTTATCCGAATTGCCGAGGCGCGCGAGCGCCCGGGAGCTCGCGGCTGGAGAGCCAGATCAAGACCAGCTTGTCTTGCCAGAGCGCGGAGACCGGCGGCTCGCCAGCCATCGCCTGGCTTTCTTCATCCAGATTTCAAAGTATCAGTACGAGGAAGATCGGAAGCGGCTTGACCCGTGGTGGCGGACCCGGAAGCTAGCGAAGCCCGCACCGAACAGCGCAAGAGGTGCGCGAAGGGCCGCCGCGACGGTCGCTGCATTGCGGCCGTGAGGCCGGAGCCCAGGCGGGGGCAGTCGACGACCGTGCAACCGCCGTGGTCTCGCCCGGCTCGTTCCGCAAGCGCTCGCTAAGCCAGCCCCAGCCCCATACCGCCGTCGACGCGCAGGATCTCGCCGGTGATGAACTGCGCCTCGTCTGAGGCGAGGAACAGCGCGGCATAGGCGGTGTCGTGACCGGTACCCATCTTGCCGCGCAGCGGCACCATGGCGTTGCGCTCGGCGCGGACGTCCTCCGTCGGGCGGCCGGTCGCCTGGGCGATGCCGGTGATGGCCATCGGCGTGTCCATGAAGCCCATCATGATGGCGTTGGCGCGGATGCCGTAGCGGGCGTTGGACTGCGCCACATGGGTCGTGAGCCGGTTCACCGCCGCCTTCGAAATCTCGTAGGCCATCTGGGTCGCACCGCTGGTGGCGGCCAGCGAGGAGATGTTGACGATCGAGCCGGACTTCTGCGCGCGCATTACCGGGATCGCCGCCTTGATCGTGTGCCACATGCCCTTGAGATTGACGTCGAGGATGCGGTCCAGCACCTGCTCCTCGATGCGGTGGGCCGGCGCGTCGCCGCCGCCGCCGATGCCGACATTGTTGATCAGGATGTCGATGCGGCCGTAGCGCGTCATGGCGAGCTTGACGATGCGGGCGCAATCGTCGGCCACCGTGATGTCGGCCTCCATCGACGAAACGGCGGCCCCGGCGGACGAGATATCCTTGGCCGTCTTTTCCGCCCGCTCGCCGCTCCTGTCGACGCAGAGGACCGACGCACCCTCGCGCGCGAGCAGGCCGGCGATGGCCGTGCCGTTGCCGATCGTCTCGCCCGGAGTCTGCCCCGCGCCGACGACGACGGCGATCTTTCCTTCAACCCGCTTTGTCATGTCTCTTCCCTTGGAATACCGGCACCGCCATCGCCGTCTACGTCATCGCGTCCGCAACGGTTGCCCCGTTCATTGCCCCCGGTGCATCAGGCCGGTTCGCGATAGGGCATGTCGCCCAGATAGTTTCGCTTGCCGACCGGAACGCCGTTGTGGCGCAGGATCGCGTAGGTCGTCGTGACGTGAAAGTAGAAATTCGGAATGACGTGCTGGACGAGGAATTCCTCGCCCGAGAGCGACTTGCCGTTCCAGCGCGGCTGGGTGATGCGCCGCTCGGCCGCGCCGGCGAAGGACTGCGCCGTGAAGCCCTGCAGATAAGCGACGGTGCTTTCGATGCGCGCCTTGATCTCGCCCAGCGTCGCTTCGGTATCGGCGTTGACGTGGGCGTCCTTCTCGGTGCCCGCCAGACGCGCGGCGCCGAGCTTGGCGGTGTCGCAGGCCGTCTGGATCTGCTTGATCAGATTGAACTGATCGGGCGCGAGACGCGCCTGCAGCAGGACGGCGACATCGAACTTCTTCTCGCCGGCATACTTCTCGGCCTCGTTCAGGATGACCAGCAGATTGCCCAGCATCTTGCTGAACTGGGAAACGACGAGCGTGTGGATCATGCGAACCTCGGAGTGAACGGGTGGATGTGCGCGCAGGCCCTACGCGATTCCATCGACCGCCGCCAGAGCGCGGACTCGCTCGCTCCGTTCCGCCTTCAGCATGTCCACGTGTTCCGTCAGGTTGCGGTGGAAGTGGCCGATCGCCTGTTCGTAATGGCCGAAGGTGAAATGGGTATTGGCGCCCGACGCCAGGCCGGCCTGGATCTCGCGGGCGGCGTGGCGGTCTTCGAGGATGCCGCTTTCCTGCACGAAGTTGGCGTCCTTGCGCGCCTGCTCGATGTCGAGCGGCTTGCCGTTCTTGATTCGCGGCGCGAGCTGGTAGACGACCCAGTGAGTCTCCGACGGCGACACCGGCTCGAGGATGATCAGGATGGCGTGGCTCGACAGCACGCTGACATGGGTGTTGGGGAAGAGCTGGTGGACGTCGGTGATGCGGCCCTGCGTGCTCCATTCCTCGCGCGGGATGTTGCGCAGCTTCTCGATGCGGCGGAACGGGAAGACGATGCGCGAATTGCGGCCGTGCAGCTCGACCACGTTCAGATTGTCGTAGCCGTAGGGGAAGAACGACTGATTGTGCAGCGCCTTGATGTGGTAGCCCTCCATCGAGGTCTCGCCCAGCACCTTCCAGTTCGCCCTGTCGTCGAACTCGATCTTGTTGAACAGCACGTAGTCGTCGGTCAGCACCTCCGGCAGGTCGCCCAGCGGTCCGTCCGACAGCGGTTCGTCCTGCGTCACGAAGACGATGCCGTTCCTCTCCTGCACCGCCGCCACCGGCACCAGCCCATGTGCCGCCTTGTCGAGACCGGGAAAGCCTTCCTCGCCTGGAATGTGCCGCAGCGAGCCGTCGAGACCGTAGGTCCAGGCGTGATAGGGACAGGCAAAGGCGCGCTTGCAGCCCTCGCCCTCCTCCAGCTTCATGCCGCGATGGCGGCAGGCATTGCGGAAGCCGCGCACTACGCCGTCGGTGCCGCGCACCACCAGCAGCGGCGTGCCGACCGTCGTGCGCGCGATGTAGGAGCCGGGTTCCGGCAAGGCGGCCGACGGGCAGAAAGCCATCGGCACACGGCGCAGCACCGCGATCTCCGCCGCGAAGCGCTCGGGCGAATGATAGTTCTCGACAGGCTCGCGCCAGACCACGCTGCCCTTGTCCGTCGTCTTGCCGTCGATATGGGCCAGGATGCGGTCGATCAGGTCGGTTTCGTTCAGCAGTGCGGCCATTTTTCGTCCTCCTGCAATCGGGCGGGCGATACTATGTCCCCCGCCTTCGACGAGGCAACAAACCGAGCCCGCCCAGCGAGACCGCAGACGATCGGCGCGGAACGGGCGCCGGGCCCGCCGACCTGCTATCAGGTGGGATGCTGGATCGTTCGTACCTGATCATCTGCCTGGTCGCGCTGGTCGCCATGTTCGGGGGCGGATTGATCGGCCTCTACGTCGCGCGCGCCCTGCCCGAGCACCACCTGACCAAGGAGTCGGGCGCGGTGGTCAAGCTGGCGGCGGCGATCGTGGCGTCGCTGACCTCGCTGGTGCTGGCCCTCATGCTGTCGGCGGCCAACGGCGCCTACTCGGTCAACGCCGGCATCGTGACCAAGCTCGGCGCCGACATCGTCCAGCTCGACCATCTGCTGCGCTCCTACGGGCCGGAGGCGAGCGAGGCACGCGCCAGCCTGCGCGCCTATGCCGGGCACAAGAGGGAAGAGTTGTTTCCCGCCAACCCGCCGCCGCGTGTCGACGCGCGGGTCAGCGCCGACCTTCTCGACAGGCTGGCCGATTCCATCATGTCGCTCGAGTTTTCCGACCGACGACATACGGCACTGGCCGCCCAGGCGCTGGCGCTCACCAACCAGATCTACGCCGAGCGCTGGCTGCTGTGGGAGAACCCCGGCACGACGGTACCCGCCCCGTTCCTCGTCGTGCTCATCTTCTGGCTGTTCCTGGTCTTCCTGAGCTTCGGCGTCTTCGCCCCGCCCAACCTCACGGTGGTCGCCAGCCTCTTCCTGTCCTCGCTCGCGGTGACCGGCGCGATCTTCCTGATCCTGCAGCTCGGCGATCCGATGCATCACAGCTGGCTGCAGATCTCCGGGGAGCCCCTGCAGCGTGCAATGTCGGAGATCGGGCGGCCCTGACGGCCGATCCCCGGCGCGCTGGGACCGTGTGTTGCACGGTAGTCGCCTGGGTCGGTCCCGACCCAATGACGCATGCCGCCGCCTACGCGCCGGTTGGCTTGATCGCGTCGCGTTCCTTCACCCGGATGTTGTTCTGGACGTCCCTGACGCCGCTCACCCGCTCGATCATGTCCTCGGCGTGGCGCTTGGCCAGACGATCGGTCACGGTGCCGGACAAGGTCACCTCGCCGTTCTTGACCTCAACCTCGATCTCGCCGGCATCGAGCATCGGATCGTCGGTCAGGCAGTCGCATACGTCCTCACGGATCCGGTCGTCCGACCGCGTGTAGCCCTTCGGTCCCTTGCCGCGGTGATGTTCCTGGCCCGAGGCGCCGATGCCATAGCCACCGCCCATGCCGGCATGTTCGCTGCCGTAGCGCCCAGCCCCGCCGGGACGACCGCCGAACCAGCCGCTTCGGCCGTGATCCTGCTCGTTGCGTCCCATTCCCTGGGAATGGCTGCCGCCCATCTGGTCGCTCATGCCGCCCAGCGATCCGCCCCGGCCGGTGTAGCGGTCGCCGCCATGACCGGGGCCCTGGCTGTAGCCATAGCCGCGCGCGCCGCCGGCCACACCGCCCGAGGACATGTCATCCTGTTCGTAGTTGCCGCGACCGTAGAACGAGCCGTGTTCGCTGCCGCGGTGGCCGGCCGGTGCATAGTGGTAGATGTCGCCGCGCTCGCCTTCATAGCCGCCGTAGCGGCCCTCTTCGTCGCGCGAGGGATGCCTGCGGAAGCGATAGTCGTCGTCGTGGCGTGCCATTGATTCCTCCGTGGTTGAGGCCGGCCGCTCTCTCCTCGAGGCCGGCATTGGAGGAATGCACCCACTCGAAACCAGTTGCCGGCGGCGGCAACCGATCGGCCCGCGCGCGCATTGAGGGCAGGCAGGAGAGCCACACGTTTCGTTGGCGATGGTCGAACGCTTCGTCCCTGGCCGCTCCGGCGGAAAGCCCGCACCCTTCGTCCATCCGAAAAATGTGCAAAGGGGGTCGCGGGCTTTCTTCTGTCTTTCACCGGGGAATACGCAGCCAGGGCGTGACTGCGCCGTTAGGTGCTGAATCGTCGAGGAGGAATCATGGCGAAGTATTCCCGAAGCGCCAGCAAGGATGTCGAGAGCGCGATGGAGCGCCGCAAGAAGGGCACGCTGAAGAGCGGTCCGGATGGCAAGGGCGGCACCGTCAAGAGCCGCAAGCAGGCGATCGCCATCGGCCTCTCCGAGGCACGCGCGAAGGGCAAGAAGGTGCCGGCGAAGAAGAAGACAGCTGCCAAGAAGAAGACCGCCGGCAAGAGGAAGACCGGCCCGAAGCGCAAGACTGCAGCGAAGCGCAAGAAGAAGGTCTGACGGGCGCCGCTCAAGCCCGCTTGAGAAGACGCATTACCCGCGACGGCCGGGCTTCCTGCACGAGTTGATCGAACGAGCAGTCGCGCGGCGCCTTGTCGGGGCGCCAGCGCAGGAAGCTTGTGCCGTGGCGGAAGCGGTGGCCGGTGACGTGGTCGTACTGAACCTCGACCACCAGCTTTGGCTTCACCGGCACCCATTGCGCCGTGCGCGCCGTCGACCAGCGGCTGGGACCGCCCGGCGCGTCGCCGGTGAAACCGCCGCCCTTCAACTTTTCGAGTTTCGCCGTCAGCGCCGCGCGGTCGAGACCGCCCAGCGCCGAGGTGAAGCCGACATGGTCGAGCAGGCCCGCCTCGTCGTAGAGGCCGAGCAGCAGCGAGCCGACCTCCTTCTTGGCGCCCTTGGTGGCAGTGGCGTAGCGGAAGCCGCCGACGACGCAGTCGGCGCTGCGCAGGTTCTTGATCTTGAGCATCGCGCGCTCGCCCGCCTTGTACGGCTCGTCGAGACGTTTGGCGACGACGCCGTCGAGCGTCCCGCTGCCGGCCCGGCTCAGCCATTTGCGGGCATCGGCAACGCGCGTCGTCTTGGGCGACAGCCGCAGTTCCTCGATCTCACCGAGCGCCGCGAAGAATCGCTCCAGCGCCGCGCGCCGCCCGGCCAGCGGTTCGGCGTGCAGGTCGCGTCCCTTCGCGTCCTCCAGAAGATCGAAGGCGATCAGCAGCGACGGCGTCTCTTCGGCGAGACGCTTGATGCGGCTGGCCGCCGGATGGAGCCGCATCTGCAGCGCCTCGAAGGACAGGCTCGAGCCCACGGGGATGACCAACTCGCCGTCGAGCACGAAATGCTCGTGCTTCATGCGCCCCAGCGCCGCGATCATTTCGGGAAAGTAGCGCGACAGGCTCTTGCCGGACCGGCCCAGCAGCTCGATCTCATCGCCCTCCCGCCGCGCCAGGCAGCGGAACCCATCCCATTTCGGTTCGTACTGCCAGCCTTTGCCGTCGGGCAGGGTTTCGACCTGCCTTGCCTCCATCGCCACGGTGGCCGTACGGGCCACGCTAGAGCTCTATGTCGGCGATCACCGGCAGGTGATCGGAAAGATCCCGTGCACGGTAGTCGATGCAGCTGCCGATCAGGGCCGAGGCCGGGAAGAGATAGATGCGGTCGAGCTCGAAGAGCGGCAGCCGCGCGGGAAAAGTGCGGTGGCGGCTGAATCCCGGCAGGGCGCGGGCGAGGCTGCGGCGCACCGACCCCGCCCAAAGCCAGTCGTTGAAATCGCCCAGCGCGACGGTCGGACGGTCGAGCCGGCCGAGCATGTTCAGGAGCGCGATGGCCTGGCTGCGTCGCTCGCGCAACGTGAGACCGAGATGCGTGGCAATCACACGCAACGGCCCGAAAGGCGTCGCGACGTCGGTGCAGATGGCGCGCCGCGGCTCGCGCTCGGGATAGGAGAGATCGTGGATCCGCGTGTTCTCCAGCGGCCACCGGCTGATCAGCGCCTGCCCGTACTCGCCGTCCGCCGTCACCACGGTCCTCGCGCCCACCCCGTGCGAGCCGAGCGCGGCTTGCAGGACGTCGAAAGGATTGCCCACCTGTGCCCGGACGCTGCGCGAGTCGATCTCCTGCAGGGCCACGATGTCGGGCGCGTGGCTCTTCACCAGCGCGATCACGCGATCGAGGTCGAAGCGCGGATTGCGACCGAAGGCACCGTGGATGTTCCACGTCATCAAGCGAACGGAGTTCAAGTGGTCCGTTCCCCGAGCCGCGACACGATGGCCTGCGCGCCGAACGACAGGCCGATCCAGCCGGCAACGCAGAGCACGAGCACGGCGATCTGTCCGGCGCTGGGATCGGCCAGCACCCTGGCGATACGGTCGCCCATCAAGGCGATCGCGGCGATGCCCGGTCCCATGCCGATCAACGTCCCGAGCGCATAGTCGACGAAGCGGATGGAGCCGGCCCCGGCGGCGACATTGACCAGCGAAAACGGTGCCACCGGCACGATACGCAAGGCGACCATCGCCAGAAGGCCGCGGCGTTGCAGGCGCTCGAGAAGCTTGTCCCAGCGCCTGCCGAGCAGCCGTTTGGGCACGTCCTGCCCGAAGCGCGCGCCGACCGCGAACATGAGCCCCGCACTCGCCGCGACGCCCGCGGCGGCATAGAGCATGCCCCACCACGGGCCGAACACGGCGGCCGTTGCCAGGATCAGGATGGTGACCGGAAAGGCCACCGCGCCACCCAGCAGGAACAGGCCGACGACCAGGCCCAGAGCCCACGGTTCGCCCTCGGCGCCCTCGAGCAGCGCGCGGATCTGGTCGGGCTGCGCCAGCTCCTTCAGTCCGGTGAATTGCCAGGCGAGC
Source organism: Reyranella sp. (assembly GCF_965228225.1). Taxonomy (GTDB): domain Bacteria; phylum Pseudomonadota; class Alphaproteobacteria; order Reyranellales; family Reyranellaceae; genus Reyranella. Next base: position 766,848 of record NZ_OZ245801.1, on the reverse strand, counting down.
GTCAACAGCACGATCAGCGCGAGCGCGCCGGCCACCAGCAGGCCGGCTCTTCCGAGGATCCCCTCTTCGCCCGCACTCTCGTCATTGCGCGCAGGCTGTCGCGCAGCTTCGGCTTCTCTCTTCCTGGCCGCGCGCCGATCTTCGCGCTTGGCCAGGCGGCGTCCCACGGTGCGGCTGCCGTGGAACAGCAGGCGCGGCAGGAGGCGGCCGGCCAAGCGACCCAGCCGCAGCGGCCGCGCCGGATCGGCGATCCGCTCGGCCAGGCGGGCGAAAATGGTGCGGTCAGGCCGACCATCGTCGATCGGGGTGAGACGGTGACCGTTGCCGCAGAGCTGGTCGGCCACGCGCACGAGCGAGCCGTGCTGCGCCACGGCCGCCGCGACATCTTCACCCGACACGCCGCAGTGCTCGCCGACAAGTCGGTTGCGCAGCCGCGTGATGGCCGCGCGCTCCCGATCCGTCGCGGCTTCGATCGCGAGGTCGCACTCGGTGTCGGCGCCCATGGAGCGGTTGTTGAGATTGGCCGACCCCACCCTCAGGAACCAGTCGTCCAACACCATGATCTTGGAATGGATCATCGTGTAGGTGGACTGGCCCTCTTTCTCGATCGTCGGATAGACCAGACGGACACGGTCGCCGCCCGCCGCCTTCACGGTGCGCCAGAACCGGATGCGGCCGTTGCGCATGGTGCGCCGCTCGACGAACGAATCGTGGCTGCGCGGCGCGACCATCAGGACCTCGAGTTCCGGCCGTTCGCGCAGCCGGCGGGCGAGCGCGGAGGCGACCACGCCCGAGGTCATGAACTGGTTCTCGATGTAGATCGAGCGATCGGCGCGCGCGATGCTGTCGACGAACAGTGCCTCGGCCTCCCGCACTTCCTCCTCGCGATGATAGCGCGGCTGGGTCCGGGCGATCGCGACCTCGACGTCGGTGAAATCGGGCTCGAAGCTCTCCGGCCAGGGCTCGCCCTCCGGCCGGACCTGCGGCTCCCCACCATTGGCGTGGCACCAGCGCGCTCGCGCCAGCAGCGCCAGGGCGCGCGCCGCCTCGCCATCGACCATCATCTGCACGTCATGGAACGGCCGGTAGGGCTCGCCCGACGGGTCGACGCGGCGGGCATTGTCCGGCTCGTGGCGGCTGGTGTCCCAACGCCGGATCGTCAGGTCGAGGCCGCCCGAGAACGCCAGCGCATCGTCCACCACCACCAGCTTCTGATGCTGCGAGGAGCCGAACGGCACCGTCGAATCGAGGCAGAAGGTCACCTGCGGCGGCATCTGCCAGTTGAGGAAGAGACGCGGCAGCGGCTCGCGCTCATGAGCGTAAACGAGAGAGTAGTCCCAGAGCAGCAGGTGGATCTGCAACTCCGGCCGCCGCTTGGCCAGTTCGGTGAGGAACGCGGCCAGATTGGTCGGAAAACCATCCTCCGGCGGCCGATCGCCCACCAGCTCGGTGCGACTGTCGATGTCCCAGCCGACGATGAAGATGGTGCGCCGGGCCTGCAGGAAGGCTTGGCGAACGGCCGCGAAAAAGGCCGCGCCATCGATCAGGACGGCCGCTCTCGAGGCGTGCTCGACCTTCCAAACGGTGCGTCCGGGCTGAAAAAGGGGCGACATGGCGCCTATAACGCCGGCCGGCCTCCAATGATCCCGGCTTGGTTTGCCGCTCTTCTACTTCGTCTCGAAGCGCCAAGTGGCGGTCCACGGCGCGGGCGGCGGCGTGTCGACCCATTGGCGGCAGCGTCCGAGCAGGACCTTGGCCGGCCCATCGCCGGGCCGCAGCCGCGTGGCTTCCCCGAACAGCGCCGACGCCTCCGCGAACGCACCTTTGGCGTAGGCCGCCTGGGCGCTCTCCCAAACCGCGCGGAAGGGTTCGCCCGCCCCGCCCTGCCCCTCGGCCACGAGCTCGAAGACGGCAATCGGATCGTCGGTCCCGGCCGGGATCACCCGTTCGATGAAGCGCCAGGTGAAGAGCTCGCGCGTCAGCGCCACGACCTCGCCGCTCGCCAGAATCTCCGTGCCGTAGACCTTGTTGAGCCCCTCGATCCGCGATGCCTGGTTCACGATCGTGCCGACCAGCGTGTAGTTGATGCGGTCGCGGGCGCCGACATTGCCGATGACCGCGAGGCCGGTGTGCAGCCCGAATCGGGTGCGGAAGACCGGCCGGTCCCGCCGCTGCCATTTCTCCACCAGGTCCCGGCTGGCCATCGCCGCCCGCAACGCCGCGTGGCAGGCGTGCTCGACATGATGCTCGTCGAGCTCGGGCGCATTCCAGAAGGCCATGATGCTGTCGCCGATGAACTTGTCGATCGTGCCGTGGCTCGCGGAGATCGGCGCCGTCAGGGCATCGAAGTAGCGCGACAGGCGGCCAGTCAGGACCTGGGGCGACAGGCCCTCGCTGATGCGCGAGAAGCTCTCGATGTCGGAGAACATCACCGTCACCTGGCGCTGCGCGCCGCCGACGCCCGCCGTCTCCGGCGAGCGCATGATCTGGCGCACGAGATTCTTCGCGACATAGCGGCCGAAGATCTCCAGCCCGTCGCGCATCCGCTCCACGGCGTCGGAAAGCTGCTGGACCTCGCGGATCCGGCTGACGATGGGCGTGCGATCCGTGAAATCGAGGTCGCGGATGCTGTCGGTCTTGTCAGCGATACGACCGATCGCGCGGGACATGAACACGGCCCCGGCAAGGACCGCCAGGACCGCCAGCAGGATGCAGACGGCCGCCGTCGCCCCTGAGACGAGGAGCAGCCGGCGGGATTCCGCGGTGATCTCGGCAATCGGCACGGCGGCGCCCACGTAGAAGCGCTCGTTGAACACCGCCGGCATCGGATCGACCAGCATTTCCCAGTCCATGCCGCCGACCCGAAGCCGTATGTCGAGACGGCGATCGCTGTGGTGCGAGACGTCGGCCAGCTCGCGACGCAACAGCTCGCGCATGGCCGGGTCGGCCGGCACGCAGCCGCGATCGCGCACCGTACAGTTCGACGAATCGGCCAGGATGTTGCCGGCGTCGGTGGCCACCATGACGATGGCACCGCGCGCGGGCTTGTGCCCGGCGGTGACTTGCGAAAGGGCGTCCAGCGTGAAGTCGAAGGCGATCGCCCCGTCGTGCTGGCCGATCTGCGTCGCGACCGAGACGCCTTGGGTACCCGAGACGGCAAAGGTGTAAGGCTCGGTCAAGATCGACCGGGTCGTCGCGTTCGCCTCCTTGTACCAGGGCCGATTGCGGGGATCGAAATCGACGGCGCGGCTGGCCTCCGAGAGCGCCGAGCCGTCGGCCGACAGGAAGAACCAGCGCTCGGGGCGCGCCCCCTCCCCGCCCGACAAGGATCGCGCGAACAGCATCGCGGCGCGCGGCACGTTCATCTCGCGCTGGAGCGCTTCGGGCAGCTCGGCAATCCGGCCGACATAGTCGAAACTGCCGTCCGCATAGCCCGCGTAGGCGGCCGCCATGACGGGATGATGGTCGAGCAGGATGGCGAGCTGCCGGCGCGCCTCCGCGCCGTGCGCCGCATTGTCCGACGCATTGTCGGACCGGCCCGCCCGCCGCGAGAAAGCCGGCGTCACGGCCAGGGCCTGCTGGACGTCGACCGTCGAGCGGATGTTGCTGCTGAGCCAGCCCGTCACCGATTCGTCGAGCGCCGCCATTCGGAGATCGATGTTGGCTTCCTCGAGCGTACTGGTCGTCTGCCAACCGAGGAGCAGCAGTGCGGCCGACAAAAGCCCGACCACGACGAGCATCAGCGTCACGAGGCTGATGCTGAAGGGCACGCCCCTTCGGTTCGGGGAGGACGTCATGACCAGCAGATACAGGCTGGGGGCGTTGCTGTCTGCGCAGCATTCGACAGTCCGAGTGAACCAATCCGGCCGGCAGCCGCCGAACACCCCCGATTACCGACTACTCCCGGAACGCTAGGGCTCGTCGCCCGTTCGGCTCCCATGTGGGAATTCCTGGGTGGCCTGTTGTGGCCGGTCGTCATCGTCGTGACGACCGTGTCGATCGCCGTCGGCGTCGGCGTGTTCATAGCGACGCGCAAACTCGACTAGGGTATCTCTGCCGGACATTCCGGCCGGATACCCATGAACGCATCTTTCGAACCTGCAAGCCTGACCCCCGAAGACATCAAGCGCTTCGGCCCCGATCCCCTCGCCCTGTTCAGCCGCAACCTCGCTTCCGTGGAAGAGAGGATCGTGCGCGCCTGTGCGCGGGCCGGACGGCCGCGCGAATCGGTGCGCCTGCTGCCGATCACCAAGACGGTGCCGGCGCATGTCCTGCGCTTCGCCTACGCGGCCGGCATTCGCGACTTCGGCGAGAACAAGATCCAGGAAGCCGTGGCCAAGCGCGCCGAGCTTTCGGATCTCGCCATCGACTGGTGCATCGTGGGCCACCTGCAGACCAACAAGGTCAAGTACCTGACCCGCTTCGCGCGCGAATTCCATGCGCTCGACAGCGTGCGGCTGGCCGAGACGCTCGATGCCCGCCTCGACAGGGAGGATCGCTCCCTCGACGTCTATGTCCAGGTGAACACGTCGGCCGAAGAGAGCAAATACGGCCTGCAGCCCGGCGAGCTGCTCCCGTATCTCGACGAGCTCAGGCGTTTTCCACGGCTGAAGCCGCGCGGGCTGATGACGCTCGCGGTGTTCAGCACCGATCTCGACAAGGTGCGTCCCTGCTTCGAGCGCCTGCGCGAGTTGCGCGACATCGCCGTCCGGCACGATCCCGCAATCAAGGAACTGTCGATGGGCATGTCGAACGATTTCGAGGAGGCGATCGTCCAGGGCGCCGACGTCGTGCGCGTCGGCGAGGCGATCTTCGGCAAGCGCTCGACGCCCGACGGCCACTACTGGCCGGTGGCCGCGAAGCCATAGGCGGCCTCTACGGCCCGGTTCTTGCGACGCATCCGGCGAGACCCGCGGCCGTGCCTTACTGGCCGGCGACCGCCGATGTCCGAACGAGGAGCCGATGCCATGATGCATCTCGCCTGCATTCCCAATCTCGTCGGCGGCCATCTCGGTGGCTGGCGCCACAAGGATGCCTTCGACAGTCCGGTGATGAATCTCGAGGCCTTCATCGAGATGTCGCAGATCGCCGAGCGTGGGAAGTTCGACTGCGTGTTCCTGGCCGACGGCAACGGCGTGCGCGACATGGACCGCCCGGCGCTGTTCGCCGCCAATCATCCCTCGGCGCGACCGTCTTTCTTCGAGCCGACGACGCTGCTCTCGGCCGTGTCGATGGTCACCAAGCATGTCGGGGTCGTCGCCACCGCGACCAGCACCTACGACGAGCCGTGGATGGTCGCCCGCCGCTTCGCCTCGATGGACCATATCAGCAAGGGCCGCGCCGGCTGGAACCTGGTCACGGCCTCCAATGCCGGCGATGCGCTGAACTTCGGCCGCAGCGAGCATATGGGCCGCGAAGACCGCTATGCGCGGGCGCAGGAATTCTACGAGGTCGTCGCGGCCCTGTGGGATAGCTGGGCCGACGACGCCTTCCCGCAGGACAAAGAGAGCGGCCAGTATCTCGACCCGACGCGGGTGCGGCCGATCGACCATAGCGGCCCGCATTTCACGGTGAAGGGCCCGTTGAACATCTCGCGCACGCCGCAGGGCCGGCCCATCGTGTTCATGGCCGGGCAGTCCGCTCCCGGCATGGAGCTGGCGGCGCGCTACGCCGACGCGCTGTTCGGCGCCGGCACCACCAAGCAGGATTGCATCGACGCCTATGCCGACATCAAGGGCCGCATGGCGCGCTACGGCCGCGCGCCCGACATGCTGAAGATCCTGCCGGGCGTCAGCGTCTTCACCGGCCGCAGCGCCGCCGAAGCGGAGGATCTGTATCTCGAACTGCAGTCGTTGATCTCGCCGGCGCTGGGCGTGCACTATCTCTCCAAGATGCTGGTGCACGATCTCGAGACCCTGCCGCTCGACGGGCCGCTGCCGTTCGACGACCTCGCCGAGGAGACGCTGGGTGGCAGCAGCCTGCGCCGCTACATCATCGACATGGCCCGGCGCGACGGCCTCACCCTCCGCGAGACCTACCAGCGCACGCTGCCGGCGCTGGGCGGCCCGGTGTTCAAGGGCAGCCCGACGCAGGTCGCCGACGAGATGGAGGATTGGTGGCGCAGCAAGGCCGGCGACGGCTTCACCATTATGGCGCCGGTCCAGCCGCGCGGCCTCAGCGACTTCGTCGACCTGGTCGTGCCCGAGCTGCAGCGCCGCGGCATCTTCCGCAAGGAGTACGAGACCACCACCCTGCGCGGCCATCTCGGCCTGCCCGAGGCTCCGAGCCAGTGGCAGGGCGAGCCGGCAGAAAAAGCGGAGCGCGGCGCGGCATGATGGTGCTGGGCTTCACCGGCGGCGCCCTGGGCGGCCATCTCGGCGGCTGGCGTCATCGCGATTCCTTCCCGACGACCACCATGCAGCTTCAGTGCATGGTCGAGATGGCGCAGATCGCCGAACGCGGCCAGCTCGACATGATGTTCCTGGCCGACGGCAATGGCGTGCGGCAGATGGACAAGCCGGCCCTGTTCGCCGCCAACAGCCCATCCGATCGTCCGGCGGTGTTCGAGCCGGTGACCTTGTTCGCCGCGCTGGCACAGCACACGACCAGACTGGGCCTGGTCGCCACCGCGACCACCACCTACGAAGAGCCGTTCAGCATCGCCCGCAAATTCGCCTCGCTGGATCATCTCAGCGCCGGCCGGGCCGGCTGGAACCTCGTCACGACCCAATATGTCGAGGATGCGAAGAATTTCGGCCGTGACGAGCATATGGGTCGCGTCGAGCGCTACGAGCGGGCGCAGGAAAGCCTCGATGTCGTGCGCGCCCTCTGGGATTCCTGGGCGACCGATGCGTTCCCGCAGGACAAGGCGACGGGACAGTATCTGGACCCGGCGCGGGTGCGCCTGACCAACCACCGCGGCACACATTTCGCGGTCAAGGGACCGCTCAATGTCGCCCGCACCCCGCAGGGCCAGCCGGTGGTCTTCATGGCCGGCCAGTCGGAGGCCGGCAAGGAGCTGGCGGCCTATGGCGGCGAGGGCCTGTTCGGCACGGCCAGCAGCAAGGCCCAGGCCCAGAAGGAATATGCCGACATCAAGGGGCGGATGCCGAAGTACGGCCGTCCCCCCGACGCGCTGAAGATCCTGCCCGCGCTCAGCGTGTTCGTCGGCCGCACCCGCGCCGAGGCCGACGCCCTCTATGAAGAACTTCAGGGCCTGATCGCGCCGTCTCTGGCCGTCAGCTACCTGTCGAAGCTGGTGGGCTTCGACCTGAGCGAGGCCGCGCTCGACGGGCCGATGCCGGCGAGCCCGGGCGAGAGTGTCGGCGGCACCGCGATCGGCCGCTCGGTACTGGAGATGGCGGCGCGCGAGGGCCTGAGCGTGCGCGGCACCTACGAGCGCGTGCTGCCGTCGATGGGCGGCAACATGGTGAAGGGCGATGCGGTGGAAGTCGCCGACATGATGGAGGATTGGTACACCGGCAAGGCGTGCGACGGGTTCATGCTGTCCATGCCCGTCCAGCCGCGCAGCCTGCGCGACTTCGTCGAGCTGGTCGTGCCGGAACTCCAGCGCCGCGGGCTTCGTCCGCCGGACTACAGGGGCGCCACCTTGCGCGAAAACATGGGCCTGCCGATCCCGGCAGACCCTTTCCTGCCGTGAGCCGCGGCTACGGGGTCTTCTCCGCGTTCCAGAACAGCATGGCCGTCATCGGCGGCATCCAGTCCTTGGTGTTGGTGCGGTAGGCGAACTGACCGTACCACTCGCCCAGCGGATAGTGCGTGCCGAGCGTGACGGCGCGGGTCTGGATCTCGTCGGCGATCGCCTTCTTCTTGGTGGCGTCGCCTTCCAGCGCGAACTGGTCGCGCAACTCCTCGATCCGCTTGTCGCACGGCCAGCCGGGCGTCGCCTTCTCGCAGGAGGCGTTGAGGTTTTGCGACACGATCGGATCGGACGAGTCGAGGGCCCCCCAGCTCGTGAGGAAGACGCTCCAGCCACCTTTGTCCAGCGCGTCGCGCTTGTTGGTGCGGGCGACGGTCGTCTGCCAGTCCATCGACTGCATATCGACCTTGAAGCCGGCGCGCTCGAGCTGCGACTTCGCCACCGGCGCCAGATTCATGAGCGCCGGCAGGTCGGTCGTGTGCATCACCACCAGCGGCGTGCCGTCGTAGCCCGCCTCCTTCAGGAGCTCGCGCGCCTTGGCGACATTGCCTTCGAGGCGGCCGTCCATGGCCGTGGTGCTGGCCAGCGGCGTGCTGCAGATGAAGTAGGCCTTGCAGAGCTGGAAGAACTTCTCGTTGCCGATCTGGGCCTCGAGATAGGGGCGCTGGTCGATCGCATAGCCGATCGCCTCGCGGATCTTCGGATTGTCGAGCGGCGGATGCAGCCAGTTCAGGCGAAGCGTGTACTGGCCGGGATACTTGCCGCGCATGAAGGCGATCGACTTGTTCTTCTCGACCATCGGCGCCAGGTCCAGCGGCAGCGCCTCGATGGCATCGATCTCGCCGGTCATCAGCGCGTTGGCCGCGGTCTGGATGTCAGGCATCGCCAGCCATTCGATGCGATCGAACTTCGCGACCTTGCCGCCGGCCAGGCCCGACGCCGGCTCAGGCCGCGGCTTGTAGTTGGAATTCTTGACGTAGACGACCTTCTCGCCCGGCTTCCACTCGTCGGCCTTGAAGATCCACGGCCCCGAACCGGTCGCCTCCTTGATCTGCTGCGTGCCCGGCGTGTCGGCCACGCGCTTGGGCATCATGAAGGGCACGGTGCTACCGGGCTTGGCCAGCGAGGCGATGACGAAGCCATAGGGGTTCTTGAGCGTGAGCTTGAACGTCTTGTCGTCGACGACATCGAAGGACTGCGTGTGCTGCATCAGGCGCTGGCCGACGCCGTCGCGCTCGGCCCAGCGCTTGACCGACTGGATGCAGTCCTCGGCCTTCACGGGTGCGCCGTCATGCCATTGCAGGCCGTCGCGCAGCTTGAAGGTGTAGACCAGCCCGTCCGGGCTCACCGTGTAGCTGTCGACCATCTGCGGTTGCGGCTTCAGGTCGGCATCGAGCGAGAAAAGCGTGTCGTAGACGAGATAGGCATGCGTGCGCCCGATCTGCGCCGACACCCAGATCGGATCGATCACCTTGAGGTCGGAATGCATCACGACCTTCAGGGTGGAGGGCGGCTTCTGTGCCATCGCCGTGGCGGGCAACGCCGCCAGCAGCGCCGCCGCCGCTCCGCCCACCAGATGACCGAGGACCCTGCGCCGTACGTTTGCCAGCATACCAAACCCCTCCGGGCGACCCGCGCCGTCGGGAAGGATGACGCAAAACGCGTGCTAGGTCACAGCTTCAAGACCGCCCTCGCATCGAGGAGCGATCACGCGCCCCAGAAGCGCTGCAGCTCGCTCGCGTCGCCGTTGAACAGGTTGCGGTCGCAGTGGCTGACGCCGCTCACGATGCTGGTCTGGCCGTAGGCCGGCTTGCTCTCGCTCTCGTCGCCGGCATATTGCCAGAGGCGCCAGCCCGTCGTTTCCCAGGCGACGGGAATCTCGGGCGAGTCGTGATAGTCGGCGATCCACAGGCCACAGCGGGCGACGAGCGAATCCGGTGTGATGCGCGCGCCGAGGCTGAGGTTGGAGTTCGGCAGCGGATCGCCGTTGGCCCAGGTCGGATGCACGTAGACGACCGGCAGCCGGCCGGTTGCCGCGGCCACGGCCTGCACGAACTCCTCGGCCTGGTCGAGCCGCATCGAGTTGCCCGGATTGTTCTCGTTGGCTTCGAGATCGAGCGCCAGCAGGGTGCGCGGGCCGGGCCGGGCGACGGAGAGGAAGTACGCGGCCTGCCGCGCGCCCGGGGTCTGGCCCGTGCCGAAATGATAGGCGCCCCACAGCAGGCCCGCCGCCTCGGCCTGCGGACGCCGGCCGGCATAGGCCGTGTCGAGATAGTCGCCGCCTTCGGTCGCCTTGTGGACGACGCCCAGAATATTGCTCCGACGTACCGCCCGGAAATCGGTGACGGTCACGCTGCGGCTGAGGTCGATGACCGCATCGAGCCCCAACGTCGCCCGGTCCGGCGGCGGCGGCGCGATCGGATAGGGCATCGACGTGGAAACGGGCTGGCTGGGCGTGCATCCGGCTGCCGCCGTCGCGGCAAGCCCAGAAAGAAGGGTCCTGCGGGAGATCATGTACGGACAGTAAGACGTTCGGTGCGCGCGGCAAGTCGGGCGCCGGACACATAGTGCCTGCCTCTCTGCCGTCCGGCGGTTCATATCGCTGTAGCAGGCCGATGTGATGGTGCAGGCCATTGCTTCAGGAGGCGCATCATGTCGGCCACTCCCAATTTCGGCTTCATCGGCGAATACTGGATCGACGCGTGGCAGCGCTCCATCCTGACGCTCGATGCGTTGCGCCAGCGCGGCAACATCTTCTTCGAGCAGGCGAACAAGATCGCGCCCAGCGTCCTGGGGTTCGAGTTCGAACTGGTGCGCGACGGCCGGCTGCTGCCGCGGCCGGTCAACTACTTGCTGGTGCGCATCGTGCCGCCTGCGGGAACGGCGATCGATCCCGAGAAGGCGCCCTTTGTCGTCGTCGATCCGCGCGCCGGACACGGGCCCGGCATCGGCGGCATGCACCAGGAAAGCGAAATCGGCGTCGCGCTCGCGGCCGGCCACGAATGCTACTTCGTGAGCTTCCTGCCGGAGCCGGTGCCGGGACAGACCATCGAGGATGTCTGCATGGCGGAAGCGACGTTCGTCGAGACAGTGGCGGGCCTGCATCCCGATGCCGACGGCAAGCCGGTCATCGTCGCGAACTGCCAGGCAGGATGGCAAATCATGATGACGGCTGCGATCCGGCCCGGGATCTTCGGCCCGATCGTGCTGGCCGGCGCGCCGCTCTCCTATTGGGCGGGCGTGCATGGACACAATCCGCTGCGCTACCTGGGCGGCAGCCTGGGCGGAACGTGGGTCACCGCACTCTCGGGCGATCTCGGCAAGGGTCTCTTCGATGGCGCGAACCTGATCGCCAACTTCGAATCGCTCAATCCCGCCAATACCTACTGGCAGAAGGGCTACAACCTCTATTCCAAGGTCGATACCGAGGCGCCGCGCTTCCTCGACTTCGAGACCTGGTGGGGCAACCCGGTGCTGCTCAACGCCGGCGAGATGCAGTGGATCGCCGACAATCTCTTCGTGGGCAACAAGCTGACCGCCGGCGAGATCCGCACGTCGACCGGCATCCGTGTGGACCTGCGCAACGTACGCTCCCCCATCGTCGTGCTCTGCTCGTGGGGCGACAACATCACCCCGCCGCAGCAGGCGCTGGACTGGATCCTGGACCTCTACGAGCGGGACGACGACATCGTCGAGAACGGACAGACCATCGTCTACACGCTGCACAAGACGATCGGCCATCTCGGCATCTTCGTTTCGGGCAAGGTCGCGACCCGCGAGCATGCCGAACTCGCCTCCTGCATGGAGATGATCGATCTTCTGCCGCCGGGGCTCTATGAAGCGGTCATCACCGACATCGACGATGGGACGGTGAACCCCGGCCTGCTTCACGGCAAGTACCTGTTCCGCCTGGAAACCCGCAAGCTCGACGACATTCGCGCGCTGGGGACCAACAGCGCGGAGGACGAGCGCCGCTTCGCCACGGCCGCGCGGGTCTCGGAGGTCAACAAGGCCCTCTATCGCACGTTCCTGCAGCCGGTCGTGCAGGCCGCGACCACCGAACAATCGGCGGCCCGGGTGCGCGAAGCGCATCCCAACCGCCTGCGCTTCGCGGCCCTCTCGGACCGCAACCCGGTTGCCACGCCGATCCAGTCGCTGGCGACCGCCGTCCGCGCCGACCGCCGGCCGGTCGCCGACGACAATCCGCTGCGCGCCTGGGAAAAAGTCACGTCCTCCTGGATCGCGAGCTGCTGGCAGAATTACCAGACCGTGCGCGATGCAACGACCGAGGCGATGTTCCTCGCGACCTACGGCTCCCCCCTTCTACAGGCGATGGCCGGCATCGACACGCACGACCGCCCGAAAGCGGCCACGCGCGACCTGACGCGCGACACGATCATCGCCGAGCGGCGCGCCTCCCTCGACGAGCAATTCGAGGTGGGCGGCGTGGCGGCCGCCTTCATCCGGGCGATCGTGTATCTGCGGATGGACCAGGGTACCACCGACGAGCGCGGCTACTCCGTCCTGCAGGCGGTGCGCCGCCTCGACGCGACCAACCAGCAATCCGGCGCGGAGATCAAGGTTCTGGTGCGCGACCAGCATATGCTCCTGCGCCTCGACGAGGAGCGCGCCATCGACGCGCTGCCTCTCCTCCTGCCCGACGACCCGCAGCAGCGCGAGACGATCTGGCAGGCCATCCAGGACGTCGTGGCCGCCAGCGGCTACCCGCCGACGGAGGCCCGCATGCGCCGCATCCAGGAGGCATTGGCGCCGCATGGACAGTCTCTCCCAGGCCGGGAATTCCAGAACCAGCCCCATCAGGATCCATCGTTCCAAGATCAGGCGTTCCAAGATCAGACGTTCCAGAATCAGCCTTATCAGACTGAGCCGTTCCAGAATCAGTCGCCGGGTGGAACGTCGTACAGCTGACCTTCTCAGCGATTTCCCGATTGGACGTATTCCCGACGGATTGATTTTCCGACCATGGGATACAGAGCGGAGACATCGGTGCCCCATTGCCGGCTGAGATCCGGCAAGGTGATCTCCTCACCGCCCGAGCGGCCGAGGAGAACCACCTCATCGCCGAGCTGGGCGTCGGGAGCGTCGGTGAGATCGACGCGGATCAGCTCGGAATGGGTGGGTCCCAACAGGCGAACGCGGCGGCCGCGCACGAGAGCCGTGGCGGCGGCCGGCATGCGCCGTGGAAATCCATCGCTCCAGCCATAGGGGATCAGGCCGAGGCGCATGCCGGGACGTAGCGGCAGGAACGGAGCCGGCATAACGTCACCTGGATCGGCCAGCGATTTCACCATGACCAGGCGGCTGCGCAGGCCCACCAGCGCGTGGCGCCACGGTCGCTCGCGTCCCGCGACTGCAGGAAAGCCGTGGCCGAGAACGAGCCGGCCGGGATCGACGGCGTTGAGATCGGCCTCTGGATTGCTGAGGATGATCGCCGAGCTCGAGAGCATGCGGATCGGCGCCTCGATACCGGCTTTGGCAATGGCGTCGAACGCGGCAAGGCAGGAGGTGACCTGCGCGTCAGTGTAGCCGGCATCGACCGGGCCGTAGGACGTCATGGGATGACCATAGACGCCGGCGAGTTTGAGGGTCGCGCTGCCGGCGATGGCCTGTGCGACCGCCGCGGCATGGTGGGGCAACGCGCCGGCCCGGAAGCCGCCACCGTCGAGCTTCAGGTAGACCTGAAGCGACGTCGCATGACGCGACCAGGCCGCCACCTCCTCCAGGGTCGATAGTGTCGGCATGAAGCCATGCCGTTCCAGGAAGGGCGCCGCCTCTGGCAGGCATGTCGGATACAGGAGGATCGGCAACCCTATCCCGGCGTCGCGCGCGGCGACTGCGCGGTCGAGATTGCCGAAGGCGAGGCCGGCGACACCGTCAACGGCGGCATCCTGTACCGCGCGACCAACGGCGACATCGCCGCAACCGCTGGCATCGCCCTTGAGGCAAACGAAGATCGCGACCCCGCACCCCACCATGTCGCGCAACAGGACGAGGTTGTCCTTCACGACCGACAGGTCGATTTCGCACCAGGTCGGGCGCTTCGGGGGCAGCGGTTCGGTCATTTCCGTCTCTCGGTCAGCAATGGATGCGTGGCCGAGGACGATACCCCATTCCCGAGCGCTTGGCGGCGAGGATGCCGGGGTCGGAAACCCCGGCCTCCTCGCCCTCGCGTCCCGGTCAGACGACCAGCAGGCCGTCCGAGTTCACCCGGATGCTGAAGACGACATCCTGGAAGTCGTTGTCGCCCGACGTGACCGCCTGGTCCTCGAAGCCGATCAGGAGCTCGCGGCCGTTGGTGGAGATGCCGGACAGCGACTGGTTCGCGTCGCCCGGGTTGAGCGTCGAGAACGAGTGGAAGATCTGTGCGCCGTTGAGCTGGCCCAAGGTCGCGCTGCGCAGCGCCACCGGCAAGCCGTTGTCGAGATCGGCTACATTCAACGTACCCGGGTCCACGAAGGACAGGTTGTCCGGCAGGTTGCCGTAGGCGTCGAACCCGTCCTGTATCAGGAAGAACCCGATCTTCTCGTTGGCGTCGGGCGTGCCGAGGTTCACGGTCGCCCCGCCCGCGCCCAGCGTGTTGCTGAACAGGATCCGGACGTCGGAGATCGTGCCGTCCGCCGCGATCATGTAGGTGCCGAGGCTGTTCTTGTACTCCGAGGTGGCGGACCGCATGCTCAGGGCGAACTCGACATTGCCGTCGCCGGTGAGGAATTCCTCGCTGGCGATGCCGTTGATCAGGGCCGGGTTGACCCGGACGCCTTCCGAGAGCGTCGGCAGGTAGCGTTCGAAGGTGACGGTCGTGTGGGCATCGATGCCCGTGCCGCGCGCCACCGCCAGGAAGTCGCCGGCGGCGAAGTCGCCGACCAGATGGAAGGTCGCCCCCCCGGCGCTGAGCGTCGCCCCCTCGGCCGTCTTGATGACGGCGAGGTTCGAGCGGCCGACGAACGCGCCGTCGATGTCCAGCATGTCGGTGAGGCCGAAGCCCGAGACGCGGTCGCCGTCCAGGTTGGGCAGGCTGTCGCGCATCACGTCCGCACCGCCCCCGAGGTCGATCAGGTCGGCGCCGGCGCCGCCGCTCGCCGTATCGTCGCCCGCACCGGCCATCAGGTTGTCGATAGCCTCCGTCCCGGTGACATGGTCGTTGCCGGTGCCTCCCGGACCCGAGGCGGCGAACACGCCATCGGCGCGGCTGTTCAGGTTCTCGATGCGGATGTCCAGCGCTTCGGCGGTATCGGCCATGTCGTAGGCACGGTCAGGGGTGCCATAGCGCGCCTGCATGTAGGCCTCGAAGGCGTCCTGCTCGCCCAGCGCATTGGCCGGCGTATTGGCCGCGAGGGTGAAGTCGAGCGCCTCGTCGACCGGAATGCCCAGCATGCCGTTGTTCAGCAGGAAGCGGAAGTTGCTGCCGTTGGCCTTGATCGGGTAGCCGTCGCCGCCGTTGGCGGTGAACGACGTCGTCGACACGGTGATCACGTCCGGGGCGTCCTCGGAGATCACGCCGTTCTCCAGCACGCGCCTGACGACGACGCCGTTCTGGTCGACCAAAGAGATGTTCATCACCTTCGAGCCGGCCGCGTTGTCGGGATCGTAGGAGTAACGCAGGCCGCCAACCTGGGCGAAGCGACCCTGGTTGGCGCCGGCCGCGACGCTGTGTTCCAGGATCGCCTTCAGCCCGGCGGCGTCGGTGTCGAACACCATGGTCTTGTTGTCGAAGCGCAATGCGTTCTCGACGTCGAGCTGCGACACGCCGCCGCCTGGCTTGTCGGCGTCAGGGTTGGCGATCGGCGCGACCTTGTCGCCTTCCTGGTCGACCGAGCCGATCTGGGCACGGATTCCGCCGCCGTTGCGCAGCCCGACGATGAACATGTCGTCGGCGGCGTCACCCAGGGCCTTCTTCGCGGCATAGATGCCTGAGTCGGCTGACAGGTTGCCGAGATTGGTCTCCTGCGAACGGATGAAGGCCCGCTCGCCCTCGAGATAGACGTCGGTGAAGCCGAACACGGTACCGTCCTTCGCACCGATCACCGCATCGACGGCCTGAGTGATGTCTCGCACCTGGTCGCCTTTCGTGCCGTCGGCGAAAGCCGTCGTCTCCAGCTCGGCCTCGGTGACGCCCCACGCCTCGGCCACGTTTTCGGTGGTCGCGGCAATGGCCCCGTTGATGGTGACGTTTTCAGTCAGGCTGGCCACGATGATGTCGCCGTTGGCGTCGAAATCGACGACCAGACGGCCGAGATAGGTGTATTCGGCGTCGGTGTTGACGATCAGCGTCGTCTTGCCGTCGGCCCCCTGGGTGACGAGCGGATAGGTGTCGGCGAAATCCGCCGCATGGCCCGGGAAAGCCGCCGCCTCGTCGTCCGCGTCGCCCAGTCGGGTGTTCGAGCCCGCCGAGAGGATGATATCGACCCCCTTGAGCTTCGTCGCCAGCAGCTTCTCGTTGGCGATCTGCTGCAGATGCGCGGTCACGATGATCTTGTTGACGCCCTCGGCGATCAGCTCGTCGATGATCGGCTGCAGCTGTGCGGCCAGCAGGTCCATGTCGTCGACTTCGCCGTTGGGGCCCGCCCCGGTCGGGAAGCCCTTGACCTCGGTGCCGTTGGGCGAGGAGATCGACTCCAGGATCTGCGTCGTGGCGCCGACGATGCCGATCTTTTCTCCGCCCTCGGTGACGACCACCGCCGGGGCGATACGGCCCTTGAGCGTGCTGGCTTCGGCCACCGACGTGCCGGTGCCACCATCCAGTGTGTTCGTGTAGCGCGGCGCCAGGACGGCGTCGCCGGAGAAGTCCAGGTTCGACGACAGGTAGGGGAAGTTGGCGCCGCCCCAGGCACCGGACGGCGAGAAGGCATCGCGGAATGCCGTCGACCCGAGGTCGAACTCGTGGTTACCGATGGTCGAGGTCTCGACACCGATCGCATTGTGGATCGCAATGTCGGGCCGGCCGGCCGCGGTGGCGCCAATGCCCGCAACGGCGTTGAGCGAGGGATCGGTGCCGGCGTTGAGGAACGGGCCCGGGAGGAAGTTGTCGCCACCCGACAGGATCAGCGTGTTGGCGTAGGTACCGTCGAACGCATCGACCAGCGCCGCCAGGTTCGGTGCGGTGTCGCCGGCCAGCAGGCCCGCCTCGCCGTCCGAGAGGTGCAGGAGCTGGAGCGTGAACGGCGGCGGTGCGCCGACCTCGAAGACCGTGACCGTGTTGCTCACCTCGTTACTGGAGACCAGCAGGTCCTTGCCGGTGGGCGAATCGGCGGCCGGGATGAACAGCAGGCCTTCCGGGCTCAGGTCTCCGCTGTTGTAGGCCGCGCCCGTATAGGTGACGTGAGCGGGATCGGTGATGTCGAAGGCGAGCGTAATGTTGGAGCGCTCGAGGGCGACGAAGACGTAGGTCTGGCCGCCGATGGTCCCGATGGTGATGCCTTCCGGCTCGGGACCCTTGTTGTCACTGCGCGAATCGTCGAACAGGGCGGGGAATTGCTCGACGATGATGCGCTCGATCACGTCGGCGCTGTCGAAGACGCGGGTACCTTCCGAATCGACGATCGAGAACGACCTGCCGCCATAGGTCAGCATCTGGTCGATGTCGCCATCGCCGTCGGTGTCGCCGCGCAGCCCGGGGCTGTTGGACACCGTGTGGCGACCGAGCTCGGCCTGGTTCTTCAGCGCCGCCTCGTCGGGATAGAGCGCATTGTCGAGGTCGTACGAGCCCGAGCTGACGCGGATGGTCTCGTCGGGCGTCAGGAAGTCGTCACGGTCGTCCCCCTCGTTGGCCATGACGTAGTAGGCCTGGCCGCCCGTCGTATAGCTGGCGATCGCGTCCGGCATGTACATGCCGAAGAGGTGCGAGTCGGTGATCAGGTTGATCGCTGTCGTGCCGTTGGGCCCGTCGCGGTCGCTCACGTCGAGCTTCAGGCCGGTCCAGTCCTTGAGGCCGAGCGGCACGATGTCGGTGAAGGTCCCGGTGGCGAGGTCGAGGATCGCCAGCGCATTGGCCTCCTGCAGGGTGACCATCGCCTTGGTGCCGTCCGGCGAGATCGCGATGTACTCGGGCTCGACGTCCATCGAGACCGTCTTGCCGGCGAAGATGCGCACGCCCTCGGCCCGCAACGCGTCTTCCTGGCCGTTGAAGCTGTCGAAGGTCGCGGTCTTGACCGTGGCAGCCGGAACACCGCCCGATATGTCGATGATGCTCACCGACCCCGGCGCATCCGCACCGCTGGCGTCGAGCTCGCCCTCGTTGGCCACCAGGACGTTCTTGCCGTCCGGTGTGAAGACCAGCATGTCGGGCAAAGCACCCACCTCGACCGAGCCGAGCAGCGTATGGTCGGAGGCCTTCAGGAAGACGACGTGCCCGGGATCGGTCTTGACGGCCGCCGGCAACGCGACGGCCACAATGCCATTCTTCACCGCGACGCTGGTGATGTCGGTGGTGGCGAAGCCCAGGGCCGTGAAGTCGACCGTGGCGATCAGCGTCGGCGCCTCGGGATCGGCCAGGTTGACGACCTGCAGGCCAACGCTCGAGGTGGTGAACAGGCGGTCGCTGCCGGCGTCGAAAGCCGAGATTTCCGCACCAGCCAGTGTCAGCGAGCCCGCGACGTTGATCGAAATCGCATCGGTCGGCGTCGTCGAAACCGGCGCCGACATGTCGAAGCTCGCCACCAGCGCGTCGTGATCGCTCGCCTGGTTCGAGAATTCGGCGTTGATGTGAACGATGTCGTACTGCGCGCCGGCGCGGGCTGCGTCGGTCACGTACATGTGGTCGAGCGACTGGGAATTGCCGTCGAACACGTAGTCGTAGCGTTGGTTGACCGGCAGCATCTCGACCATGGCGTCAAGGATCGCCGTGCCGCCCGTCGTATATTCGGGCAGTGTGTCGGCATCGGCGCCATCCTGGTAGGTGGCCGTGCCCTGCAGCACCGCCATCGGCTCCTCGAACTCGAACTCGTTCAGATCGCCCGCCACCACCACCCGGGCGTCCGGATCGGCGGCCAGCAGGGAGTCGACGTAGGTGTTGACCGTCTGGGCTTGCGCCGCCCGCGCATCCTCGTCCGAATTGAACGGCGGCTGGGTACCCATCAGCGCCCCGCTCCCGCCCTTCGAGGAGAAGTGGTTGTTGACGATCGTCATGGTCTGACCGTTGAAGGTGAAGTCCGCCACGAGGGGCAGCCGCGAGTCGAAGAAGGGATGGCTGGCGTCGGCATTGCCGCCGACGGCGGTCGTCGCCGCGCCGCTGGCATCGATGGTGCGCAGCGAGCCGTCCACCAGGTCGACGCCCCTGTCGACCCGGTAGAGATAGGCGTTACGAATGTTGCCGCCGGGCTCGCCGCCGTTCAGGTCGTCGCCGATGAACGGATTGTCCTGGAAGGCATACTGGACCGTGCCACCCGAGGCGGCACTGAGGGTGTTGATGGCGTCGACCAGCATCTGCAAGGTGGCCGAGGCCGAGGTGACGCTGTCGTTGGTCGGGCCGTTATTGTCCTGCGCCTCCTGCAGGCACAGGATGTCGGGCGCCTTGAGATTGTTGAGGATCTGCTGCGCCAGCGTATTGAACTTGGCCGCGCCGTCGGACGGGTCGAGGTTCTCGATATTGTAATTGGCGACGGTCAGGCGGCTGCCGGTGCCGACGAGGGACGTCGTTTCGGGCACGAGCGTGCCGGGCGACGTCACCGTGTAGGCTTCGGTCGCCACCACCTCGTACTGGCCGAACGCGTAGCTCACGACGCCTTTGACGTCGCTGAGCTGGGCACCGACGTTGACGCCGGGCGTGACGAAGCCGGCCAGGACGCCACTGTCGTCGTCGATCTGGATCCGTTCCGGGTTGAAGTCGCCGCCCACCGTGTTGGTGTTGCCGAACGACGGCGTGCCGCCCGCGACGATCACGCCGCCCTGCGCGCTCGGGCTATTGGTGTTCAGCCCACTGGCGGGGTTGTCGTCATTGTCGACGATGGTGAAGATCTCGCCGAAGCCGTTGGTCGGGCTGACCGCGACCGGCGCCTTGACCGTGACCAGCATTCCCTCGAGGGCCTCGAAGAAGTCGATGCCGTCATTGACCGGATCGAAGGTGGTGAGGCCGTCATCGTCGAGATTGGAGGTCGGCGGCTTCAACCCGGCGCTGCCGCCGATCTGCACGGCGGCGATGGCCGGGCCGACGCCCAGGTCGGTGACGGTCGGGGCGGTGAGCTGGGTGATCGACAGGCTGCCCGCCGCGGCACCGTTGGGAACGAACTCCGACACGGCGCCCCTCACCTCGATGAGGTGACCCTTGGTCACGGTGGGCGCGCTGCCGGTGAAGACGAAGAGGGCGTCCGACGTCGCGCCGTTGCCGTCGCCCGTGGCGTCCTGGATGTAGAAGCCGTTGCTGTCGATGGCCGTCACCACGCCGCGGGTCGCCACGGTCGTGCCGACCAGAGCCGACTGATGGCCGGCGCCCTGGATGGTGTAGATGGCGGTGAGCGCCGGGCCGGCGGTGGTGAAGTCGAGGCCGCCGGCCGCAATGCCTGCGAAGTCGTTGCCGGCCGCGTCCTGGAGCGCGCCGGCCGCGACGACCACGTCGTAGTGGCTGCCGGCGGCCAGGTCGGTCGCGAGGTCGATGCGGACCTCGCTGCCGTTGATGGTGACGGTTCCGTCCGGATCGCTCGTGCCGATCGTGATCGTGCGCACGTCACCGGCGCCGTTCGTGACGGTGACGTCGCCCGTGCCGGCTTTGACGGCCTCGCTGAAGGTCAGGACGATGTCGGCGGACGGCGCCACGCCCGCGGCATTGTCGGCCGGCGTCGCGGAGGTCAGAGTCGGCGCCGTGGTATCGATCGGTTCGGAGGAAGAGATTCGGCCGGGCGAGCCGATCTCGTTGGCATCGCCGGCGGCGGCGAGCGCCCCGTTGACTCCGGTTGCGCTGAGCTGCGAGATCGGTGTCGGCGCGCCGGTCGCACCAACGGTATTGTCGAAGGTCGCGAACGACGGGCCCGCGGGCGATGCACCGAAGGCCACGGTTGCCTGCAGGACGCCGTTGTTGTTGTAGAGGTTCACGGCATCGCCGCCGGTGCCGAGACCGACTCCGCTGCCGGTGTAGTTGCCGATTTGAAGATTGGCGGGCGGGTTCGAGCCGAACCAGGTCGCCAGGAACGCGGCCTTTTTGGCCGCGAAGTCGCCGGAGGTGGCCTCGAGGAAGACGACCGACTCGCCGGCCGCGATGGAGGTGATGCCACTGAGCGCCACCGCAGCGGCGAACGAGCCCGAACTGTCGTCCATCTTCCAGCCGGTGATGTCGACGGCAAAGGCACTGCTGTTGGTGACCTCGAACCAGTCGGCCTGCAGGGCAGCGGGGCTGTTCCCGCTCGACCACGGCGCCACCTCCGAAATGAACACCTTGCCGACCGTGCCGGGCGAGCCGATCTCGGCCGCATCGCCGGCCGCGGCGAAGGCGGAGTGCACGCCCACGGCGCTCAACTGCGAGACCGCCGCGTTGGTCAGGCCGGCCGCGTTGTCGAACGTCGGATACGGACCGGCCGGCGAAGCGCCGAAGGTGATGCCGGTCTGCACAACCCCTGCGGCGTTGTAGAGGTTGACCCCGTCGCCGCCCGTGCTGAGGCCGACACCGCTGCCGCTGTAGCTGCCTACCTGCAGGTTGGCGGGCGGGTTCGAGCCGAACCAGGTCGCCAGGAAGGCGGCCTTCTTGGCATCCAGGCTGCCGGGAGCGGCCTCCAGGAAGATCACCGACTCGCCGGGATTGATGGTGCTGATGCCGTTCAGCGCCACCGCCGTGGCGAAGGATGCCGAACTGTCGTCCATCTTCCAGCCGGTGATGTCGATGGGGGTCGTGCCGCCATTGGTGATCTCGAACCAGTCGACTCCCAGGGCGGCGGGGCTGTTGCCGCTGGACCAGGGGGCCACCTCCGAGACGTAGAGGGACGGCGCGGCGGGAGCTTCGTTCTCGATATTTCCGAGATTGAGCGTGAACGCCGCGGTCGCATCCGGCGCATTGCCCACGGCGGCGTCATCGACGTTGACCGTGACCGCGTAGCTCGCCTTCGTTTCGTAATCGAGGGTCGTGCCGGCCTTGATGTACAGACCGTTGCTGTCGACCTCGAAGAACGCCGCGTCGGCGCCGCTGACGGTCAGCTGGTTGGTCCCCATCCCGTCGTCGGTGACCGCGACACTGGCCACCTTGATCCGCGTGGTCGTGTTGGAATTCTCCGGCAGCGCATTGGTCTGGTCGTTCAGGACGACGGCGGTCGGCGCCTGGTTGGCGGCCGCCGACGGTGCATAGACCCAGAGCTGGGGATGATCGAAATCGCCGCCACCATTTTCGCTGACGACGTAGAGATTGCCGTCGCGGTCCATGGTCAGGCCTTCATGCTGCTGGGCCGGGACCGAGAGCGGATTGCCGGGATCGGAAACGATGGTGAGAGAGCTTTGCACCTGCCCGGCGCGATCGATCAGGACGATCTTGCCCTCTTCCTGGCTCAGCACCAGCAGCTGGCCCGCCTGCGGCGTTCCGTTGAAGGCGGGCAGGTTCGACAGGGCGAAGACGTCGGCGAAATCGGACAGGCCGGCCAGCGCCGGATCGAAGAGATCGACCGAATTGGCGGTGTCTGCCGAGCCGTTGGTGGCGGTGCCGGCGGCGAAGTCGATGCCGGTCTGGAAGATGCCTTGCGGCCCCGACTCCTTGACGAAGATGAATCCGCCCGTCGAGGGGTCGTAGGTGAGGCCTTCCAGGCCGATGTTCTGGACGAAGGTCCCGAGGTCGACGGTCCGCGTGCCGCTGCGCTCGAGCACGCTTGCGGCGGAATAGGTGAACTCGACCGCCTGCCGGTCGCGCTCCTCCGTCATCACGAACTTGCCGTTGCCGATATAGGTGATCCCCTCCGGGTCATAGAACGCTGTGCCCTGCGGGCTGCCGCCCGGCGCCAGGGTCATGGAGTCGATCAGCTGCCCGGTCTTGCTCACCTGCACGACGGACGTGCCGCCGTCGCCGACGACGAACAGCGTGTCGGTGTCCCAGTTGTACGTAACGCCTGAGACTTCCTGGGCGAGCACGCTGTTGGCGGGAGCGTCGGTCCGCGTCGGCTCCGGCAGGTCGTATCGCGCGACCAGGACGTAGGTCGAGAGATCGATCGGCTCGTTGACGGCGCTGCTGGAAATGTTGATGTCGTCGATGCCGACCCACTCGTCGTTGCCCAGGGCGTTGGTGGTCATGACGCGAACCTCGACCTGTGCCTGGTTGTTGGCCGCGGCCGGCAGGATCACGTCGATCGCCGTCACCAGCGTGGCGCTGCCGCCGGCCGTCACGTCGGCCTGGTAGCCGCCGGCGACGTTGGCCCAGGTCCCTGTCGAGCCGACTCGGTACTGCACATTGAGCTGCTGCATCGCATTGTCCGCCGATCCGTCGATGTCGCGGGCATTGAATTGGACACGGATGTCCTGGCGGCCGGTGGCGTCGAGATAGAAGACCAGCGACGGCGCGTCGGCCGTGCCCGACCCGGTGAGCGCAACGGTCGGATCGGCAATGGCGAATTCGGTGACGCCGCCCGTGGTGAAGATGTCCGGGTCCGTTTGATTGGGGTTGACGTCGATGACCGACGGCGGCACTCCGTCCATCGTCAGCGTGCGCGGATCGGCGCCGATGATCGGCGTCATGTCGTCGCCTCTGTATCCCATGATGCCGGGCACGCCCGACCAATCATCCGAGGTGGCGATCTGACCGGCGTTGCTCCAATTCTGGGTGAGGTTGCCGGCAGCGAGCGCGTGATATGAGGTCGACATGGAACTGTGGCTCCCCGTTTACAAGCGCCAATGCCGCCCTTTGCCCCGGGCATGGCTTCGCCCTGCACCGAATCGCGGTCTGCGATTCGGGGTCAAAGGAACGACACCGGCTGAAACTCTCCGGTGATTTTCTTAGGAGCGCTTGCTTACGAGTTGATGTCACACGCTGTGCGTTGCGTGGATTTCCACTCGGAATCTTTTTAAGGATTCGTGCAATCTTCGTTACGACATGCGCGTGCAGCGACGGTGTCGTGACTGACTCTTCTGCAACCTGATGAAAGTGATCGAATGACAAATGGCAGCGTGGCGATCGGCATCATCGGCGCAGGCATCATGGGCGAGCGTCTGCTCGGCGCGATTCTTCAACAGGACCGCGCTCTGGTCCATGTGTCCGGCATCTGGGATCCCTCGCCCGACGCGATGCGGCGCATGGAAAACACCTTCCCGGCCGTGCCGCGCCTGGCCGATGCGGCGGCGGTGATCGCGGCGAGCGATTGCGTCTACGTCGCCTCGCCGCCGGCCTCGCATCTCGGACACGCGCGGGCGGCCCTTGCCGCCGGCAAGAGCGTCTTCGGCGAGAAGCCGCTATCGGTCGACGTCGCCGATGCGCGAGCCTTCGTGCGCGAAGCCGGCACCCGGGGCGCCGTGAACTTCCCCTTCGCCTCCTCCTTCGCCGTGGCCGCGCTGCGCGACTGGATCGCCAAGGGCGAGATCGGCACGCCGCGCCGCATCGATATCGAAGTCGGCTTCAAAGTCTGGCCGCGCCCCTGGCAGGCCGATGCCGTGGCATGGCTGGACAGGCCACAACAGGGCGGGTTCACCCGCGAGGTGGTCTCGCACTTCCTCTTCCTGGCCCGGCGTCTCGTCGGACCGCTGCACGATCTCGTCGCCGAGGCCTGGTTCGCGGAGCCCGGCCGATCCGAACGGCGCATCCACGCCACCTTGCGGGCCGGCGACCTGCCGGTGACGCTTTCCGGCGCCGTCGGCGGGACGACGAAGGACGATCACAATGTCTGGATGCTGGAGGGCGACCGCGGCGCCGTGCGCCTGTGCGACTGGTCGATCGCCGAACGCCGCCTGCCCGACGGCTCCTGGCAGCCCGCCCCGGATGCGATGCCCAACGAGCGGGCGCGGCCGCTGGCATTGAAGCGCCAGCTCGAGGGTGTGGCGAGACTGGCCCGCGGCGAGGCGCATCATCTCGCCACGCTGCAAGAAGCGCTCGACGTCCAGGAGATCGTCGAGGCCATTCTCGCGACGCGCGCGCCTTAGACCGTCAGCCGCTCTTCTTGATGACGCTGATACGGCCGTCGGCCTCGAGGCAGGCCACCTTCACCTGGCTGCAGTCGTCGACGCCGTTCTCGCGCAGCTGGGCCATCAGCTCGCTCTCGGTCACGTACTCCCGCCGCATGTTGCGGTAGAGCATGCGGCCGTCGTCGATCAGCTTGAGCTTCGGCCCGCGGGTCAGGCGCTCCAGCGCCGGAATCCTGAACTGCAGCCATTCGATCGAGTAGCTGCACATCAGGATCACCAGCACGACGAAAGCGCTTTCGCTGATCGAGCGTGTCTCGGGAACGAAGCCGTTTCCGGCCACTTCGGAAATGAGCACGATGACGAGAATGTCCGAGGGGGCGATGCCGCCGAGCTGGCGCCTCAGCACCAGCCGCATCAGGACGAAGATGATGGCGTAGAGGAGGATCGCCCGCACGGCCAGCTCGGCCAGGGCCACGGTGGGCACGAAAATCGACTCCCAGTCGATCGACAGCAGCCAATGCAAGGAAGCCTCCCGTCCGAACCAGCGCGCCTGCAACGCTCGAGACTGGCAGCACGTTGCAGCTCCTTGTGGGCAATCCCGGCATCGTACCGGCGTCCCCTTGGATAGGCCGGCTCACCTTGGATAGAAGGTCGACCCGTAGTCGAAGGTGATCTCCTCACCCGCCGCGACGCCCTCGATTCCCGCCACGATCCAGATGCGGCCCTTGTCGCGCAGGATGAAGCAGTTGGGGTTGCGGCGGCGGTGGTTGGCAAAGCGCGCCTCGTTGCCCCGGGAGGCGCCGTCGATGCTGAGGTTCTCGCCGAGTTCGAAGATGCAATCGGCGCCTTCGGCAATGCGCGCGAAGGCGACCTTGTCGGGAATCCGCTCGCCCTTGTATTCGATGATCCTGGTGCCCCACGGAATCTCTTCCGCGGCGAACAGGCCCATGCCGTGAATCTTCGACTTCTTCACCACGACTTTCACGACGCGTCTCTCACAGGGCCAGGCGTGACGCTCGCCATAACACTCGGCGAGACGGGGGCAAAGACGCTCTCATTCCTTCCGCTCCGTCGTTTGGAGCGGCAGCGGCGACATCGCTTCGAAGACGCCATCGCGCCGGACCAGGGCGTGGAACAGCGCCGCCGCGACGTGCAGCAGGATCAGCGCGAAGAACGCGAAGGCCAGCCAGCGGTGCGCGGCCCACAACAGCGTGTGCAGCGAGTCGGACTGCGGCAGGATCGGCGGCAGCCGGAAATTGCCGAACAGCACGACCGGATAATCGGCCGTCGACAGCATCGCCCAGCCCAGCAGCGGCAGGGCGATCATCAGGCCATAGAGTCCCCAATGCGACAGCACCGCGCCGAGCCGCATCAAGGGCGGCAGGCTGGCGGGCAGCGGCGGGGCGCCCAGCACCAGGCGCAGGACGAGACGGACGAGCACCAGCGCGAACAGCGCCACGCCCAGCGTCTTGTGGGTGGCGAGCAGCGGCACGTAGGACGGCGCGACGGTCGAGAGCATGCCGACGCCGATGAACAGCATGGCGACGATGCCGGCGGCCATCGTCCAGTGCAGCAGGCGCTGGGCGCCGGAGAAGCGGGCGTGCGTCATCGTCCGGCTCATGGCCTGGCGCTCCCGGCGGCGGCCGTGCGGGGATAGTCCTTCGCCTCGGACGTGCGCAGGTCGTAGGACCGCGCATACGCCGAGGATCGGGCGGCGGGGAATGGATCGTCCGATACGCTCATGCCGCGCGGCAGCACGGTCGGGTCGAAATTGATGTCGCGGCACGGACCGTCCGGCTCGCCGATGACCTTGTTCACCACCAGCGTGCCGACCTCGACCGTGCGCCGGCCGGCGGGCCACGCCTTGCTGGGATCGGCGGTCTCGTCGCCGGGCTCGGCGACGGTCAGGACCATCGTCCAGCGTTGCGGGGCGGCGGCGACCCGGCTCGCGATCTCCTGCTCGAGATGGTTCGGGCCGCGCTTGGCGAGCTCGTCCGGCGCGATCGGCACCGGCGTTGCCGCCGGCCGCAGCGACCAGCGTACCGCGCGGGGCGTTCCGGCGGCGTCGGTGAACAGAAATGAGTTGAGGCCGTTGAACGAATCCTCGGCATAGCTCGATGTCCAGGGGGCCGTTCCGGCCCAGCCGGCGAAGGCCATGAATTCCGGGTGGCGGCCGATGAACGCCTTCATCGCCTCCGCCCCCTTCGGCGCCGATTGCAGGAGATCGAAGAAGGCCTGCGGCGTCGACACGGCAAAGACCGGCGCGTCGATCATCGCGCTGCGCCACACATCGCCGTCGGGCGTGGCGATCTGCAGTCCCATGCCGCGCACCCGCACCGTCGCATCCGCCGCGTTCGGATTGGCCGTGGCCAGGTTGAAGCGGCCGAGCACCGGCCAGGTACCCGCCGTGAAGACCTGCGCCCTCGACAGGGTCACGCCGTTACCGTTCGACTGGAACTCGCCGGTGAAGCAGATGCCCTTGGCATGGTTGCGTCGATGGCCGAGCGCCGGACCGCCCGCCGGCGCCAGTGCCGCAACGAGCCGGGTCGGCGTCAGGCGCTCCGGCGACAGCCAGCCCGCCGTATAGGCGAAAGCCGCCGCACTGCCGGCCACGACCAGCGCGATCACGGCCAGGGACACCAGGGGGCTACGAGAAGGTCCGGGGGATGATCGTGAAATGGGAAACTCCTGGCGGGTCGTCGTGCAGAGTATGGCTGCGACCAGGACGGCCGCCCTGTCAAGAAGGCGTGAGACTCAGGCCCCCGCGATGCGCGCTTCCACGAGATCGACCTCGCGCACGAGTTTGCGCGCCGCTTCGTCGGACAGGCGGCCGCTGCGGGCAAGCTGGAGCAGTCGCTCGCGCTCCGCCCGCATACCGACCAGCTCGAGCTCCCGCTCGAGCGCCTCGATGCGACGCGCAACGTCGCCCTCGGCACCCGATCGCGAGAGCGCGTCGATGCGCTGGCGGTAGGGTGCCATGGCGCGCGTCGCCGCTTCCGCCCCCAGATCGGCGTCCCCGGGGCGGGTCGCCAACCCGCCCTGGGCATGCGCGATGGCCGCCAGGGCGGCCTCTCCGGCGGCGACGCGGGCGGCATCCTCCGCCGCTTCCTCGCCCGGCTCGGCCGCGAAGTCGAGGTGACGCAGCAGGCCCGGCAGGAGGATTGTCGCCGCGACCAGCGAGGCGATGATCACGCCTGCCGCCAGGAACACCGCGAGGTCGCGCGCCGGGAACGGGCTGCCGTCGCCCAGCATGAATGGCAGCGAGAGGACGCCCGCCAGCGTGACCGTCCCGCGCACGCCGGCGACGGTGAGCGCCGCGACCAGCCGGCAGCTCGCGGCCCGGCACAGCGCCAGGCGCACCAGCACCCACACCCAGGCGAACCGCAGCGCGGCGACGCCGAAGGTGATCGCCGCGACGTAGAGGAGCAGCCAGCAGATCTCGGCATGACCCGCCTCGTGCACCACCTCCGCGGCGCGGCTGGCGATCCGCGGAAGCTGCTCGCCCAACAGAATGAAGATGACGCCGCTGGCGCCGAACTGGATCGTCTCCCACACCGCGCTGCGCCGGACGCGGGTCTCGGCGAGCGCTCCGCCGCCCTGTTCGACATGGCCCATGGTGATGCCCGCCGCGACGGCGGCCAGGATGCCCGAGGCCCCGGCCATGTCGGCCAGGAAGTAGGCTCCGAAGGGAATCAGCAGGCTGATCAGGATCTGCGCGCCGACATCCTCGCCATAGCGACGCGACACCCAGTTCTTCACCTGGGCGGCCACGGTGGTCACGGCGAAGCCGGCCGCCAGCCCGCCGATCGAGACCCACGCGAAACTGCCCACGGCATCGGCCAGCGAGAAGGTACCGGTCAGCGCGGCGACCACCGCGAAGCGCAGGCAGACCAAACCGGAGGCGTCGTTGAGCAAGGCCTCGCCCTCGAGGAGACGCATCAGCCGCTTCGGCACGGGCACCCGCGCGGCGATGGCCTTCACCGCGACCGGATCGGTCGGCGAGATCACCGAAGCGAGCGCGAAGGCCACGGCCAGCGGCATGGCCGGGATCATCCAGTGGATCAGCAGTCCCAGCCCGAGCACGGTGAACACGACGAGACCCAGCGCCAGGGCCAGGATCATTCCCTTGTCCCGCACCAGGCCGGCCTTGGGCAGCCGCCAGCCGTCGAAGAACAGCAGCGGCGGCAGGAAGAGCACGAAGAAGACCTGCGGATCTAGCCTGACGCCGAGATTGGCGACCGCGGCGACGAACACGCCGAGCGCGATCTGGACGAGTGGCACCGGCACGGGCAGCGGCAGCATGCGGGCGCAGGCGCCGCTCACCACCACGGCCGCGAGCAGGATCAGGACGATCTCGAGCGGTGCCATGGCTCGCGCTCCCGTCAGGCGGTGCCTGCCGCGGCGCGGATGAGCCGCACGGCGATGCCCTTGTAGGAGGGCGTGAAGCTCAGCGGGTCGTGGGCATCGAGCGCCACCAGCGGATTGGTCTCCGGATAGTAGGCGGCGCAGCTCCCCTCGGGGAACGAGTAGGCCACGAGCTGGTAGCCACGCACGCGCCGCTCGATGCCGTCATCGTTCACCGCGACGATGTCGACGCGGTCGCCGGGCTCGAAGCCCAGCCTTTCGATCTCGGTCGCGCCGAGGAAGACGACGTCGCGCTGGCCATAGACGCCGCGGTAGCGGTCGGACATCGAATAGAGCGTCGTATTGTACTGGTCGTGGCTGCGCACGCTGGTCAGCCACAGCACGTCATTGTCCTTCTGCGCCGGGTCTTCCTGGATACCCTCATAGATCAGGAAGTTGGCCTTGCCCGAAGATGTTTTCCAGACGCGCTCGCGCGCCGTCGAGACGAGATGGAAGCCGCCGGGCACGCGGATGCGCGCGTTGTAGTCCTGAAAGATCGGAATCACGTCCTCGATGGCATCGCGAATGAGGTCGTAATCGGCGACCAGCTCCTCCCACGGCACGACCGAGCGCGTCCCGAGCGTCGCGCGGGCGATGCCGGCCACGATCGCGGGCTCGCTCTTCAGATCGTCCGAGGCGGGCTTGTTGAGGCCCAGCGAGGCGTGGACCATCGACATCGAATCCTCGACAGTGATGGACTGTGGGCCGGTCGCCTGGGCGTCGAGCTCGGTGCGCCCGAGGCAGGGCAGGATCAGCGCTTCCCGGCCGCGCACGAGGTGGCTGCGGTTGAGCTTGGTCGAGACGTGGACGCTGAGGTCGAGCCGGCGGAAGGCGTCGCGCGTCACCTGCCAGTCGGGCATCGCCGCCACGATGTTGCCGCCCATGCCGAAGAACACCCGCACCTCGCCGCGGGCCATCGCCTGGAGCGCGGTGACGACGTTGTGGCCCGGCGCCGACGGCGGCGTGAAGCCGAACCGCTTGCCCAGGCGCGCCAGGAAATCGGCGGCCGGGATCTCGGTGATGCCAACCGTGCGATCGCCCTGCACGTTCGAATGACCGCGCACCGGACAGATGCCGGCGCCCTCGCGGCCGAGATTGCCGCGCAGCAGGCAGAGGTTGGCGAGCTGCTGCACCGCCTGTGCCCCGTGGCGATGCTGCGTGATGCCCATGCCGTAGACGACGATGGCGCGCCCGGCCTTCATATAGGCCCGCGCCGCTTCCTCGATCTCCGAGCGGACGAGACCGGACTGCCGCTCGAGCGAAGGCCAGTCCGCCGCCTTCAGGTCGGCGATCAGCGCGTCGATGCCGGTCGTATGCTCGCGGATGAAATCCCAGTCGAGCACGGCGGCTTGCCCTGCGCCGCGCGCGCTCTCGTCGGCCTCGACCAGGACCTTCATCAGGCCCTTGATCACCGCGACGTCGCCGCCGACCCGCACCTGGTAGAGGCGCGAACTGATCGGCGTGGCGCTGAGCGTCACCATCTCGATCGGATCCTGCGGCGCCTGGAAGCGTTCGAGCGCGCGCTCACGGAACGGGTTGAAGGACATGATGGTGGCGCCACGGCGCGACGCGTTGCGCAGGCTGGTCATCATGCGCGGGCTGTTGGTGCCGGGATTCTGGCCGAAGATGAAGATGCAGTCGGTCTTGTCGAAATCCTCCAGCAGCACCGTTCCCTTGCCGACGCCGATCGAGAGCGGCAACCCGACGCTCGTGGCCTCGTGGCACATGTTCGAGCAGTCGGGGAAGTTGTTGGTGCCGAACTCTCGGACGAAGAGCTGGTAGAGGAACGCCGCCTCGTTGGAGGTGCGGCCCGAGGTGTAGAACTCGGCCATGTTCGGATCGGGCAGCGCCGCCAGGTGCCGGCCGATGGTCGCGTAGGCTTCGTCCCAGCTCACCGGCAGGTAGCAGTCGCTTGCCGCGTCGTAAGCCATCGGGTGCGTGAGCCGCCCCGCCATCTCGAGCTCGTAGTCGCCCCAGCCTTCCAGCTCGGAGACGGTGTGCTCGGCGAAGAACGCCGGCGTGCAGCGTTCGGCGGTCGATTCCCACGCCACCGCCTTGCCGCCATTCTCGCAGAACTCGAACGAGGACGTATGTTTGGGATCGGGCCAGGCGCAGCCGGGACAGTCGAAGCCCGTGGGCTGGTTCATGCGCAGGAGGGTCTTCGATCCCTTGATCGCGATGCCCTGCTCGACGAGATGCTCGCCCAACGCCTTCAGGGCGCCCCATCCACCGGCGGGCTGCTTGTAGGGGCGAATGCGCCTGTTCTCGGCCATGGTCCTGCTCCCGATCGGCTGCGATGGCTCGATCCTCGGGGAAAAACCGGCGTTTGACTGCCTATACCAAGGTTTGCCCGTATCAGACGTCCATCTGAATTGGCGGTTTTTGCGCGGTCCCTATCCTCTCGTTCAGCCCCGCAAACGGTGCGTGGCTCGCGATAGGAGACCCTGCCATGTCGCCCAGAAGCCCCGCCACCCTGATCCCGCTGCGTCGCCCGACGGAGAGCACGCCCCCGCCGCCCGCGACGGTCACGACCGAGGCGCCGCCGTCGGAGACGCTGCTGCTCGAAGAACCGGCGACGAAGGACGAGGCACCTGCGAAGAAGGCGCCGCGCGCAGGGTTTCCGGGCCGCCGTGCGCTGTTCGGCGGGGTCGGCCTCCTGGCGCTGATCGCCGCGGTCTCGGCGGGCGGCCTCTATGTCGACTACGGCGCGCACTTCGCCACGACCGATGACGCCTTCATCGCCGCGCGCCAGTTCGCCGTCGCGCCCAAGGTGCCGGGCTACCTGACCTCGGTGCCGGTCACCGACAACCAGCATGTCGGCACAGGCGAGGTGATCGCCCATATCGACGAGCGCGACTATCGGGTGGCACTGGCCCAGGCCGAGGCGGCCATCGCGGCCGCGCAGGCCGGCATTGCCAATATCGATGCGCAGATGCAGGTCCAGCAGGCGCAGATCACCGCCAGCGAGACGCAGGTGAAGCTCAGCGAGGCCCGGCTGGTCTACGCGCAGCAGCAGTCGGAGCGCTACGGCGAGTTGGCCAAGGAGGGCTGGTCGAGCCGCCAGACCGGCGAACTCGCGATATCGGAGCTCTACCAGCAGCAGGCCGCGCTCGCGAACGCACGCGCCAACGTCATCGTCGCAAATCGCCAGCTGGATTCGCTCAAGGCGCAGCGCAACTCGGCCGTCGCCAGCCTGCAGCAGGAGCAGGCGCGACGCGACCAGGCGCAACTCAACCTGTCCTATACGACGGTGACGGCGGCCCAGCCCGGGCGGATCGTCCAGCTGGGCGCCGCGGTCGGCCAGTTCGCCCAGGCCGGCACCGCGCTCTCGATGTTCGTCCCCGACGAGATCTGGGTCGTTGCCAACTTCAAGGAGACCCAGCTCGACGCGATGCGTCCGGGCCAGCCGGTGAGCTTCGGGATCGACGCCTATCCCGGCCGCCAGATCCACGGCCATGTCGCCAGCGTGCAGCCGGGATCGGGCACCGCCTTCTCGCTGCTGCCCGCCGAGAATGCGACCGGCAACTACGTGAAGATCGTGCAGCGCGTGCCGGTGAAGGTGGTCATCGACCATCCGCCGACCGACGTCGCGCTGGGGCCGGGCATGTCCGTGGTCCCCACGGTGCGCACCGACCTGTCGCCGTCCCTGTACGAGCGGCTGCGGAGCTGGCTGTGAGCACCGGGGGCGCGGTCCGGGCGCCGAATCCCTGGCTGATCGCCGTGGTGGTGGCGATCGCCACCTTCATGGAAGTGCTCGACACCACGATCGCCAACGTGGCCCTGCCCTACATCGCGGGCGGCCTCGGCGTCAGCGAGGACGAAGCCTCGTGGGTGGTGACCACCTATCTCGTCTCCAACGCCATCAGCCTGACCGCCAGCAGCTTCCTGGTCCGCCGCATCGGCCGGCGGCGCTTCTTCATCGCCTGCCTCGCACTGTTCACCGTCAGCTCCGTGCTCTGTGCCTTCGCCTGGAACCTGCAGGCATTGCTGCTCTTCCGCGTCCTGCAGGGCATCGCCGGCGGTGGCATGGTGCCGGTCTCGCAGTCGATCCTCGTCGATACGTTCCCGCCGGCCAAGCGCGGCCAGGCCTTCGCCCTGTTCGGCGTCGCCGTCGTGGTGGCCCCCGTGGTCGGTCCCACCCTGGGCGGCTGGCTTTCCGACAACGCCTCTTGGCACTGGTGCTTCCTGATCAACGGTCCGGTCGGCCTGTTCACCATCGCTTCGATCGCGCTCCTGCTGCGCGAGACGCCGGCCCAGCTCGAGGACCGGCAACGGCTGCGCCGGACCGACGGGGGATTCGATCTCGTGGGATTCGCCCTCGTCGCCACTTTCCTCGGCGCCCTCGAAATCGTGTGCGACCGCGGCCTGGAGGATGACTGGTTCGGCTCGGGCTTCATCGTTGCCGTGGCTTCGGTCTGCGCCCTCGCCTTCATTCTCATGATCCCGTGGGAGATGACGCGCCGCAATCCGGCGATCGACATCCGCATGGTGGCGACGCGGCAGTTCGGCGCCTGCTTCCTCGTGATGCTGGCGACCGGCGCCATCCTGCTCGCGACCACGCAGTTCCTGCCGCAGCTCGTGCAACAGGATCTCGGCTACACCGCCACCTGGGCCGGTCTCGTCCTGTCGCCGGGAGGCCTGGTGACCATGGCGATGATGTTCATCACCGGCCGCCTGTTGACGAAGATCCAGCCCAAATACCTGATCGTCGCCGGCGGCTCGATCATCGCGCTCTCGATGTACAATCTGACCTCGATCTATGGCGATGTCGGCTTCTGGTACCTCGCCCACTCGCGCATGCTGCTGGGCGTCGGCCTGCCGCTGATCTTCCTGTCGATCACGGCCGCTTCCTACGAGGGCATTGCGGCGGACAAGGTCGACCAGGCCTCGGCGCTGGTCAATGTCGCGCGCAACATCGGCGGCTCGCTCGGCATCGCCCTGTCGTCCAACGTGCTGGCCCATCGCGAACAGTTCCACCAGAGCCGTCTGGTCGAGCACGCGGTGCCGTCGAGCGCCGGCTACCAGGAGACGCTGCGTCAGGCGATCGACTACTTCGCGAGCCATGGCAGCTCGGCGCTGCTGGCCCAGAAGCAGGCCATCGCCTGGATCGGCCAGCAGGTGGCGACGCAGGCCTCCTTCCTGGCCTTCATCGACGTCTTCTGGACGCTGATGGCGATCTCGCTCTCCGCCGCGGCGCTCGCGCTCACGCTGCGCAAGGTCAAGCTGGGCGGCCACGCGCCGGCGGCCCACTGAGGCGATCATGCGCAAACTGCTGAAAGTCGATCTCGTCCTCGCTTTCGTCATCGTCTGCATCGCGATGACGCTGACTGTCGTCGTGGCCTTCGCCACGCCCGCAGAAACCCACCAGGTGCATCAAAACCACCCGTTCCCACCCACCAAGGAGTAACGCCAATGACCACCGTCCAGGATCGCAGGACCGCCGCCCTGCAGACGCCCAGCACCCTCTCCGAAAATGCCGTCAAGGATCTGGCGGGATCGCTCTCGGCCTTGCTGGCCGACTGCTTCGCGCTCTACCTGAAGACCAAGAACTTTCACTGGCACATGTCGGGGCCGCACTTCCGCGACCATCACCTCATGCTCGACGAACAGGCAGACCAGATCTTCGCCATGACCGACCCGATCGCCGAGCGCGCCCGCAAGATCGGCGGCACGACGCTGCGCTCGATCGGCCAGATCGCCCGCCAGCAGCGCCTGCTCGACAACGATGCCGACTTCGTCCCGCCGGGCACGATGCTGGCCGAGCTGCGCGACGACAACCGCCAGCTCACGTCCATCCTGCGCGAGGTCCACGCGCTCTGTGACGAGCATGGCGACGTCGCGACGGCGAGCCTGGTGGAGGTCTGGATCGACGAGACCGAACGCCGGACCTGGTTCCTGTTCGAAAGCGCCCGCGCCCACGGCTGATCAGGAGACCCGTCGTCTCGACCGGTGCCCGGCACGGGCGAGACGACGGGGCCTTACGCGGGCGGCCGCAGGGCCCGCTCGACGCACTCGATCATGCGGCTGCCGTCGAACGGCTTGGTGAGGAAGCCCGCCGCACCCTGCTCCTCGGCCTGCCGTCGCACGTGATCGCGCGGAAAGGCGGTCATCAGGATGACCGGCAACGGCGTGTCCGACGCCACGAGGCGCTTCTGCAGTTCGAGGCCACCCATGCCGGGCATCTGGATGTCGGTCACGAGACAGGAAAAGGCATCGCTTCCCGGCCGCCCGAGGAAATCCTCGGCCGAGCAGAACACCCTCACCTCGTAACCCACCGATCGCAGCAGGTTGCCCAGCGCCTCGCGCACCGACTCATCGTCATCGACGATGGCGATGCAGGGTGGCGAATCGGCGTTCGAAGTGTCGGGTGCGGAGGGCATGGCGATGCCAATCTGCGGCAGGCTCCGCGACGCCGGTAGCCATACGTACGTTTATGAAATTGCAGAGAGCGTGCTAGCCACGGCCGGCATGCAGGGACAGTTGCTCGGCCATGCGCACGAGGTCGGCGAGCGTGCCGGCGCCCATCTTGCGCATCGCCTGGGCGCGATAGAGCTTCACGGTGATCTCGCTCAAGCCCAGCTCGCCGGCAACCTGCTTGTTCATCAGACCGCGCGTCACAAGGGTCATCACCTCGCGCTCGCGCGGCGACAGACTCTCGAAACGCGCACGCACGTCCCGTCCCGCTGCGGCGGCAGCGCGCCGCTGCCGGTCCGCCTCGATCGCCGAAGAGACCGCATCGAGCATGTCCTGGTCGCGGAACGGCTTGGTCAGGAAGTCGACGGCACCGGCCTTCATGGCGCGCACCGACATCGGCACGTCGCCATGGCCAGTCATGAAGACGATGGGCAGCTCGATGCCCATGCGCGCGAGCTGCCCCTGGAATTCGAGGCCGCTCACGCCCGGCAGGCGGATGTCGAGCACGAGGCAGCCGGGCGCATCGCCTGCGCCAGCCTTCAGGAATTCAGCGGCCGAACCGAAGAGCTTTGCCTGCAGGCCGACGGACCGGAAGAGATTGTCGAGCGCCAGCCGCAGCTCCTCGTCGTCATCGACGACGAAGACCACGGGCGTCGGCTCCGCCGGGGCGAGCGCGGCCGGCCGGCGGTTCATGCCGCCCTCCCGGCGACCGGCAGACAGACGCGGAACGTGGCCCCACCGTCCGGCCGGTTACCGGCTTCGATCCGGCCGCCATGGGCCTCCACGATCGAGCGCGAAATCGACAGGCCCATGCCCATCCCGTCGCTGCGGGTGGTGAAGAAGGCGTCGAACAGGCGGGCAAGGTCGGCTTCGGCAATCCCCGCGCCGGTATCCTCGACTGTCACCACGATGGCATCTCCCAGGCTCTCGCGCTCACCACGCTGCACTCTAACAGAAATCGTGCGCCGTTCGGGCGGCATGGCGCCCAGCGCCTGGATGGCGTTGAGCAGAAGATTGAGCAGGACCTGCTGCAGCTGCACCCGATCGCCCTCGACCGGCGGCAGGCCCGCCGGCAGATCGGCCAAAAGCCGCACGCCCTGGACGCGCAGCTCCCGCTCGACCAGCTGCGCGGTCTCCTCGGCGACCGCCGCGAGGTCGAGCGTCGCGTGCGCCGGCGTCGACTTGGCCGACAGGGCGCGCAGGCGGCGGACGACGTCGCTGGCACGCTGCGCATTGCGCAGCATCGCCTCGATGGATTTCTTCGTCTCGCCCAAGTCCGGCGCGGCCCGCCCGAGCCAGCGCAGGCCGGCCTCGCCGTTGGCGACGATGGCGGCGAGCGGTTGGTTGACCTCGTGCGCGATCGAGGCGGTGAGCTCGCCCATCGTGGCGATGCGCGACAGATGCGCGAGCTCGCTGCGCGTGCGGTCGAGCTTGTCCTCGGCGGCACGCTGGGCGGTGACGTCGGTATTGGTCTCGAGCACGGAAGCCGGCCGCCCCTGCGAATCGCGCTGCAGCGACCAGCGCGAACTCACCGTGACCGGTCGGCCGTCGCGGCACGTATGGACGATCTCGCCCTCCCAGCGGCCCTCGCGCTCCAACTCCTCGACGATCGCCGGATAGGGCGTCGGAAAGATCTTCTTCAGCAGCGTCGCCGCCGGCTGGCCGACCGCCTCGTCGCTGCTCCAGCCGTAGAGATCCTCCGCCGCGCGATTCCAGTACTTGATCACGTCGTTGCGGTCGCGCACGAAAACGGTGTCGTGCGTGAGATCGAGGAGATCGGCTTGCTCGCGCAGCGCCGCCACCGCCAGCTGGTTGCGTGCAGCGAGCAGCGCGGTGATGGCGATGGCGGCGAGGCTGACGAAGCAGCGCAGAATTGCTCCCGTATC
Organism: Reyranella sp.; assembly: GCF_965228225.1. Taxonomy (GTDB): domain Bacteria; phylum Pseudomonadota; class Alphaproteobacteria; order Reyranellales; family Reyranellaceae; genus Reyranella. The sequence continues at coordinate 729,453 of NZ_OZ245801.1, read as the reverse complement.
CGACGTGAGATCGTGCGTTAGAACGAAGCTGGTGATCGTCAGCGCGGCGCATGCCGCGGCGATGGCCAGGATGCCGCTATATCCCGCGAAGTCGACCGCCAGCAGCACGACGGCGACATAGAGCACGGCCACGGCGATATCGAGCGGCGTCATCGTATCGACGACGAAGATCGCGACGGCGACGATCGCCGTCAGAACCGGCACGGCGATCCTCGTCCGGCGAGGCGCCGGAACGTAAGGGGACATGAAGGGAGCCTCCGCAACGTTGGCCCGCATGGTAGCCCCGCCACGCCGGCCCGTGCGAGCGGTGTTTGCCGCACTCGCCGATCAGTGAATCGTGTAGCCGCCGTCGACGATGAGGTCCTGGCCGGTCAGGAACGAGGCGTCGGTGGTCAGCAGCCAGTGCACGACCTCGCCGATCTCCTCCGGTCGGCCGAAGCGTCCCATCGGCACGTAGTCCATGCGCCGTGCGGATTCCTCCGGCTGGTCGCGCGCGCGATCGAGCAGCGGCTGGGTGGCGATCGGTCCCGGCGACACGGTGTTGACCTGGATGTTCTCGCGCGCCAGTTCCAGCGCCATCGACTTGGCGAGATGGATCAGCGCCGCCTTGGTCATGCCGTAGATCGTGCGCGTCTGATAGGCGACCGAGCCGAGCTGGCTTGCGACATGCACGATGCGGCCGCCGCCCTGGCGCCGCATCGACGGCAGCACCGCCTGGCTGGCGAGGAACGGCGCCCGCAGGTTGACGGCCACCGCCTTGTCGAACTCCGCGGCGGTGAAGTCGCCAAAATTGCGGTTCAGCCGAATGGCCGCATTGTTGACCAGCAGGTCGATGCGGCCAAAGCGCTTCTCCGCCTCCGCGACCATGGCCAGCACCGCGTCGGCATCGCCGAGGTCGACCATGAGCGGCACGACGCCGCCGGCATCGCCCAGCAGGCCGGCGCATTCCTTCGCCACCGCCTCCGGCGAATCGTCCGCCACAAGCAGCAGCTTCGCGCCCGATGCCGCCAGCCGGCGCGCCACGGCAGCGCCGATGCCGACGGGCGACGACGCGCCCGTCACGATGGCGACTTTTCCCTGCAACGGTTTCATCTTCTCTCCGGGCTCAGGCGATGACGCCGTAGCGCGCCTGCTGTTCGGCATGGGCTTCGCGATAGCGGCCATAGGCGCGCTTGTGCGCCTCGGCCTGCGCGTCGGCGTCGAGGGTCCGCGGATCGTCCTCGAGATCGAAGTGCCCGTAGCGATCGACGCCGCGCACCAGCGTGGCCGTCATGCGCTTGCTGCCGCCATGGCGCACATGGGCGGGGATGTAGCTGATGCCGAAGCCGATGCGGCGGTCGTCGCCGCGGTTGGGCCGCGAATTGTGCGCGACCAGCGTGTGATGCAGCGACACCTGGCCGGTCTTCACCGGCGCGAAGACGGCCCGCGAGGTGTCGAGCGGCTCACTGATCGAGCGGGCGCCGGCGTTGATGGTGCCGGGCGTGGCCGCCTGCCCGTGCGCCAGCTGGCCCAGGCGATGGCTGCCCGGCGCGAACTCCATGCAGCCGGCCTCGATCGAGGCTTCCGAGAGCGCCACCCAGGCGGTGACATGCTCGTAAGGCTGGAGGCCGAAGAAGGTCGCATCCTGATGCCAGGCCGTGATGGCGTCGGTCTTCGGTTCCTTGATGAAGAAGGTGCTGGTGAAGACCAGGATGTCGGGGCCGAGCAGCGGCTCCATCACGTCGAGCAGGCGCGGATCGCCCACGAGGTCGCGCGCCCAGGGCAGCCGCACATGCAGCTTGCGCCGGTCGCCGGCCGAGGCCGGTCCCGGCGGCAGGGTGCGCTCGAAGGCTTCGAGGTCGGCGCGCCAGGCCTTGGCCTCCTCGGCCGAAAAGACATCGACGGGGGCGAAGAAGCCGTCGCGATGAAAGGCGTCGACCTCGGCCTGGCTGAGCGTGCTCACGTGTCTGGTCCCTTCCTGGCGCGTCAGCCGCCGGTGCCGGTCGCCTTGGCCAGCGGCCCCCACTTGGCCGCTTCGGCGGCAAGGAACGCCGACAGCGCCTCGGGCCCGGTCTTCTGCGGCAGGTTGTAGCCCAGCTCGATATAGCGGGCGCGAATGGCGGGATCGTTCAGCGCGGCCTCGACCGCCTTGACGATGCGGTCGACGACGGGCCGCGGCGTCTTCGCCGGCGCCAGCATCGCCTGCCAGCTCCCGGCCTCGAAGCCCTTGAGGCCGAGTTCGTCGAGCGTCGGCACGTCGGGCACCAGGCGCGAGCGTTCGAGCGACGAGACGGCGAAAGCCCGTACCGCGCCGCTCTTCACATGCGGCACCAGCACGTTCTGCGAATCCATCATGAAGCCGACCCGGCCTGCGACGAGATCGTTCATCGCCGCTGGCGTCGAGCGATAGGGCACGCGCGTGAACTCGACGTTCTCCATCTTGGCCAGCAGCATCTGGCCGAGATCGGCCGAGCTGCCGGGACCGGCGGAGCCGCAGTTGACCGTGCCGGGATGGGCCCGCAGATAGGCGATGAAGCTCTTGTAGTCGGTGGCCGGCACGGAGGGATGCACCGCGAGCACGAATGGCATGAGACCGAGATGGCTGATCGGCTGGAACGCCGTCGCCGGATCGAACGTGACCTGCGGGAAGAGTTCGGGGATGACGGAATGCGCCATGCCCGTGACCAGGAGATTGTAACCGTCGGGCGCGGCGCGCGCGATCAGGTCCGCGGCGATCGTCGATCCGGCGCCGGGCTTGTTCTCGACCAGCACCGTCTTGCCGAGCGTGCCCGTCATATGCTCGGCGATGATGCGCGCCACGACGTCGATCGCACCGCCCGCACCATAGGAGACGACCACCCGCACCGGCTTGTCGGGATAGGCGTCCTGTGCGGCAGCGAACCGGGGAAGGCCGGCGCTCGCCGCAGCAGCGAGGCCAAGCCTGAGGAAGCTCTTGCGGGTGGGCATGCGGGTACGTGTGGGATTGGACATGAGAAGCGCCTCCAACTCTATTGCCGGCACCGCGACGCCAGCAACAATGATGCCGAAGCCCACGTCGCAGGGCGGGATCCCGCACGGCATTCCCATTGGCGAAACCGCCGGCCCCTTTTGCCCGCCTTGAGCCTTGTCAGCCTCCATGCGGGCTGCTCCCCTTGGGCCCAAGGGAGAAAACGAAATGCAGAGAGACTCGACCTATGACTACATCGTCGTCGGTGCCGGGTCCGCGGGCGCGGTCGTCGCGAGCCGGCTGACCGAAAGCGGCCAGCATCGCGTCCTGCTGCTCGAGGCAGGCACCCAGGGCTCCAACTTCTTCTGGTCGAAGGTGCCGGTCGGCGTCGCCAAGATGATCGACGATCCGGCGGTCAACTGGTGCTACTCGTCGGAACCCGATGAAGGCTCGGGCGGACGGCGCATCGCGGTGCCGCGCGGCCGCATGCTGGGCGGCTCCAGTTCGATCAACGGCATGGTCTACATCCGCGGCCAGGCGCAGGACTACGATCACTGGGCGCAGCTCGGCAATCGCGGCTGGAGCTTCCAGGACGTGCTGCCGATCTTCAAGCGCATGGAGCGCTTCGAGGGCGGCTCCGACGAGTTCCGCGGCCGCGACGGAATCCTTCCCGTCACCCACACGCCACGCAACAAGGTGCCGCTGCTCGAGAAGATGATCGCGGCGGCCGAGAAGATGGGCCTGCCCTACAATCCCGACCAGAACGGTGCCTCGCAGGAAGGCATCGGCATGTCGCAGGTGACGATCACCAAGGGCCGACGCCAGAGCACCGCCTTCTGCTACCTCGACCCCGCCCGCACCCGCGCCAACCTGCAGGTCGACCAGGGCGCCATCGCCGAGTCCCTCATACTCGAAGGCCGGCGCTGTGTCGGCGTGCGCTATTCCATCAATGGTGTGAAGCACGAAGCCCGCGCCACGCGCGAGGTCATCGTCTCGGGCGGCTCGATCAATTCGCCCAAGCTCCTCGAACTCTCCGGCATCGGCCAGGGCGAGCGGCTGCGCGCGCTCGGCATCGCGCCGGTACACGAGTTGCAAGGCGTCGGCGAGAATTTGCGCGATCACTACTCGCCACGCATGAAGTTCGAGATCACGGGCAAGAACCTCACCTTCAACGACAATGCGCGCGGCTGGCGGCTGGCCCGCGAGGCGCTGAAGTACGCGGTGCTCCGCGAGGGCTTCCTGGCCTCGACGGCGGTGCCGATCCGGCTCTACTTCCGCACGCGCGTGGGGCTCGACTCGCCCGACGCCACCATCTCGATCGCGCCCTTCCTCTACGAGATGGTCGGCAAGGAACGCCGCGTCTCGGCCCAGAAGGGCATCACCATGAACGTGAACGTGCTGCGCTCCGAAAGCACCGGCTCGGTCCACATCAAGTCGGCCGATCCCGCCGAACCGCCGGCGATCCGCTTCAACTTCCTGTCGACCGAACACGATCGCAAGGGCATCGTGAACGTGCTGCGCAAGGGCCGCGAGCTGATGGCGACCTCGCCGCTCAAGGAAGTCACCGGCCAGGAGATCGCCCCCGGCGCCCATCTCCAGAGCGATGCCGAACTTCTCGAATGGGTGCGCAACACGGCCGAGACGACCTATCACCCGGTCGGCACCTGCAAGATGGGCAACGATCCGCGCGCCGTCGTCGATTCCGAATTGCGCGTCCACGGCATCGCCGGCCTGCGGGTCGCCGACGCCTCGATCATGCCGACGCTCACTTCGGGCAACACCAACGCGCCCACCATCATGATCGGCGAGAAATGCGCGTCGATGGTGCTGGCCGCGGCCGACGTGGCGCGGGCTGCATAGACATGTATACGTTCGATGTTGCGAACATCGTTCGCCGCCAGCGAAGCTTTCGGGGACCGGAAGTCGAGGACGACGAACCATGACCCTTGCCACCATCTCCAGCGACTATATTGCGCGCTTTCGTGCCCATGCTACCGCGGAGATGAAGTACTACAAGACGCAGCCTTCCTTGAGCGAGGCCATCCGATTAGCCGCACTATCACGCACAGCTCACGGCAAGCGCCATCCGCACCAACGTCGGATTACGAGACGCGTGCTGGAAGCAGCCGAGCAGCGATTACAAGGGATGTCGGCAAGTCTTCGCCGCGCAAAGTCTTTCGACGAGGTGCATCACCTGGTTACGAGCGAGATAGGATCATTGCGCGGCATCGGCGAACTTGCGATCTACGATTTCTCGCACCGTATCGGTGCATTCCTCGGACTTGAGCCCGACGCCGTCTATCTCCATGCCGGGACGCGGGTCGGCGCGCGCGCCCTCAACCTGACCGGCGATGTTATTTCGCTTAGCGCCTTTCCTTCTGCACTTCAGTGCCTTTCAGCAGGGGAGATCGAGGATTGTCTCTGCATCTACAAGTCACTACTCAAACCCGGCGCAGCAGGGCGCATTAGTCGCTCGTTGTGCATGACCGTCAAACGGCCAAACTGCCATTAGATTGATTGAGGAGCCGACCTCATACGGTTCAGCAGCATCAGGATAGCGAGAGCGGTCACGCTCAGCCCGCCAAGAACCGCAAAGGTCGCCTGCGCACCGATGCCGGACAGGAGGCCGGCCAGGACGGGCGGCGCCAGGGCGTTGATCAGGTTCATGGGCAGGGCGATGGTCGACATCGCCGCGGCGTAGTCGGCCTTCTGGAAGAAGACGAGCGGCATCGTGGCCCGTGCCACGGCGAAAGCGCCGCTGCCCAGTCCGAACAGCGCGAGATAGCCGGCGACGGATAAGGTTCCCGTGCCGCCGATCCAGACGACCGCCAGCCCCATCGGTATCATCGCCCCCGCGAAGAGCCCGGTGGAGAGGCCGTCCCATCGCCGCCCGCCCAGCAGGTCGATCACCCGCCCGCCGACCTTGAAGACACCCAGCAGCGAGGCGATGGCGACGGCGCCGGCGAGGTCCATGCCCATCGCCTTCAGGAGCTGGATTCCCACTGCGTCGATGCCGAAGGTGACGAAGCTGTTGAGCGCGATGGCGGCCACCATCAGGACGAAGACCCGGCCCTTGTGCAGTCGCCCCGCAGCGGGCCGCGTGTCGATCGCAACTTCAATCGCGGGCAGGCCGAACCGGACGAGTGGACAGACCACCAGAGCCATGATCGCCGCATAGGTGAGGCCGACGCCGCGCCACCCCACCAGATCTTCGAGAAACGCGGTCACGGGCCAGAAGACGCTGCCGGCAAGGCCCGTCACCAGCATCAGCGTGCCGATCAGACTGCGCGCCCGATCGTCTGAATAGGACGCGATGTAGGCATAGGCGGCGGTGGTCAGGAACAGGGCGCCGGCCAATCCGATCGCTCCCCACGCCATCACGAAGACGGCGAGGTTCGGAGACAGCGCGAGCAGGCACAGGCCGAGAGCGATCCCGCCGGCGCCCACGGTCATGACCTCCCGCGATCCGAAGCGGCGAAACGCCCGGCCCGCCCAGGGGGCAGCGAGTCCCATCGCGACGAACATAACCGACGTGCCGAGGAACACGGTCGACAGGGAAATGCCGAACGCCGCCGCCACCTTGGGCGCAATCACCGGCAGGATGCCGATCATGCCCCACCCGGCGATCTGGGTCAGGGCGAGAACGACAAGGACGCGGAGATGACGTCGCATCGGACATTCACACGTCGGCAGAGCGCGCCGACCGTCAGGACGCGGCCTTGATGAAAACCTCGCGCCGCAGCTCGTCCGCGAGCTTGAGCCCCAAAGCGATCATGACACCGCCGGCAAGCAGGTCGAGGTAACGAGCAAGGCGCTGGTAGAGCTTCCGGGCGGCCCCGGTCGAGAAGAACAGCGCCAGCGTGCCGTACCAGATCGAGGACTGAACGCCGACGATTGCCACGATCGTGGGATAGACCCAGCCCGGTGCATGCGGCGGCAGCGCCACGAGGAAGGCACTGGTCCAGAACACCGCCGACTTCGGATTGCTCAGCGTGGTCATGACGCCGGCCATGAAGGGGCTGCGCCCCGCCAGCTGCGGCGCTGCTCCCTGTGCGCTCCCCTGCGGGCCGAGCCCGGCCCGCAACAGTCGCACGCCGACATAGATCAGGTAGGCCGCGCCGACGAAGCGCAGCGCCCGATAGAGCCATCCCGCCTCGAGGAGAAGGGCCCCGACGCCGCCGATGGCCAGCACGACCCAGAGCAGCGAGGCGACGACCACGCCCGCGACGGCCTTCAGGCCATCGCTGCGCGAGCGCGTCGCCGAATACCACCCGACCACCACGGTGTTCGGTCCGGGCAGCATGGCCATGAGAAGGTGCATCGTGGCGAGACCGACCAGATTGGGCAGGAAGTCCATTGCATACGTCCTTGAGCAACAGGGCGATTGCCCGATACCAATCTCACAATGCGACGTCTTCCGCCCTGCCGGAAGCTTGAAAGCGTTTCCCGGCCGACGCACGGTGACGGTCGACAATGACGGAGTCTGGTGACGACATGCTGACAGACCGCTACGGCCTTCCCCTCTCCACCGCGAACGTCACCGCGCGCGATGCCTATGTCGAAGGTGTCGACCTGCTGCTGACGGTCTATCCCGGCGCGGCGGCCTCGTTCGATCGCGCCATTGCCGCCGATCCGGCGTTTGCGCTGGCCTATATCGGTCGGGCCCGGGCGTCACAGCTCGCCGGCAAGCTGGAGGCCATGCGCGCGGACTTCGCCCTGGCCTCCTCGCTCGCCGAGGGCGTCTCGGCGCGCGAGCGGAGCCAGACCGAGGTCTTTCGGTCACTGTTCGCCGGCCAGCCGGCCGCCGCGCTGGCCGCGCTGCGCGCCCACGTGCAGACTTGGCCGCGCGACGCGCTGGTGCTCAGCCTGGCCGCCAACCAGGGCGGATTGATCGGCATGTCGGGGCTTTCGGGACGCGAGCAGGACCTTGCCGACTTCCTCGACGGGCTCGCCCCGCACTATGGCGAGGATTGGTGGTTCGAGGGGCATCGCGGGATGGCACTGTCGGAGATCGGCCGGCACGACGAGGCGCGCCCGATGATCGAGCGGTCCCTGGCCCGGTACCGGCGCAATGGCTATGGCGCGCATGCCTTCGCCCATCTCTGTTACGAAACCGGCGAGCGCGACGCCGGCATCGCCTTTCTGCGCGACTGGCTGCCGATCTACGATCGCGGCGGCGGATTGTTCGGCCATCTCAACTGGCACCTCGGCCTGTTCGAACTGCACGCCGGCAACCTCGAAGGCGGGCTGCGCCTCTACGGCGACGCCTTCTGCGCCGACGACCATCGCGGCGCCGTTCACCAGAAGCTCTCCGATTCGGCGTCCTTCCTCTGGCGCTCCGAACTGGCCGGCCATCCGCGCGATGCCGCTCGCTGGGCGAAGCTCAAGGACTATGCACGCGAGAAGCTGCCGCGCCCCGGCATGTCGCTGGCCGACTGGCACGTCGGGCTCACCCTTGCCGCGACCGGCGACGATGCCGCGCTCGAGGACTGGGTCGCAGCGATCGAGGAGCTGGCCCGCGCCGGCCGGTACCCTTCCGGATCCGTCATCCCCGCCGTAGCCCGCGCCTTCGCGGCCTACCAGCGCGGAGATTATGCAACGACGATCCGCCTGATCGAGCCGATGCTGCCCGAGCGTGAACGGATCGGCGGCAGCCGCGCGCAGGGCGACCTGGTGGAAGCGACGCTGCTCCGGGCGTACCTGGCCGCCGGGCGCGAGGCAGAGGCCAGGCATCTGACCGCGGCCCGGCGCCCGGGGCCGGCGAGCGTCCCGGTGGCGGGCTTCTAAAGTCGGCTAGTCGGCGTTTGTGGTCGTCGCCAACTGGAACAGACAGTCGCCGCGCTCGCAACGCGCCGGCACTCGCTTGCAGATCACGAGCCCCGACCGCTGGAATGCGACGACTGCCGGTTCGCGCCACGGCGTGTGGTGGAAATGGATTCGACCTGCTGGCTGACCAGCGCTCACTTCCTCGCCCAACTCGACCAGAGGCTCGAACAGACCGCCTTCGGTGGCATAGACGTAGTAGTCGTTGCCGAGGCTTTCCATCAGCCGCGTTGAGGCAGGCGGAGGGACCGCCCCCCGCAGCAGTCCGACATGTGCCAGCACCCGGCGCATGCCCTGCTCCGCAATGGAGAGAGACTGCGGCGTAACGAAGCCTCCACCGCCCAGTTCGGTCGTCAACGCGACGACGCCCTGACGGGACGCGGCAGACGTGAACGCACGATCGCCTCCAGGGGCCCTCGAGATGAAGGTCACGGGTGCGCCAAGAGCCTTCGCCAGGCCGATGGTCTTTTCCAGAATTGCGGGTTCCGGATGGTGAGCGACCAGGGCACTTGGAACGTAGATCAGGGAACTGCCGCCCGAGTGGAAGTCGCAGGCATAGTCACAGCCTGGCAGCAGCGCATGTTCGATCCAATAGGCGATCTGTTGCGTGATGGTGCCGTGGGCATCCCCGGGAAAAGCGCGGTTGAGATTGCCCTGGTCGATCGGAGACGTACGGCGGCCCTCCAGGGCGGCCGGGAAATTGGCGGAGGGCAGGATGACCAGGCGTCCCCGGATATCGTCAGGTTCGATGTGCCGGATCAGGTTTCCCAGCCCGATCTGGCCTTCCCACTCGTCGCCGTGATTGCCCGCCACCAGCAGGACAGTCGGACCTTCGCCATTGCGGATCCGCACGATCGGGACCGGGATCCACCCGTACGCGGAGCGGTGAACCGAATGGGGCACGCGGACAAAGCCGGTTCCCTTGCCCTCGGCATGCAGATCGATGTCCGCCGAAAGCCCGCTCCTGCCGGCTCGCGCGCGGGACTCGTCAAGGGAACAGCGCGCCGGCATATTCGCCACCACCAACTACCTCCATCAGCAGCAGTCTGACTTCGGCCGAACGGATGTAACTCTCATCCGATCGCCATTCGGAGAAGATCGACCTGGCGCGCGTCACACTCGCAACTTGCACGCCGACCGTGCTCATGGCCGAGCGAACTCCCTCGCCCTGCTCCGTTCCCACGAACTTGATGCCGGCTTCGCTCGTGGCGGCCAGGACGACGACGCGGTCGAGGATCCACCTCCGGAAATCGGCCCTGTCCGCCGGGAAGGTGCACAGGATCAGCGCGCCCACGGGATGCTATCCATTCCTGAATGCATAGCCGTATCCGTTGAGAGCCGGGGCGCCGCCCAGGTGGGCATAGAGAACCTTCGAGCCCGCCGGGAAATAGCCTTTCTGGACAAGGTCGATCATGCCCTGCATCGATTTGCCCTCGTAGACGGGATCCGTGATCATCCCTTCGAGGCGGGCGCAGAGGCGAATGGCTTCCTTGGTTTCTTCTGACGGCACGCCATAGACGGGATAGGCATAGTCTTCGATGAGCACGACGTCGTCCTCGACGATGTCCCTGCCCAGCTCGACCAGCCGGGCGGTGCTGCGTGCGATCTCGAGGACCTGCGCTTTGGTCTGGGCCGGCGTAAAGGACGCATCGATGCCGATGACCTTGCGCTCGCGTCCGTCCTTGGCGAATCCCACCAGCATCCCCGCATGCGTCGAGCCGGTAACGGTGCAGACCACGATGTAGTCGAAGGCGAAGCCGAGTTCCTTCTCCTGCTCCCGGACCTCTTCGGCAAAGCCGACATAGCCCAGGCCGCCATATTCATGGACCGAAGCCCCGGCGGGGATCGCATAGGGTTTGCCGCCCTTGGCCTTGACGTCCTCGATGGCCTCTTCCCAGCTCCGTCGGATACCGATATCGAAGCCTTCGTCGACCATCTGCACGTCGGCGCCCATGATGCGGCTGAGCATGATGTTGCCGACGCGATCGTAGACCGCGTCCTCATGCGGCACCCAGCTCTCCTGAACCAGCCGGCACTTGAACCCGATCTTCGCGGCGACCGCAGCGATCATGCGGGTGTGGTTGGATTGCACGCCCCCGATCGAAACCAGCGTGTCGGCGTTCGACGCGATCGCGTCGGGAATGATGTACTCGAGCTTGCGCAACTTGTTGCCGCCGAAGGCGAGACCGGAATTACAATCCTCCCGCTTGGCATAGAGCTCGACCTTGCCGCCGAGATGCTCCGACAGCCGCTCGAGTTTTTCTATGTGGGTCGGCCCGAATGTGAGGGGATACCGCTCGAACTTGGACAGCATGGAAGTTCCTTCCGCTGAAACGATCAATATGGTCGGATCGTAGCGAAACCGGATTAGAAGGTGCTCTCGAATGCTGAGCCGCATTTGGCCAATCGACATATCACTGATAAATATTCAGTTTAATCTTTCCGCCTAAGCGATCATTTACGGAAGATCCTTCCATGTCCGAACAGCTCGATCGAATCGATCTCCGGATGTTGCGTCTCCTGCAAGGCAACGGCCGGCTCTCCAATGCCGAGTTGGCGAAGCTGGTCGCCGTCAGCCCCGCAACATGTCACCGGCGAACGCAGCGCCTCTTCGACAAAGGCTATATCGGCGGCGTCCGGGCGACGGTGGCAGCCAGGAAGGTCGAGAGGGGAGCGCTGGTGATCGTCGGCGTCGTGCTTGACCGCTCGACCCCTCAAAGCTTCGGCGATTTCGAGAAGGCCATCGCCAAGCTGAAATTCGTCCTCGACTGCCATCTTGTGGCAGGGGACTTCGACTATTTCCTGAAGATCCGGGTGAAGGATATCGAGGGCTTCAACCGCATGCATGGCGAGAAGCTGATCGCCCTGCCCGGCGTTCGGCAGACGAGAACGTTCTTCGTCATGAAAGAGGTCATCGACAACGCACCTCTTGATTTCTGACGGCGTGGCGTCAGTCAGTCGAACAGCGTCGCCAGGCGCTGCTTCATCTGGTCGGCGACGTAGAGCGCGAGCGCCTGGATGGTGGAGGTCGGGTTCACGCCGCCCGAGGTCACCCAGATGCTGCCGTCGACGATGAACAGGTTCTTCACGTCGTGGCTGCGGCCCCACTCGTTCACGACCGAGCGCTCCGGATCGGTGCCCATGCGTGCCGTGCCGAGCAGATGGCCGGGATAGTTGAGCGCCGTGCGCGAGGCATACAGATCGGTAGCGCCGGCCTCGGTGAGGATCTCCTCGGCGCGGGCGATGCCGTGCTCCATCATGCGACGCGTATTCTCGCTGATCGTATAGTCGATCTTCGGCGCCGGAATGCCGTTGCTGTCCTTCAGCACCGGATCGAGGGTGACCCGGTTATGCTCCTCGGGCAGATCCTCGCAGGCGACGCCGATGCTCAGCCGGTGATCGAGCATCTTGGCGTAGCGGCGATGGTGATCACGCCCCCAGGGCAGCAGCCCCGAGGCGGCGCCCATCACGGCCTGCGTGGCCGGGCCGGTGCCACGGCCGAACTGCAGCGTGTAGCCGCGCACGAAGTCGCGCGACGGATCGGTCTCGTAGAACTGCTTGCTCCAGATGCAGTTGATGGGACCGCGCCCGCCATCCATCGTTTGCTCGACATAGCCGCTCACGATCGGCCAGGGGTGCAGCATCAGGTTCCGGCCGACCAGGCCCGATGAATTGGCGAGGCCGTTCGGGAACTTCGCCGAGGCCGAGTTCAGCAGCAGGCGCGGCGTGCCGACGCCGTTGCACGCGAGGATGACGACTTCGGCCGCCTGGAAATGCTCGACGCCATCGGCATCGTAGTAGACGGCGCCGGCCGCCATGCCGCGTTCGTCGGTGGTGATCTCGCGCACCCGGCACCGCGTGCGCAGCTCGACGCCGGCGCGCAGTGCCAGCGGCCAGTAGGTGATGTCGGTGCTGGCCTTGGCGCCCTGGGCACAGCCCGGCGTGCAGTGGCCGAGATTGATGCACTTCGCCCGGCCGTCATAGTCGGTCGTAGCGATGGTGGTGTCCGACGGCCACCAGTGCCAGCCCAGCCGATTCATCGCCTGGGCGTAGCGGGTGCCGGTCCGGCCGAGCGCGATCGGCGGCATGGGGGGATGACGCGGCGGCACGCCGGGATCACCCGCGAGCCCCGAGACGCCCATCATCCGGTCGTTCTCTTCGTAGAACTTCTCGAGCGCCCAATAGTCGACGGGCCAGTCGTCGGCCACGCCATCCAGCGACTTCACCCTGAAGTCCGAAGGATGCATGCGCGGCCAGTGGGCGGTGTAGATCAGGGTGCCGCCGCCGACGCCGTTGAAGTTGGCGATCTTCATCAGCGAATTGTCGTCGTTGACCGGATAGTCGGTCTCGCGCCCGCGGCGGTTGGGGCTGATCTCGAAATCGGTGTAGCGCCTGGCTTCCCAGTCGCGGCCGTTGCTGGGGAACTCGGTCGACTTCATCCAGTCGCCCTGCTCCAGGCACAGGATGCGCATCTTGGTTTCGGCGAGACTCCAAGCCACCGCCGCGCCCGATGCGCCGGACCCGATGATCAGGACATCGACCTTCTCGTTGGCGGCCATGTCAGCGCTCTCCGTCAGGAACGATGCGATCGTCGCGCCAGAAGGGCGGCCGGTCGCGCACCGCGTCGAGCAGCGACCAGTCGCCCGGCTCCAGCACGTAGCCCTTCGGAAACGGCGACCGCGCTTCGTGTCCAAGCGCCACGAGAACCCGATCGTCGCGATAATAGGCGCTGAGGATCACCCGGCCGAGCGCAGCCGCCGGCGCCCCGCCGACTGCATACCAGTCGTTGATGAGAGCCTCCCGCCCGCTGCGCTCCAGGCCGGCGAAGCCATTGCCGGCCTTGGCCACGATCGCAGCCAGAGCCTCGCGCACCAGCGGGAGGTCGCGTCCGATCGATCGAACGATGTCGTCGAAGATGGCCGGATCGTCCGCGCCCGGCATGCCGAGGGCGGCCTCTTCGGGAATCATCGTTCCGGCAATTGTCCTGAGTGCGTCGGTTTCGGCGGCGGAAAGGGGGAGTTGGGGAGCGGCGGCCATGTGAACCCTGGTGACGTGCACGGACGATCCTAGGCGATCGTGCGGCCCCCATCGACGTAAAGATTGACGCCGTTGATGTAGGCGCCCGCGTCCGAACACAGGAGCAAGGCCGCGCCGGCGAGGTCGTCGGGCTGGCCGAGGCGGCCGGCCGGGATGCGCTGCACGAGCGTCTCGCCCTCCACCGCCATCTGCTCGCGATTGCGTGCCGTCAGGATCGCGCCAGGCGCCAGGTTGTTCACCGTGACGCCCTGCCCGCCGAACTGCCGGGCGAGGTTCCAGACACAGTTCAATTGAGCGGCCTTGGTCCCGGCATAGACCATCATCTGGGGATGCGGCCTCACCTGCTGCACGCTGCCGATCGTCACGACGCGTCCCCAACCGCGCCGGCCCATCGGCGGCACGAGATGCTGCAGCAGTTCGAGCGGGCTGCGCAGGTTGACGGCGATCTGCCGGTCGAACCTCTCGCGCGAAATCGAATCGTAGGATTCCGGAATCTCGATCGAGGCGTTCAGCACCAGAATGTCGACCGGCGACCATGCCGAAACGGACTCCGCCAGCCGGTGCCCCGCCTCCGCGAGGGAAAAATCCTGACCGAATGCGCGCGCGGCGCCGCCCGCCTGCTCGATCTCGCGCACGACGGAGGCGGCATCCGCCTGCTCCTCCTCGGTGCCGGCATGATGGATCGCGAGCCGCGCGCCGGCGCTGCTCAACGCCACCGCGATGGCCCGGCCGATTTCGCGGCGTGCACCGGTCACCAGGGCGGTGCGGTTCGTCAGACGAAAGCGATCGAGCACGTTGGCGGACATGTGGACCTCCATGCGGTGCAGCATGACATCGTCCGCGCATCGCTCAAGCGCACCGTCCGGACGAACGCGGTCACGCTGTCTCGTTCAGCTATGCACCGAGTTGGTTTGCTCTCTACACTTCACAAAGTATGCTGACTCTCCAATCCAGGGAGGGAAGCATGTGCAATTTCTGTCCGTCGCGTCGGGGTCTGTTCTCGGGCATCGGTAGTCTCGCAGTTACGGCCGCGCTCGGCGCCGTGGCGTCGAGATCCGCTCTGGCGCAGCCGACCCGATCGGTCGAGACGCCCGATGCGGCGCTGGCCCGCCTGATGGAAGGAAATGCGCGCTATGCCTCCGGCCAGATGTCGGAGCGTGATTTCTCCGCCGGCCGTGTCGCCCGCACACAGGGCCAGGCGCCCTTCGCGGCGATTCTCGGCTGCGCAGATTCGCGCGTGGCGCCCGAACTGGCGTTCGACCAGGCGCCGGGCGAACTCTTCGTCGTGCGCGTCGCCGGCAACTTCGTGACGCCGGACGGGCTGGGCAGCCTCGAATACGGCGCCGCCGTGCTCGGCACCAAGGTGATCATGGTGCTGGGCCATACGAGCTGCGGCGCGGTGAACGCCACGGTCGACGCGCTGCAGAAGGGCAATACTCTGCCCGGCCACATCGCCGACCTCGTGCGCGCCATGAAGCCCGGCATCGAGCCTGTCCTCAAGACGCCGGGGGCCGATCTCCAGCAGCGCGCCATGATCGCCAACGTCCAGGCCAACGTTCGCCGCCTGCAGACCGAGAAGCCGATCCTGGGCGACATGGTCGCGGCCGGTAAGCTCAAGGTCGTGGGTGCCTATTACGACCTGCCCACCGGCAAGGTGATGATGGTCTGACGACCGACGCCGAGCCCGGTCGTGACATCGATGCAGGAAAGGATCCTGCATCGATGTCGATAGACCGACTCAGGCCTTGATGAAGGCGAGCAGGTCGGGGTTGAGCACATCGGCATGGACGGTCAGCATGCCGTGCGGATAGCCCTTGTAGACCTTGAGCGTGCCGTGCTTCAGCAGCTTGATCGAAAGCTCGGCCGCGTCGGCGATCGGAACCACCTGGTCGTCATCACCGTGCATCACGAGCGTCGGCACCGTGATCGCCTTCAGGTCCTCCGTGAAATCGGTTTCGGAGAAGGCGGCGATGCAATCGTAATGCGCCTTCGCGCCCCCGATCATGCCCTGCCGCCACCAGTTCTGGATCGTGCCCGGCAGGGCCTTCGCGCCCTCACGGTTGAAGCCGTAGAACGGGCCGCTGGCGACATCGAGATAGAACTGCGCACGGTTGGCCGCGAGAGCCGCGCGCAAGCCGTCGAACACCCCGATGGGCAAGCCCTTCGGATTCTTGTCGGACTTCACCATGATCGGCGGCACGGCGCTGACCAGCACCGCCTTGGCGACCCGCCCCGGCTTGGCGCGCGCAACATAGCGCGCCACCTCGCCGCCGCCGGTCGAATGGCCGATATGGACGGCATTCTTCAGATCGAGATGGTCGGTGAGCTCGATGACGTCGGCGGCATAGGTGTTCATCTCGTTGCCGGTATCGGTCTGCGTCGAGCGGCCATGCCCGCGGCGGTCGTGGGCGATCGCCCGGAAGCCCTTGCCCAGGAAGAAGAGCATCTGGGCATCCCAGTCGTCGGCACTCAGCGGCCAGCCGTGATGGAACACGATGGGCTGCGCATCCTTGGGACCCCAGTCCTTGTAGAAAATCTGGGTTCCGTCCTTCGTCGTGATGAAAGCCATGTGAAGTCCCCTTGCGATTGTGAACGCAGCGCAAGGTTGGCCCAGATGACTTCTCACCGCCATCGTACATGAGCAGGCGGCGCCCTATACCAAAGTACAGTGCACGCCTCGCACACGCGGAGCGGGCCGATCGCCGTCCGTCCATGGCCCTTGCATCGCCACGATCGGCCTGCAGCTTTGCATCGGCTTGTTCGCGCCGCACAGAATCGCGGTCTGTCCGCGCAGAGTCGTCTCGGAGGGAACTATTTGAGCCGAAAATGCTAGAGTTGGCCGCAGACACACCCCAGATACGCATCGCCAAGGCTCATGACCGACGACGTACTGCTGACAATCCTGATCGTTCTTCCCTTCGTGGGCAGCCTCCTCGCTGCGACGTTCCGCCCCAACGCGCGTAACTCGGAGGCCTGGCTGGCCGGCGGCGTCGCGCTCGTCTGCCTTTTCCTGCTGATTTCCGCCTATCCCGCGATCGTCGAGCGCGAGGTGCTGCGCAGCGAAGCCGAGTGGATTCCCGCACTCGGTCTCGGGTTTTCGCTCCGCCTCGACGGTTTCGCCTGGATGTTCGCGCTGCTGGTGACGGGCATCGGCTTCCTGGTCGTGCTCTATGCGCGCTACTACATGTCGCCGAACGATCCGGTGCCGCGCTTCTTTTCGTTCCTGCTCGCCTTCATGGGCAGCATGCTCGGAATCGTCATCGCCGGAAACCTGATCATCCTCCTGTTCTTCTGGGAGTTGACCAGCATCTTCTCCTTCCTGCTGATCGGATACTGGAACCACACGGCGGGCGCGCGAGACGGCGCCCGCATGGCCCTCGTCGTCACCGGCTTCGGCGGCGTGGCGCTGCTGGCCGGCGTCGTGCTGATCGGTCAGATCGTCGGCAGCTACGATCTCGACCAGGTGCTGGCCTCGGGCGAAGCCATCCGCTCGCACGTTCTCTACCTGCCGGCCCTCATTCTCATCCTGCTGGGCACGCTGACCAAGAGTGCGCAGTTCCCGTTCCATTTCTGGCTGCCCAATGCCATGGCGGCGCCCACCCCGGTCTCGGCCCTGCTGCACTCGGCGACCATGGTGAAGGCCGGCGTCTTCCTGCTGACGCGTCTGTGGCCGGTGATGGCCGGAACGCCCGAATGGTTCTGGCTGCTGGGGCTCGCGGGCATGGCGGCGCTGGTGCTTGGAGCGTTCTTCGCCATCTTCCAGCACGACCTCAAGGGACTCCTCGCCTATTCGACGATCAGCCATCTCGGCCTGATCACCATGCTGCTGAGCCTCGGCAGTCCGCTGGGCGCCGTCGCCGCCATCTTCCACATGATGAACCACGCGACCTTCAAGGCCTCGCTGTTCATGGCGGCCGGCATCATCGACCACGAGACCGGCACCCGCGACATGCGCAAGCTGGGAGGCCTGTTCCATTACATGCCGGTGACCGCCACCCTGGCCATGGTGGCCAGCGCCGCCATGGCGGGCGTGCCGCTGCTCAACGGGTTCCTGTCGAAGGAGATGTTCTTCGCCGAGGCGATCGAGACCCATGTCCACTCGCTGCTCGACACGTCGCAGCCCTATGTCGCGGTGATCGCCAGCACCTTCGCCGTCACCTACTCGCTGCGCTTCATCCACTCCGTGTTCTTTGGCGCCAAGCCGGCCGACCTGCCGCGGGAGCCGCACGAGCCGCCCTTCTGGATGCGCGTCCCCAGCATGTTCCTCGTGCTGGCCTGCCTCGTGGTCGGCATCTTTCCGGCGGCGACCGTGGGCCCCTACCTGCTCACGGCCGTGCAGTCCGTGCTGGGCACCCGCACGCCGGTCTTCAGCCTGGCCGTCTGGCACGGTTTCAACCTGCCCCTGATCATGAGCGCCGCGGCGCTCGTCGTGGGTGCGCTGCTTTACCTGGCGCTCAAGAACTACCTGCGGCACAGCCCGGAAGGGCCGCCGCTTCTGCGCCACCTGAACGGCCGTCATCTGTTCGAGCGCGGCGTGGTCGTGCTGTCGCTGAAATGGTCGCGGGCGGCCGAGATGTTCGTCAGCACGCGCCGCCTTCAGCCGCAGCTTCGGATCCTGCTGCTGGCGGCTGCCCTCGCGGCTCTGGTGCCGTTGTCCATGGGCAGCCTCGGCCTGCGATGGCCGGCGGGAGGCGACATCGATCCCGCGCTCGCCCTGGTCTGGCTGGCCGGCGCCGCCTGCGCGATCGGTGCCGCCTATCAGGCCAAGTACCATCGGCTGGTTGCCCTCGTCCTGCTGGGCGGGGCGGGCCTCGCCACCTGCATCACCTTCGCCTGGTTCTCCGCCCCCGACCTCGCGCTGACGCAGCTTCTGGTCGAAATCGTGACCACGATCCTGATCCTGCTGGGCTTGCGCTGGCTGCCCAAGCGCTTCGAGGAGATAACGACCGAAGAAAATCCCTGGCGGCGACGGCTGCGGCGGTCGCGCGACCTCGGGATCGCCTTCGTCGTCGGCGCCGGCATGGCGACATTGGCCTATGCGGTGATGGTGCTGCCTTTGCCCGAGACCATCGGCAGCTACTTCCTGGAGCGCGCCTACACCGAGGGCGGCGGCCGCAACGTCGTCAACGTGATCCTCGTCGACTTCCGCGGCTTCGACACGCTGGGCGAGATCACCGTGCTCGCCGTCGTTGCCCTCACCATCTTCGCCCTGCTGCGCCGGTTCCGGCCGGCGCCCGACAATATCGGCTCGCCGCAGCAGCAGCGCCGGCAGAACGCCTTCGACGAGGCCGAGCCCGACCGCAAGGCGGGCGACACGCTGGGCGACTATCTGCTGGTGCCCTCGGTCATCATGAAGTGGCTGTTCCCGGTGATCATCGTGCTGGCGATCTACCTGTTCCTGCGCGGTCACGACCTGCCCGGTGGCGGCTTTGCCGCGGGCATCACGCTCGCGACCGCCTTCATCCTGCAGTACCTGGCCTCCGGTACGACCTGGGTGGAGGACAGGCTTCGCATCCTGCCGGTCAACTGGATCGGGCTGAGCCTCCTGCTGGCTGCCTTGACCGGCATGGGATCATGGCTGTTCGGCTATCCCTTCCTGACCTCGCATTCGCAGTATCTCGATATCCCGCTGATCGGCCGCGTGCCCGCGGCCACCGCGATGTTCTTCGACCTGGGCGTCTTCGGCCTGGTCGTGGGGGCCACGGTGCTGACGCTGATCGCGCTCGCCCACCAGTCGGTCCGCAAACTGCGCGCCGCGCGAACGACGACGGCCCAGGCCGTGCGGGAGGAAGGGTGATGGCCCTGCTCCTCGCGACCTGCATCGGAATCCTGGCCGGCTCCGGCGTCTGGCTGCTCCTGCGACCGCGCACCTATCAGGTCGTGATCGGCCTGTCCCTCTGCGCGCTGGCAGTGAACCTGTTCATCTTCAGCATGGGCCGGCTGCGCTCCGGCGCTCCGCCGGTTCTCGCGTCGACCACGGGCACCCTGGCGACCTATGCCGATCCGGTGCCTCAGGCCCTGGTCCTGACGGCCATCGTGATCGGCTTCGCGACGACCGCGCTGCTGCTCGTGGTGCTGCTGGCGGCCCGCGGGTTCACCGGAACCGACCATGTCGACGGGCAGGAGCGGTGATGGCGGGCTGGGCACATCATCTGATCATCGCTCCCATCCTGCTCCCCCTGGTGGCGGGCGCGCTTCTGGCGGTCTACGACGAGCGGCGACAGTTCCTGAAGGGGCTGATCAACCTCTTCTCCACCCTGGCGAACCTGGCGATCGCCATCACCCTGCTGCAGGCCGCCGATACCGACGCGCCCGGCGTCTACCTGCTGGGCAACTGGCCGGCGCCGTTCGGCATCGTGCTGGTGCTCGATCGCCTGTCGGCCATGCTGGTCCTGCTGACGGCCGTCCTCGCGACCGCGTCGCTGATCTTCTCGATGGCGCGCTGGCACACGGTCGGCCACCATTTCCATACGCTGTTCCAGTTCCTCGTCATGGGCGTGAACGGCGCCTTCCTCACCGGCGACCTGTTCAACCTCTTCGTCTTCTTCGAGGTGATGCTGGCCTCGTCCTACGGCCTGCTGCTGCACGGATCGGGGCCGCGGCGCGTGCAGGCGAGCCTGCACTATGTCGTCATCAATCTGACGGCCGCGTTCTTCTTCCTGGTCGGCGTCGCCCTGATCTACGGCGTTACCGGAACGCTGAACATGGCCGACCTGGCCGCGCGGATTCCCGCGCTGGCCGCCGAGAACCGGGTGCTGCTCGAGGTCGGCGCGGCGATCCTCGCCATGGCCTTCCTGGTGAAGGCGGCAATGTGGCCGCTGGGATTCTGGCTGCTCAGCGCCTATCCGGCGGCGGCCCCGCCCGTCGCCGCAATCTTCGCCATCCTGAGCAAGGTCGGCCTCTACGCCCTGCTGCGCCTGCGGCCCCTGCTGTTCGGCGGCGAGGCCGGCGACGCCGCGGGCTACGGCGGCACGCTCCTGTTCGCGGGCGGCCTGGCGACGATCGCCTTCGGCATCCTGGGTGTGCTCGCCTCGCAAGCCATGACCCGGATCGCGAGCTTCAGCCTCATGATCTCCTCCGGCACGGTGCTGGCGGCCATCGGCCTGTCGGATACCCAGGTCACCGGCGGCGCGCTCTTCTACCTCGCCAGTTCCACCCTCACGATCAGCGCCTTCTTCCTCCTGATCGAGCTGATCGAGCGGGGCCAGAATCCGGGTGCGGACCTGATCGCCGTCACCGCCGAAACCATGGGCGCCGAGCCCGATGCGGAAGATACGGCGACCGAGGGCGGAATAGGTTTCCCCGGCACCCTGGCCATTCTCGGCGCCTGCTTCGTCGCCTGCGCCCTGCTGCTGATCGGCCTGCCGCCGCTTTCCGGGTTCGTCGCCAAGCTGGCCCTGCTGGCGGCGCTCTTCGCGCCGGCCGGCGAGGGGGCGGCGGCCGGGCTCTCGGCCGCCAACTGGGCCTTCATCGTGCTGCTCCTCCTGTCCGGCGTCGCGACCCTGATGACCCTGTCACGCGTCGGCATCCGCGCCTTCTGGGCGCCGGTCGACGCGGTCGCGCCGCGGGTCCTCGCGGTCGAGGTGGCCCCCGTCGTCGCCTTGCTGCTGCTCACCCTCGTTCTCGCCGTGAAGGGCGGACCCGTGATGCGCTACATGGACGAGACCGCGCGCTCCGTGCTCACCCCCTCTTCCTATGTCGAGGATGTGCTGTCG
Organism: Reyranella sp.; assembly: GCF_965228225.1. GTDB lineage: Bacteria > Pseudomonadota > Alphaproteobacteria > Reyranellales > Reyranellaceae > Reyranella. The sequence goes on along the minus strand of NZ_OZ245801.1, from coordinate 707,952 downwards.
GCGCCGCGCGTCCCGCCGGCCAAGGCGGGCCTGCAATGAGCCGCCTCGTGCCCTATCCGTTGCTCGCCGTCTCGCTCCTGGCGATGTGGCTGCTGCTGAACGGCCTGACGCTCGGACATTTCGTGCTGGGCAGCGTGATCGGCGTCGCGGCCTCCAACGTGACCGCCGCGCTGCAGCCGCCGCGGTCGCGGATCAGGCGCTGGCATCTCATTCCCAAGCTGGTGGCGATCGTCCTGATCGACGTCTGGCGCTCGAACGTGGCCGTCGCGCGGCTGATCCTGTTCCCCGGCCAGCACCGGCGCGTGTCGGGTTTCGTCATCGTGCCGCTCGAACTGCGCGAGCCGGCGGCCCTGGCGGTCCTCGCCTGCATCCTGACCTGCACGCCGGGCACCGCCTGGGTCGAGTACGATTCGACTGCCAACAAACTGTTGATCCACGTCTTCGACCTGGTC